>CAZGOH010000105.1:0-6056 GCA_964527195.1 uncultured Methyloversatilis sp.
CAACGCCAAGTCGAAACCGCCCCGCCGCCTGTTCCTCGAATACCAGGGGCCGGGACAAAACGGCGAGAGCATCTATGCGCTCGACCTGACGCCGGATGTTTGCGGCAAGATCGATTACCGCATCCGCGCCTTTCCTCATCACGCCTTGCTGACCCATCCCTTCGAGATGGGCATGATGCTCTGGTTATGACGCCCATCCTGAATACCCCCGCCTGGAAGCACGCCGAGCGCCATGCGCACGGCCTGCGCGACGTCCATTTGCGCCAGATGTTCGAGCGCGATCCGGCCCGTTTCGCGCGCCTGTCGGTGCGCTGGGACCAGGGCGACGGATGGCTGCTCGACCTTTCCAAGCAGCGCGTCGTGCCCGAGACCCTGCCCCTGCTCGCCGGCTTGTGGGATGCCGCCGACGTGCCCGGCTGGATCGCGAAGATGCGCGCCGGTGAGCCGATCAACCATACCGAGGGGCGTGCGGTGCTGCATGTCGCCTTGCGCGAGACGAACCCGCGTCCCGAAGTCGCGGCGGTGCTGGAGAAGATGCGCGCTTTTTGCACCGCGGTCCACGCCGGCCAGTGGCGTGGCGCGACCGGCGAGCCGATTCGCGACGTCGTCAATATCGGCATCGGCGGCTCCGACCTCGGCCCGCGCATGGCGACCCAGGCGCTCGCCGCCCACCGCGTGCCCCACCTGCGCACGCATTACGTCGCCAACGTCGATGGCGCCGACCTGGCGACCACCCTGCAGGGGCTTGCCCCGCGCACCACGCTGTTCGTCATTGCCAGCAAGACCTTCACCACCCAGGAAACGATGCAGAACGCCTGTTCGGCGCGCCAGTGGCTCACCGCCGAGCTCGGCGAGGCGGCCGTGGCGCGGCACTTCGTCGCGGTGTCCACGGCGCTCGACAAGGTCGCTGCCTTCGGCATCGACCCCGACAATGCCTTCGCCTTCTGGGACTGGGTGGGTGGCCGTTTCTCGCTGTGGTCGGCGATCGGCCTGCCGCTCGCGCTCGCCATCGGGTTCGGCAAGTTCGAGCAGCTGCTCGCCGGCGCGCGCGCGATGGACGAGCACTTCTTCACCGCGCCGCCGCTGGAAAACCTGCCGGCCCTGCTGGCGCTGATCGAATTGTGGAACGCCGATTTCATCGGCCTGCAGACGCGCGCCGTGCTGCCCTACAGCCAGTCGCTCGGCCTCTTGCCGCGCTACCTGCAGCAGCTCGAGATGGAAAGCCTCGGCAAGCAAATTGACCGCGACGGCAAGCAGGTTGGCTGCCCGACCCTGCCGATTCTCTGGGGCGAGCCCGGCACCAACGGCCAGCACGCCTTCTATCAACTGCTGCATCAGGGCGGGCGGGCGCTTTCCTGCGAGTTCATCGCCTGCCGCGAGGCCGACTTCGACGTGCCGGGGCATCACGAAAAGCTGCTCGCCAACTGCTTCGCGCAGAGCGCCGCGCTGATGAAGGGCAAGACCGAGGCGGAAGCGCGCGCCGAACTCGCCGCCGCCCACGGGGACGCGTTTCTCGCTCCCTACAAGATCTTCCCCGGCAACCAGCCCTCGACCACGCTGTTGTTGCCGCGGCTTGACCCGCCTACCCTGGGCGCGCTCATCGCGCTCTACGAACACAAGGTATTCACGCTCGGGGTGCTCTGGCACCTGGATGCCTTCGACCAGTGGGGCGTGGAATACGGCAAGCAGATCGCCAGTTCGCTGCTGCCGATGATCGAGGGCAGGGCGCCGGTGGCGGACGTCGATAGTTCCACCGCCGGACTGATCGCGGCGGCACGTTCATGAAGGTTCTCTTCGCCACGTCGGAAATCGCTCCGTGGGTGAAAACCGGCGGGCTCGGCGATGTCGCCGGCGCCTTGCCGGCCGCGCTGCGCCAGGCCGGCGGCGACGTGCGCGTGCTCGTGCCGCGTTACCCGGCGCTCGCCGCCGCTTTTCCGGATGCCGGCCATCTCGTGCACCTGCCCTGGATGGGCGGGCAGTTGCCGGCTGCCGACCTCTATGCGGCAAGCGCCGACGGTACGCCTTTCCTGCTGCTCGACTGTCCCGCGTTGTTCGCGCGGCCGGGCAATCCCTATCTCGGCGCCGACGGCCAGGACTGGCCCGACAATTTCTTGCGCTTCGGCCTGCTGTCGCGCGTCGCCGCGCGGCTGGCGAGCGCTGCCACGCCGCTCGACTGGCGCCCGGACGTCCTGCATTGTCACGACTGGCAGACCGCGCTGGCGCCCTATTACCTGCGCTTTCGCGAACGGGGCGGGGCGCAGAGCGTGCTGACCATCCACAACCTGGCATTTCAAGGCGCGTATGCGTCGGATGTCATGGGCGCACTCGATCTCGGTGCGGCCGACTGGCACATGGATGGCGTCGAATACTACGGCGGCATGTCCTTCCTCAAGGCCGGCTTGCGCCATGCCGACGCGCTGACGACCGTCAGTCCGACCTATGCACGCGAAATCCGCACGCCGGCGGAAGGCATGGGCCTGCAGGGGTTGCTGGAAGCGCGTGCCGCCGATCTCGTCGGCATTCTCAACGGCATCGACACGGCGACATGGAACCCCGCGACCGACCGGCACCTGGCCGTGCCCTACGACCGTGATCACCTCGACGCCAAGCGCGAAAACAAGCGCGCCCTGCAGCGGGAGATGGGGCTGGCCGAAGGGGACGATCGTCCGCTCTTCGGCATCGTCAGCCGGCTGACCCACCAGAAGGGGCTCGATCTCGTCGCTGCCGTCGGCGACCCGCTGACCGCCCTGCCGGCGCAACTGGCGGTGCTCGGCAGCGGCGAAGCGGCGCTGGAGGAGGCATTTCGCGATCTGGCGGCGCGTCATCCCGGCGCGGTCGGCGCGAGGATCGGTTTCGACGAGGGGCTGGCGCATCGCATCGAGGCGGGGGCCGACATTTTCCTGATGCCCTCGCGCTTCGAGCCCTGCGGTCTTAACCAGATGTACAGCCTCGCCTACGGCACGCCGCCGCTGGTGCGCGCCACCGGCGGCCTGGCGGACACGGTGGCCAACTGGTCGGCAGCCGGCCTGGCGGAGGGCAACGCGAACGGCTTCGTCTGCCAGGATGCCACGCCGGACGCAATTCTCGGCACGGCGCGCTGGGCGGCGCAACTGTGGCACGACAAGGCGCAATGGCGGCAACTGCAGCGCAATGCCATGGCCGGCGATTACGGCTGGGCCGGCCCGGCGGCGCGTTACCTCGATCTCTATCGTCGCTTGCTCCCGGCATGATCGCCATCATCGCCGCCGTGGCCAGGAACGGCGTCATCGGCCAGGACAATCGGCTGCCCTGGCACCTGCCCGAGGATTTGCGCCATTTCAAGGCGCTGACCACAGGGCATGTGGTCGTCATGGGCCGCAAGACCTGGGAATCGCTGCCGGCGCGTTTCCGGCCCTTGCCGGAGCGCATCAATGTCGTCGTTTCGCGTAACCGTGACTACCGGGCGCCGGACGCCATCGTCGCCGGTTCGCTGGAGGAAGCGCTGAAAGTCGGTGCTGGCGGGACGGCGTTCGTGATCGGCGGCGCCGAACTGTATGCGCACGCCCTGCCGCTGGCGCAGCGGCTGGAGCTCACGGAAATCGCTGCGGATTTTCCGGGTGATGCGACATTCCCCGCCTTCGACCGTTGCCAGTGGCGCGAAACGGCGCGCCAGGCCGGGCGCAGCGCGGCGGGGCTCGACTACGCCTTCGTCAGCTACGAACGCGTAGCCCCGTGAAGTCCGTCCGCCCGCGTCTCAATTCACCAGCGCCAGTTCGAACAGGTCGCGCTTGAGGGCGAGTTGCTTCGGCAGCTTTTCACCCATCCTGTCGAACCACTCCTTGTGGCCGGCGAGTTCCTGCTTCCAGGCGTCGGCATCCACCTGGGTGAGCATCTCGAACTCGGCCTTGCCGATGTCGAGCCCGCTCCAGTCGATGTCCTCGAAGCGCGGCATCCAGCCGAGCACGGTCTCGCGCGCGGCGACGCGGCCGCGCACGCGGTCGACGACCCATTTCAATACGCGCATGTTCTCGCCGAAGCCCGGCCACATGAACTCGCCTTTCTCGTTCATGCGGAACCAGTTCACGCAGAAGATTTTCGGCGTGTGCTCGACGCGTCGGCCCATTTTCAGCCAGTGGTTGAAGTAGTCGCCCATGTGGTAGCCGCAGAAGGGCAGCATGGCGAAGGGGTCGCGGCGCACCACGCCTTGCGCGCCGAACGCGGCGGCGGTGGTCTCCGAACCGAGCGTCGCCGCCATGTAGACGCCGAAGTTCCAGTTGAAGGCCTGGTACACGAGCGGCACCGTGGTGGCGCGGCGGCCACCGAAGATGAAGGCGGAAATGGGTACGCCGGCCGGGTTTTCCCAGTCCGGGTCGATGGAGGGACACTGGCGCGCCGGCGCCGTGAAGCGGGCGTTGGGGTGCGCCGCCTTGCGACCCGTTTCCTTGGCGATTTCCGGCGTCCAGTCCTTGCCCTGCCAGTCGATGCAGTGGGCCGGCGCTTCCTTGCTCATGCCCTCCCACCAGACGTCGCCGTCATCGGTCAGCGCGACGTTGGTGTAGATGATGTTTTCCTTGAGGGTCGCCATCGCGTTGTAGTTGGTCTTTTCAGACGTGCCGGGTGCGACGCCGAAGTAGCCGGCCTCGGGGTTGATGGCGTAGAAGCGGCCGTCCGGGCCGGGCTTGATCCAGGCGATGTCGTCGCCGACGGTGGTGATCTTCCAGCCGTTGAAGCTTTGCGGCGGGATCAGCATCGCGAAGTTGGTCTTGCCGCAGGCGGAGGGGAAGGCGGCGGCGACGTAGGTCTTCTCGCCCTGCGGCGATTCGACGCCGAGGATCAGCATGTGTTCGGCCAGCCAGCCCTCGTCGCGCGCCATGGTCGAGGCGATCCGCAGCGCCAGGCACTTCTTGCCGAGCAGCGCGTTGCCGCCGTAACCGGAACCGTAGGACCAGATCTCGCGCGATTCGGGGTAATGCACGATGTACTTGGTGTCGGGGTTGCAGGGCCAGGGCACGTCCTTCTCGCCATGGCCGAGCGGCGCGCCGATCGAATGCACGCAGGGTACGAAGGCGCCCTCGGTGCCGAGCACGTCATAGACTGCTTTGCCCATGCGCGTCATGGTGCGCATGTTGACGACGACATAGGGGCTGTCGGACAACTCGACGCCGATGTGGGCGATCGGCGAGCCGAGCGGGCCCATGCTGAAGGGAATCACGTACAGGGTGCGGCCGTGCATGCAGCCGGCGAACAGGCCGTTCAGGGTGGCACGCATCTTCGCCGGCTCTTCCCAGTTGTTGGTCGGGCCGGCATCCTCGCGCTTTTCCGAGCAGATGTAGGTGCGATCCTCGACGCGCGCGACGTCGGAAGGATCGGTGCAGGCGAGATAGGAGTTCGGGCGCTTGGCAGGGTTGAGCTTGACGAAGGTGCCGGCGGCGACGAGTTGGCCGCAGAGGCGGTCGTACTCTTCCTGCGAACCGTCGCACCAGACGATGCGGTCGGGTTCGGTCAGGGTCGCGATCTGGGCGACCCAGGCTTTCAGCTGCTCATGACGGACATGGGGAGGGGCTGCCACGCTAGCGGCATCGAAACTGCGAGGATTCATCGTGATTCTCCACTTGAAAGTCGGCGCTGGCGGAACGGCGACCCGCAGCGCTCTTTTGAAAAGACGAATTTTGCCATAGACCGGTTGGAGGCCGCGATTAGCCATAAAATCCGTCGCTTCCCGAAGGAGCCCAGATCATGGACGACACCCTGCGCCGCGCCGCGCTCGACTATCACCGCCAGCCCCGCCCGGGCAAGATCGCCGTCACGCCGACCAAGGCGCTGACCAACCAGTCCGACCTCTCCCTCGCCTATTCGCCGGGCGTCGCTGCCGCCTGCGAGGAAATCGAGCGCGATCCCGGCACGGCCGCGCTATACACCTCGCGCCAGAATCTCGTCGCCGTGATCACCAACGGCACGGCGGTGCTGGGGCTGGGCGACATCGGTCCGCTCGCGGGCAAGCCGGTCATGGAAGGCAAGGGCGTGCTGTTCAAGAAGTTCGCCGGCATCGACGTCTTCGACATCGAGATCGCCGAGAA
>CAZGOH010000106.1:0-6032 GCA_964527195.1 uncultured Methyloversatilis sp.
GCCATGCGGATCATCAGGCCGCCGTAGTGGCCCCAGTCGGCCGGCCACCAGCCCTGGCTGTCGGTCATCAGCGCCTTGACGTCTTGCTTGAGCGCTTCGATGTCCAGCTTCTTCAGTTCCTCGCGATAGTCGAAGCCCGCGCCCAGCGGATTGGTCTTGCGGTCGTGCTGGTGCAGGATGTCGAGGTTGAGGGCCTTGGGCCACCAGTCCATGCTGGCCATGTTTGCGGATGTCACGCCGCCGTGCATGACGGGGCATTTGCCTTGATTGCTCATGATCCATTCTCCTGTGGTTGTGACGACATTTGCAATTTACGCCTGCCGTTCTTGTTGATCCAATTGTCAATCAGGATCAGGTCGATTGCTTCAGGCTATGTCCCAGGTCCGGCAGGGCGCGCTGTCCGCCGCGCAGGGCGTTGAGCAGGATGCCGATCGTCGTGCCATTGTGCAGCACCGAAGCGGCGACCGGTGCGAGCAGACCAGCGGCGGCAGCGGCAAGGATGGCGGAGTTGAGGCCGACGGTAAGCCGGAAATTCTTGTCGATCAGGCCCATGGTCGTGCTGGCCAGCTGCTTGGCGTCGGCGACGCGCTCGATGCTGTCTTCGAGCAGGGCGATGTCAGAGGTGAGACGCGCGATGTCGGCGCCTTGCTGCATGGCGATGCCGACATGGGCGCCGGCCAGCGCGGGCGCGTCGTTGATGCCGTCGCCGACGAAGGCGATCTTCGCGCCGTTTTCCTTCATCCGCGCCACCAGAGCGGCCTTGTCCTGCGGCAGCAGTTCCGCGTGGAAGCCGTCCAGCCCCAATTGCGCGGCAAGTTCGGCGGCGCGATCATGGTGGTCGCCGGTGAGCATGACTACCCGCTTCGCGCCCAGCGTCCGCAAACGCGCGATGGTCGCCGCACTTGCCTCGCGCACTTGGTCCTTGAGCGCGATGACGCCGATCAGCCGACCGCCGAAGCCGATGTAGAGCAGCGTCTTGCCGGCGCGGAACAGGCGGTCGATGCGGCGCTGTTGCGCGGCGGTGATCGGCACGCCTTCGTCCTCCGTGACGAAGTGGCGCGAGCCGACGACGATGCGCTTGTCCTCGATGACGCTCGCCACGCCGTGCGCGGCGATGAACTCGACTTCCTTGTGATCGAAATGGCGGCCGTGGTTCTTGCGCGCGGCCTCGACGACGGCAAGGGCGAGCGGATGGAAGTAGTGTTCCTCCACCGACGCGGCGAGGTCGATCAGATCCTTCGCCGTGTAGTGCGGATCGAAGGCGATGGAATCAGTGACCGCGAGCTTGCCCGTGGTCAGCGTGCCGGTCTTGTCGAAGACGAAGGTGTCGGCCTCCGCCAGCCGCTCCAGCACGTCGGCGCCCTTGATGAGGATGCCGCGCTGGCCGGCTTTGAACATCGCCGACTTGAAGGCCACCGGCGTGGCGAGCTTGAGTGCGCAGGCGTAGTCGGCCTGCAAGACCGCCGCCGCGCGCCGCCAGTCCCCGGTCAATAGCCAGGCGACGCCGGCGAGGCCGAGCACGCCGGGTACCAGCCTGTCGGCCAGCTTCGATGCGTTCAGTTGCGCGTTGCTCTTCGCCGTCAGCGAATTCTCGACGTAGTCGGCGATGCGCGCCGCCGCCGTCTTGCGGCCGACGTGTTCGGCGTAGATGCGCAGCCGGCCTTCCTCGACCACGGTCCCTGAGAGCACCGCGTCGCCGCGTGCGCGATTCACGGGCACGCTCTCGCCGGTCATTGCCGCCTCGTTCACCAGCGCCTCGCCGCCGAGCACCGTGCCGTCCACCGGAATCGTCGCGCCGGCGCCGACGATCACCGTGTCGCCAACGCCGACTTTTGCCGCTTCGACCTGCCGTTCGACGCCATCCTGCTCGACCCACACCAGCCCGGTGTCCGGCCGCAGTAGGTTCTTGAGCAGATCGTCGGAACGCCGCGCGATGGAATTTTCGAGGTATTCGCCGAGCGCCAGCATGAACACCGTGGTGTTCGCCGCCACATAGTCGCCGCTACTTGTTGAGATACCTACCGCGAGGGCCTCCAGCACATGCGAGTTGATGCCGTCGGCAAACAGGTCGTCGACGGCTTCGCGGTAGAGCGGCAGCGAGGCGGCCAGCGTGGCCGGCAGGCGCAGCCCGGGCGGCAGGCCGGTGGTGGCGAGCAGCAGGGCGCCGCTGGCCACCACCGTCGCCAGTTCCTTGGCGGATCCGGTCGGCGCGGGCGAGGCAGGCACCGTCGGCGGCAGCGCGAGAATCGCTTCCGCGAGACGACCGGCATCGGTCTCGGCCGGATCGAACGCCACCACCAGCGAGCGTGCTTTGGCGTTGAGACGCGCCGCCCGCACGCCGTGCAGGTTCTCGACCGCGCGCGCCACGGTGCGTGCGTCAAGCACCGTGGCGCGCTGGGCGCGATAGCGGAAACGGACACGCGCCGGCAGGCGGTGCGCCACCGTCAACTCGGCGAAGAAACCCATGCGGCGTTCAACCGGCGTCGTGCTGGCCAGCCGCCATCTCGGCCTGGATGTCGGCCATCTGTTCCTTGATTTCCTCAAAGCCGCCGGCAATGCCCGCGTACAACTGCATGCCGCCCTTGATCAGCTTGGCGCGCAGTGCCTCATCGGCGAAGACGTAGGCCGCGGCTGCCCCGAGTAGCGCACCAGCGAGGAACTGCTGGCCGCCGCCGAGCGCGGCCAGCCCGGTCGGCCGGCGCCGACCGAGCAGGGTTTCGAGTTCGGCCCGGCTGAGCCCGGCCGGCCAATCCTTGTTCTTGCCTTTTTTCTTCTTGCCCAATTTCATCTCCTTGTCGAAAATCAGTCGTTCCACGCCGACGGCCGTGGAGAGCGCCGTGCCACCCAGCAGGGCGGCGCGCAGCAGATCGGTGCCACGCCGCCCGTCCTGCAGGGCGGCGAGCATGCCGGTGGCGACCATGCCGCGTACGAAGTCGCGCGGCAGGCCGGCTTCCTTTTCTTTCTTCATGCCTTGGCCTCGGGGGCTTTCGGCTTGCGCGGCGCGCGCTTCGGCGCCGCTGGTGCGACGGGCTTCTCGGCGGCGGGTTTCTTCGTCGAGCGCTTCACCGCCGATTTCGCCCGGGTTGGCGTTTCGGTAACGGTGCCGCGTAGCAGGGCCAGGCCGGATTGCGCGGCGGCGCGTACGCCGCTTTCGGCCTCGCTTGCGGCTGTGCGCAGGCGAGCACCGGTTTGGTTCAGAGCCGTGCGTGTGCGCTCGCTGCGCAAGGCCGACAGGGCGGCAGCGCCGACGACGACGCCGGCGAAAAATGGCAAGAGCGGGATCATGATGCGTTCTCCTTTCGGCGGGTGGGACGGTGGGAAGCGGCGGCGGCCGCAAGCAGGTCGAGCAGCGTCGCCGCCGCCGACGTGCGGCGGCTGGCCAGCAGGTCGGGCCAGGCCGCATCGGGAATGGCGGCGTTGTCGTAGGCGACGGTACAGGAGCGCGCCAGCAGGTTGATCGAGACCTCCTGTACGCCGCGCACCGTGGCGAGTGCTTCCTTCAGGCGGGCGCCGTCGAGGGCGCGCACTTGCGGATCGTCCAGCGCGGCAGCGGCGAGCTTGAGCCGCACGCGGCCAGCGATCTGGTGGGCGATACGCAGATGAGGGGCATACGCCGACACCACATGCCACGGATCGGGTGTCGCGTGCGGGAGATGTATTGCCTTTTTCGGGGTCGTCGCTGCCATGATTGCCGCCGGGGAAGGATTCCTTGGTTGGCTTGCCGCGAAGAGGGGAGGAAGCGGCTGGCTGGCTACCGGAACGTCACGCCCCGCAATCTATCATCCATTGCCACCGGGGTGTTGATTCAGATCAGCATCGGGTTACCGTGCGGGGTTTCATCGGGCGTCATCGCGTCGGCAGACGCGCCACCACCCACACCCCGGTCGCCACGCCCGCCAGCACCAGGCCCTGCAACCACGGCTGGCCGCTGAGGAACCACACGGAAAACACCGCCGTCACGGCCATGGCCGCGAGGCCGATGCGCTTGACGCGCCGCGGAATGCTGCGATGCCGTTCCCATTCCGCCAGCAGCGGCCCGAAGGTCTGGTTGCGCAGCAGCCAGGCATGGGCGCGCGGCGAGGCGCGCACGAAACAGGCGCTCGCCACCAGCACCAGCGGCGTGGTCGGCAGGCCGGGCAGCACCACGCCGATGCCGGCGAGCAGCAGGGCGAGCACGCCGACCAGCCAGAGCGCGACGCGTAACACGCGCGAATCGTGTGGGCGGCGCGACGAAGCGGCGGGCGGTGGGGAAGGCGCGTTCATCGTGCCGATTGTAGGGGGCAACAACGTCGGTGCTGGCGGGACGGCGGCTAGCCGAAGACGTTTTCCCGGAATCGCCCGAAGTGGATCAGGCGTCTTCAACTTACTCAATATTGAATACAAATCCAAGCCTATTCCTTACTTGTTTGCAACTCCTTAACTTCATAGAATGCATTGCATCGCTATCAAAGAAAGGAAGATCGTCATGCTCGCCACCCTCACCAGCAAAGGTCAAGTGACGCTGCCCGCGTCGATTCGCGCCGCGCTCAAGCTCGATGCCGGTGCGCGCCTCGATTTCGCCTTGCAGGAGGACGGCTCGATCCGCGTCGTGCCGGTTTCGCGCGATCCGCTCGCCGTCGGTGCCGTCTTGCCCAAGCCGCCGCGCGGGCCAGCCAGCGACGAGGATATGCGCACAGCCATTGCCGGGCGTGCTGCCGGGCGCTTTGCACGGAGCCGCCCGTGATCGGTCTCGACACCAATGTCCTGATCCGCGTACTGGTCGACGACGGCTTGCTGGATGTGGCCAAGTCGCGCGACTTCGTCGCCGCGCGAGCGGGCGAAGGCCATGACTTCCACATCGACGCGGTGGTGCTGGCGGAGACTGCCTGGGTGCTCGAAACCGTGTTCGGCTATGGGCGCGCCGATATTGCGAAAGTCATCGAAGCCCTGCTCGGCAATGCCGCCTACGTTCTGGATGGACGCGAATCCGTTGCGGTCGCGCTGGCGCAATTCCGTGCGTCGAAGGCGGATTTCTCCGACTGCCTGATCGTCGCGCGCAACACGGCGACCGGCTGCGAAGGCACGGCCACGCTCGACAAGGCGATGAAACGCTTGTCGGGCGTTGTGTCGGTCCGGTAAAAGTCGGCGCTGGCGGGACGGCGTCAGTGCGTACCGCAGTGGCGGCAATGGTTGATCTCGATGGTGACGTGATCCAGCCCGGCGATACCGGCGAGCCGCTGGCGGTAGTTATCCACCGGTTGCGGCGTGTGGGTGACCAGCGAGACAATGCAGGCGCGGCTGGCCGGGCCGACGCGCCAGATGTGCAGGTCGGCCAATTCGTGGTCGGGTTCGGCTTCGACGATGCGGCGAATCTCGGCTGCCACCGCGCCATGGTCTTCGGCGTCGAGCAGCACGCCCGCCGAATCGCGCGCCAGCCCCCAGGCCCAGCGGCCGATGACCAGCGCGCCGACGATGCCTATCAGCGGATCGAGAAAGGCCCAGCCGAACAGCAGGCCACCGCCGAGGGCGATAATCGCCAGCAGCGAGGTCAGCGCATCGGCCAGTACATGCAGGTAGGCGGCGCGCAGGTTGTGGTCGACATGTCCGTGATCATGGGCGTGGCCGTGATCGTGATCATCGTCATGGTGGTGGTGCGCATGATCGTGATGATGGTCGTGCCCGAGCAGCCAGGCCGAGGCGAGGTTCACCGCGAGGCCGAAGACGGCGACGATCATCGCCTCGGCGTAGTGGATCGTCACCGGGGCGTAGAAGCGCACAACCGATTCCCAGGCCATCCACACCGCGACGGCGCCGAGGAACAGCGCGCTCGAATAACCGGCCAGCGCCGTGACCTTGCCGGTGCCAAAGGTGTAGCGCGCGTTGCCCGCATGCAGGCGGGCAAAACGGTAAGCATAGGCCGCAATGCCCAAGGCGCCGACATGGCTCGCCATGTGCCAGCCGTCGGCCAGCAGGGCCATCGAGCCGGTGAGCCAGCCGGCCGCCAGTTCGATGATCATCGCGGCGAAGGTGAGTCCGACCACCCAGAGCGTGCG
>CAZGOH010000107.1:0-5767 GCA_964527195.1 uncultured Methyloversatilis sp.
ACCGACGAACTGGCGACCGATCAGGCGCACTTCCACCGCCTTCGTCATCGCGTCCGCCGCTTCAATCGCCGGCACGAGGCCGCGCGTTTCGATCATGCCCAGAGCGATACCTGTTGCATTTGCCATTTTCTTCTCCTCGTTGTCGATGCGACTCGTCGTCGCGAAAATTGAAATTGAATTACGCGCTAGGCGCCGTCGGCAGGATGCCTTCGACTTCGTTGTGAACACGCGCGATGATGTGCGCCGCCACCAGCCCGTCGCCCACGCGCTCGCAGGCATCCGCACCGGCACGCACCGCCGCGTTCACCGCACCCGTCTCGCCACGGACCAGCACTGTCACATAACCGCCGCCGACGAACTGGCGACCGATCAGACGCACTTCCGCCGCCTTCGTCATCGCATCCGCCGCCTCGATTGCCGGCACGAGGCCGCGCGTCTCGATCATTCCCAGTGCAATACCCATACGTTCCGCCATGTTCGCTACTCCTTTTGGTTAAAAATGAATCGTCATTGACTGCCTGCCGCGCCGGCCGCTGCGGCATCGCCCGCTTCCATATCCCAACGGTCGATGATGCCGCAGATGGTCAGATCGGTAATCGTTGTTGCATCCTTCATGGCCAGCCGCGCGGCGCTGCCGGCGGTGACGAACACCCACTTGCCCGGTGGCGTGCCGACCGGATCGGTCGCCACCGAAATCGCGCCGGTCTGGCTTTCGAGCACGCGCAGCGAACACTGCTGCATGCCCGGCACGCGCCGCGTGCATACCAGTTCGTCGACCACGCGCAGGATGTCCATTACGCCTTGTCTCCTTCCCAGTGGTCGATGATGCCGACGATGGTGAGATCGGAAGGGAAATCCTTGGCACCGGCCGCATCCCGTGCCGCCGACGAACCCACGCACAGTACCCAGTCGCCGGGCACGCAGCCGACGGCATCCACCGCGACGCTGCGCGGGCCGCCCGTCTTGTCCTGCACCACCAGCAGGGGGCGATGGCCAAAGGCATCGATGCGATTGGTGGAGACCAGGGTTTTTTCCACACGCATGATCTTCATGGGGTCGTCCTCATCTCTCTCATCTCAATGGGTCGCCGCCGTGTCGTCCGACGCAGCCAGCAAGGCCGGTGCGCCATCGCCATAACGGTCGCTGACCGCCGCCACGCAGTGCAACTGGCCGTGAGCGGCCAGCGCCGGATAACGCGCTTCGATCGCAGCGATGACGCGCCGGCAGCGCGCCTCGGCGCGAGTGCGCGAACCCGGCACGCGACTGTCGTAACGGAAATGCACCAGCACCGGAATCGCCAGGCTGCGGCGCAGATTCAGGCCGGTAAAAATCTTGATGCCGACATCCATGCAGGCGGTGCCTTCCTCAAGGGTGTCGAGGTGGGCGAAGTAGTACATGTTGCGCAGCTGCAGTTCGGCCACGGCCTCGCCGGCGCAGATGAATTCCTCATCGTGCCCGACTACCGCATAGCGTCCTTCGTGATGATGGATGACGTATTCGATCTGCGAGAAATTCGCTTCGAGCAGGCGGGCAATCAGCATCGCCAGTCCTTCCGGCATCGCTCCGGCAGCCGCCACGGCAGCGGCGACGTGCGCGCGCGCCGCCTCGGCGGACATCGCCAGCGTGTCGCGGTAGAGGCTGGCCGCGTCGAGATAGCGTGCGGCAGACAGACTGCCGTCAGCAGCCGGCGGATGGATGCGGATGGCATCGGTGTCGGTGTCCATGCCGATCAACAGCATGTCGGGTGCGGCACCGGCGCCGTAGGTGTTTTCGATCGCCACGCGTAGTTCGGTGAGTTTCGACAGCGCGGCGTCGATGGCCATCACATCGTTACTGCCGTGCGCGGCGCAACCTTGCGCGTGCGGATGGGAACTGCAGGTGTGATAAACGGCAAGCTTCAGGTAATTGAAGTCTTCGCGACCGGGCAAGCCGCCGCTGAGACGCTCCAGCTCGCGCTGCGTCCAGTCGGCGACGTCCGTCTCGATATCGAACATCACACCGGCATAAGCCTTGACGAAGACGTCGGGATTGGGCGCAAAGCGCAGCACGAAGGGCAGCAGGCCTTGCAGGCGACCATCCGCACAGGGCGAGATGTCGACCGTGTGGTAGCCGCAGGCATCGAGGAAATCCGCGTTGATGGGCATGCGGCTGGCCCAGGGCGCCTGATCCCGATGGGCGGCATCCACGCATTCCGCAAAGCTTTTGAAAATACAGTTGGCGTGCAGCGCACGCATGTCGAGCCCGGTGATCCAGGCGTTTTGCAACAGGTCTGCCGGCAGATCGTAACCCAGACGCTCACGGGCGAACTCCTGGGCGCGCCAGACGAAATCCTCCGTGTGTTGCAGGGTGGATACCTGCCGCAGCACGGGCTCGATGGCGGCAAAGCGAGCCCGCACGCGCGCCTCATAGTCGGCCAAGGTGCGATTCAATTCCGCGTCGACGAGCGGATGCGCGCAGCGCTGATTCGGTCCCAGCACGCAAGCGGGATTCGCGGGCGCGGTCGACAAGCCGGCCTGTTGCAGGCCTGCCTGTCGCATCGCGGCGAAGCGTTTGCGTGTATTGACCATGACTGTCGTTCCCCCTGGCCCGATCAGGCGCGCGCGCCGCCGGACACGGTGACCAGTGCGCCGCGTACCGTGTTGCCGGATGAGCCAGTCACCCGGCTTTCGGGAACGGGCTGACGCTCGATGTCACGAAACTCGCGTGCACCGACCACCCCCACGCCGCGCGGTTCGCCGCGTTGGGACAAATTGCGCGCCAACACCGATGCGCCTTCGGTGCCGGTCACTCGGGATTGGGCATGCCAGGCATCACCGGTCACACGCGACCCTGCCTGCGCACCCTCGCCGCTCAAGCGCGCGGCCGCAGGTACTTCCTGTTGGGTTGCCGCCGTGCGATGCCGGAAATCCGGCGTGCCGGTAATCAGCCCGCCCGCTTTGGCGATCGGCCCGGTAATGCGCTCTTCGGCCATGCTTGCGCCCGTGATCGCGGAACCACGCCGCTCCCAGGCCTCGCGTGCCGGGCTATGGATGCTGAAATCGAGCGGCGCCGGCAGTCGATCTTCACGCTCGGCCGGGCGGGCGCGATTGAGGAAACGACCACTCGCCGGCGTCGAACAATCCGCAGGGGTATTGTCTTCGCCGAGATAAGGCGTGCCGCTCACGGACACGCACACGCCGCGTTCGTCACCGGTCATTACCGCACCGCCCGCACCGGGACGATCACCGGTCACGGCGATGGCGGGAATCACGGCGACAGCAGGACGCACCGCCGATGTATCGAGGCCGAAAGGATGAACTGCGGGATGTACGGTGGCGCAGGCGGCCTCACGCCCTGCGTCACCGACCGATTTTGGGAAGGCAGTCTCGCCAGCCGATGCCGGACGCGGCATCACGGAGACGGCGCGACGCGGGCTGGGCGAGGCGCACAGCGCGGCAAAATCGTTGGTGTTGTAGTACTGCGAGCCGGTGATCGGTCGGCAGGCTCCCGGCTCGTCGCCGGTGACCTTGGCCGAGCGGCCCACGCCGGCGCCCGACACGGACTGGCTACCCAGGGTGGTCGAGAGCGTCACCTTGTTCGGGCGGGCGGGCGGCTCGCTCTGGCATTCGGCGCGCACGGTTTCGGCGGCGAGGTATTCGGTACCGGTAATACGTGCGCACATGCCGCGCTCGTCACCAGTGAGTTTGCCTCCGCCGACCGAGGTGCCCGTGACGGGCTTGCCGTGGGCGGTATGGGTCAGGATGACCTTTTCGGGCGCTGCCGCTGGGGCGGCGCTACCGAGGTAGGCCGTGCCGGTCAGGGCGCGCGTGGCACCGACCTCGTCGCCGGTGACCTTGGGCGAGCGGCCCACCAGGGCGCCGGTCACGGACTTGCCCTTGGCGGTTTCGCTCACTGAAACTTTGGCGGGCGCGCCTTGCGGGCGCGCCACGCCCGCGCGCTCGAATTGCTCGGCGCCAATGTATTCAGTGCCGGTAATCGCCCGCGCGGCGCCCGGCTCATTGCCGGTCACCAGCTTGCTGCGTTCGATCAGGGTGCCGGTGACCCGCTGACCGGCGAGGGTATGACCTTCCTCGACCTTCACCGGGGCTTCGCCCTTGGCGACGGTGGGACGCACCCGGCCGGCCGGCCGGCTGGCGGTGGTCGCGCCCGCATCGGCGACGCGGCCAGTCAGCGAGCGCACGAGGCGATGCTGCATGGCGATCTGGCGACCGGTCGCGCCCTGGCTGATCGCCGCCTGCCAGTTCTGCTCGGGCAGGGCCGCAGCGATCTTGACGGCCTGGGCCACCCGCTTCAGGCCCGACTTGCCTTCCTTGGCCAGCACGTTGCGGCGGGCCTGCGCCAGCGCGCGGCCCGAGGGAGTCGGGGGTGCCGATGGAGTCGGCATCGTAGCGACGCACACGACAGTATCGGCCACAGCGGCGGGCTGGACGACCGATGTGACCTGCACGGCAGGCATCATCGGCTGAGTCTGGTTGACGTTGCGCGGATTGCCGCTGGCGCGCTGTTGCGCGGTCGGCAAGGCTGCCTTGCCCATGCGGCTCAGCGCTTCGCGGCGAGCCCGCGCCGGCTTGACAGCTGGGGCCGTCGCATTGAAAGTGGCCGGCTGACTACTGGCAGCCGGCATCGCGCTGGCCGATACCACACCGGCGGGTACCACATGGGCTGTGGCACGCGCCACGGCAACGCCTTTGGCTGCGGCCGCCGTCTTGCCGGCGCCGACTTTTCCGAGACGGGCCATCGCCTGGCGGCGCTGCATCGCCAGTTCGCGCCCGGAGAGGGTCACGTTGGCCCGGGCATCCAGGCCGTCGGTCATCGCTTGTGTCATACACACACCTCGATCAATTCAGGCTCGCGGCCGCGAGCCGGAGAAAATGGGGCGGCGGGTTCCGGCAAACCGGCCCGCCGCGCAGGCATCACCGATAGACGACGAACGCCATGCCCTGGCTCTGGGCGTAGTTGTCGTAGGCGACGAAACGCACCATGTGATCGGGGAACTCGCGATGACAGGCTTCGATTTCTGCCAACACGGTATCGATCGACTGCTCGCCGAAGAGCGGCAGCTTCCACATGTACCAGAAGCTGACGCTGGCAGGCGTACCGCGCTCGGTGTGCTCGACTGCCGGGTTCCAGCCCTGGCTGATGCAGTAGGCGATCTGGCGACGCACCTGCTCGGGTGTCATCTGCGGCAGGTAGGAAAAGGTCTCGTATTTCTTGGTGGAACGGTAAGCTTGAACGGCCATGTCTGTCTTCCTCTCGAATAGGGTGGGCGCCAATTACTTGTTCGCAATGTCGAGCTTGTCGACGGTGTCGAACTCGAACTTGATCTCTTTCCAGGTTTCCATGGCGATCTTCAGTTCGGGCGAGTTCTGTGCGGCGGCGGTCAGGATGTCCTTGCCTTCCTTTTCCAGCTGGCGACCTTCGTTGCGCGCCTGCACGCAGGCCTCCAGGGCGACGCGGTTGGCGGCGGCGCCGGCGGCGTTGCCCCAGGGGTGGCCGAGGGTGCCGCCACCGAATTGCAGCACCGAGTCGTCGCCGAAGATGGTGACCAGGGCCGGCATGTGCCAGACGTGGATGCCGCCGGAAGCGACCGCGAAGGCGCCGGGCATCGAGCCCCAGTCCTGGTCGAAGAAGATGCCCTTGGAGCGATCTTCCGGCACATACGATTCGCGCAGCAGGTCGATCCAGCCGAGCGTCGAGGCGCGGTCGCCTTCGAGCTTGCCGACGACGGTGCCGGTGTGCAGGTGGTCGCCGCCGGACAGACGGGCGA
>CAZGOH010000108.1:0-5737 GCA_964527195.1 uncultured Methyloversatilis sp.
CGCCTTGATGGTGATGCCGCGCTCGCGCTCGATGTCCATCGAATCGAGCACCTGCTCGGCCATTTCGCGATCCGACAATCCGCCGCAACGCTGGATGAGACGGTCCGCCAGCGTGGACTTGCCGTGATCGATGTGGGCGATGATGGAAAAATTGCGGATGTGATCCATAAAAAAAGCGCCTGTTGGCGCCTTCGACAAAGCGAGGCGCGATTCTAGCCAAAGCGCCCCAAAACCTCACGCACTTTCGCGAGATCGAGGAAGTAATCGCAGACCTCTTCCTCTCCCGACATCAGCACCGGGACGCGCGGACCGTGCCGCGCACGCCAGTCCGGATCGGCATCCACGTCGCGCACCTCGACTTCGAAAGCGTACTCGCCGCGCAGGTCTTCCAGCACGGCGAGCATGTCGTCGCAAAGATGGCAGGCCGGTCGGCCATAGAGTATCAGGACGGGGTTACTTATCCTTTCCACCCCGGATCGTCACAAAGGTCTGGCTGTCGCCACGCCGCACCAACAAGGTGACCGACGCGTTGCGGCCCTGCCTGGCAAGCAGATCGTTGAACTGATCGACGGAGCGAACCTCGGTCTGCACGCCGCGCTGGATGATGGCGAGAATGATGTCGCCCTGGCGCAACTCGCCGCGCCCTTCGCGTACCTCCTCGACGACCAGGCCGTTACGGATGCCGAGGCGGCGGCGCTGTTCCGCGTTCGGTTCGGAGAGCACGAGTCCGAGCTGGTTCGCCGGCGCGGGATCGGCGGGCTTGCCCCGGCGCGCCATGCGCCCGACCGGCTCGTCGGGCATTTCGCCCACGGTAACGTTCAGGCCACGCGCCGCGCCGCCGCGCCAGACCTGGACGGCAACCTTCGCACCCGGCTTCGTGTTGCCGACGATGCGCGGCAAATCACTCGACTTTTCGACCTGGCGCCCGTTGAAGCTCAGGATGATGTCGCCGGCCTCGATGCCGGCCTTGTCCGCCGGGCTATCCTTTTCCACCGCGGCAACCAGCGCGCCACGCGTGGACTCCAGCCCGAACGAATCGGCCAGTTCCCGGGTGACCTCCTGGATCGTCACGCCGATGCGGCCGCGGCTGACCTTGCCGCCGGTCCGCAACTGCGACTGGATCTCCATGGCCACGTCGATGGGAATCGCGAACGACAACCCCATGAAACCACCGGTGCGGCTGTAGATCTGCGAATTGATGCCGACCACCTCGCCCTTCATGTTGAAGAGCGGCCCGCCGGAATTGCCCGGGTTGATCGCCACGTCGGTCTGGATGAAGGGAACGAAGTTCTCCTGCGGCAGGGAACGCCCCTTGGCGCTGACGATGCCGGCCGTCACCGTGCTTTCGAATCCGAACGGCGAACCGATCGCCACCACCCACTCGCCGACGCGCAGCTTTTCCGGATCGCCCAGCGTCACGGTTGGCAGACCCTGGGCCTCGATCTTGAGCAGCGCGACGTCGGTGCGCCGATCCGCGCCGATCACCTTCGCCTTGATCTCGCGCTTGTCCACCAGCTTGACGACAACCTCGTCGGCGCCATCGACCACATGCGCGTTGGTGAGGATGTAGCCGTCGGCAGAAATGATGAATCCGGAACCGAGCGAGCGGTTTTCGAATTGCCTCGGCTGGTTGGGAATGCCTGGCAGTCCGTGCGGCGCGAAACGCCGGAAGAACTCGAAGGCCGGATCATCCTCATCGAAAGGGAAGGCGTGTCCGAAACCCTGGTTACGCACCACCTGGGTGGTGCTGATGTTGACCACCGTCGCACCCTGTTTATCGGCCAGGTCGGCGAAATTCGGCAACTGGTTTTGCGCTGCCGCCGCCAGCGGCAGCCAGAACACCGTCACAAAGAGCATCCATCGTTTGAGCATGCTGCGATCCTCGTTAGTAGTCAGAACGTCCGTTTGAGTGTCATCGACAAGATGGGTTCCCCTCGCGCACGATCAAGTCGCCCATGGCGCACCCCGAGAAATCCGGCCACCAGACCGAGAACCATCCCCAGCAGGGCGCCCGCCTCGCTATCGAACCATGCCTGCCCCAGCAGGGCGCCCGCAAGCGCGGCGAGAAGCGGCAGCCCGTAAAGCAGGCCCGCGGCGCGCAATACCACGCCATCCGCGGCGCAGACGACCACCACGTCGCCCGCGCGCGCGCGAATGGCGTTGGGCAGACAGAGGAGGCGCTCGCGATCCCCAGCCAGGCCGTCCAGCACCGTGCCTGTCGAGGATGTCGGGCAGCCTCCACGTTTTTCGCAGCCGCCGCACGCCGGTGCGGCCGCCTCGATGCGCACCCAGGCGTAATCGCCTTTGACGCGCACGACGACGCCGTCGCTGCGATTCACCGCGCCCGGACGCCGATGCCTTCGGCGAAGCGTTTCACGGCCGCTGGCGGAACATCGCCCATGACGATGACGAGATGATTGTCCACGACCCGCTTGACGATGCTCGTCGCGCCGATGGACTGCAAACCGACGTCGCGCGCCGCACCCTCCTCGGTCAGCGGCGAGACGAACACGGACACCGCGGCGAGACCGTCGGAGTAGATCCAGTGCAGGACATCCGTCCCTCCCTCGCCGTCGCTCTTGGCAAGCGTGCGCGACATGGCGGCCTGGCGCCGGAAACCCGGCAACTCATTGCCGAACACCCACTGGGCGTCGTCGCGCAGATCGTTCAGGCGCGCCTGGCGAACCCTCCAGCCTTCGCGCGAGGAAAAGCTGGGCTTGAGGGATTCGGGCGAGATCGGCGCGCCGATGCGCAATTCGGTGAACAACATCGACTCGAGCGACTCGCCGCGACCATCGAACACGTCCGCCTTGAGGAGCAGACCGCTTTGCTGGTCGATCCAGAACTGATGCCCGTAGCGCCACGCATCGCGCGGTTCGAGACGCACGATCTGGCTGTCATAGCCGGCGATGCGCGCCGTTCCGGCCTTGCGGATCGTGTAACGTTCCCCCAGGCCGGCCAGGCTGGCCGGCAAGAGGGACGGAAACGTGCGGCGTGCGCTGCGCTGTTCGATGATGATCAGGCGGCTCTCGGGCAGGTAGCAGGTCACCTCGTCGTTCTTGCGGATCACTTCGCGCGGCGCGCCGTCGAGCACTTCGAGCTTGCCGGTTTCGTTGCCGTTGCTGACAAAGTGTACGATGCGCGAGGTTTCCGTCTGACTGCCGTTGCGGTAGACGAAGGTGCCGCTGTAGCTGAGCTTTTTCGCAGCGACGGCGACACGCTGCAACCACTGCAACGCATCCTGCTGAC
Source organism: uncultured Methyloversatilis sp. (assembly GCA_964527195.1). GTDB lineage: Bacteria > Pseudomonadota > Gammaproteobacteria > Burkholderiales > Rhodocyclaceae > Sulfuricystis. Next base: position 3,250 of record CAZGOH010000108.1, read on the forward strand.
CCGGCACGACCGGCTGCGCCGCGACCTGCGGCAGCGGGCCCAGCAGCAGGCAGGCAATCAGCGCGGCCCGTCGCATCATGGGCGGGCGCTCCCGACGACCTGCGAGATCGTGCGGACGCGTTCCGTACTGTCTCCCAGACGCATGGCCGAAGCCTGCATGTGATGGGCAAACAGATACTCGTTCATTTCCCCGTGCACCGGCATGACGACCGGCTGGGGCGCGGCCTGGCCGTCGCGGGCAAGTTGTGCGCCGATGAAAGTCGGGCCCGGCGACACGGCGGCGACCAAGCCGCCGGAACGCGCATCGGGCGCGACATCGACGAAGGAAAGCCAGCCGACGACCGCGACGCCGGCAATCGAAGCAGCCAGCGCCAGAAAGGGATGCGGCCTCTCGCGCGTCACCGGGCGACGCGGCGCCAGCACCACGGGTTCATCGCGCAGGCTCGCCATGACGGCCGCCCTGGTGTCTTGCGCGGTCACCGGTTCGCCACGCAGGGTATCCCCGATCAGAACGTACATGCGCCAGGCATCCTGAAGTTCCTGTTCGCGGGCGGCGGCAGCCAGCGCACGGGCTCCGGTCTCGCCGTCGTCCTCGCCGTCCAACAGGCACGACAAGGTGGCACGCCGTTCCGTCATGTGTGATTTCATTTTCTTACCTCCTTCACCACCGGCGATTAAGCGCCGCATCCAACAATGGGCGCAAGCGTTGCGCGATCACCTCGCGGGCGCGAAATATCCGCGACCGCACCGTGCCGATCGGACAATCCATGACCTGCGCGATCTCTTCGTAGGACAGGCCCTCGATCTCGCGCAGTGCAATCGCGGTACGCAAATCCTCCGGCAACCCGTCCATTGCGGCGCTCACGGTCTCTCCGATCTGCTTGGACATGAGAACCCGGTCCGGGGTTTCCTCGTCGCGCAGCAAGCCACCCTCGTCAACACCCTCGCCATCCTCGTTCGTGATTTCGCTCACCGTCGGCATGCGCCGGCCGTTCGCGACGAGCCAGTTCTTGGCGGTGTTGACGCCGATGCGGTAAAGCCAGGTGTAGAAGGCGCTCTCGCCGCGAAAGTTCGGCAGGGCGCGGTAGGCCTTGATGAACGCATCCTGCGCCACGTCTTCGGCCTCTGCGGGATCGCGCACCAGACGCATCACCAGGCGCAGCAGGCGCCTCTGATACTTCTCCACCAGCAAGCCGAAAGCCTCGCGGTCGCCCGACTGCACCCGCTCGACCAGCGCCATGTCGGCGTCGCGATCTCCCATGGTTCGATGATTCTTGCTTCGAAATATTCCGGCCCGCGAGTATAGCCGGCTTCTCTTTTTCCACGATCACGCTCCGCCACGCACTGCGGGAAAGACACGGCCCGCGCCGAATGGTTCCGCACCCCATGATATAGTCGCCGCCACCATGGCCGACTCCTCCTTCCTGCGCAGCTTCGACGTCATCGTCATCGGCAGCGGCCTCGCCGGCCAATCGCTTGCCCTGCGGCTGGCCGACAGCCATCGCGTCGCGCTCGTCACCAAGCGGCTGATCGACGATTCGGCCACCAACTACGCCCAAGGCGGCATCGCGGCGGTTCTCGACGACGCCGACTCGATCGAATCCCATATCCAGGACACCTTCGATGCCGGCGCCGGCCTGTGCGACGACACCGCAACACGCTTCGTCGTCGAACGCGGCCGCCAGGCAATCGACTGGCTGATCGATCAGGGCGTGCCCTTCACGCGCGACAGCGCCGGCTACCATCTGACGCGCGAGGGCGGCCACAGCGCCCGGCGGGTCATCCATGTCGCCGACGCCACCGGTGCCGCAGTGCAGCAAACACTGCGCGACAAGGTTCGCCTGCATCCAAACATCATCGTCCTCGAGCACCACATCGTCGTCGATCTCATCACGGGAACCAAACTCGGTCTGAAGAACAACCGCTGCTGGGGTGCCTACGTCCTCGACATCGACAACGACCGCGTGATGACGCTCGGTGCGCCCAATACCGTGATCGCCAGTGGCGGGGCGGGCAAGTCCTACCTCTACACGACCAACCCGGATACCGCCACGGGCGACGGCGTCGCCATGGCCTGGCGCGCCGGCTGCCGCGTCGCGAACCTCGAGTTCATCCAGTTCCACCCGACCTGTCTTTACCACCCGCAGGCCAAGTCCTTCCTGATCACCGAGGCGATGCGCGGCGAAGGTGGCATCCTGCGCCTGTCCGACGGCACGCGCTTCATGCCCGCCCACGACGAACGCGCCGAACTCGCGCCGCGCGACATCGTGGCACGCGCCATCGACTACGAGATGAAGAAACACGGCCTCGACTGCGTCTATCTGGACGTCACGCACAAGGGCGAAGGCTTTCTGCGCACCCACTTCCCCAACATCTTCGCCCGCTGCCGCGAACTCGGCATCGATATCGCCAAGCAGCCGATTCCCGTCGTGCCGGCCGCCCACTACACCTGCGGGGGCATCGTCGTCGACCTGGCCGCACGCACCGA
>CAZGOH010000109.1:0-5699 GCA_964527195.1 uncultured Methyloversatilis sp.
TTCCGTTTTACGACCATCACAGCGGGGGGATGCTGATCTCCAAGCTCAACAACGACGCGGGCCAGGTGGCCGGCGCGGCTTCCTCCGCCATCACCGTGCTGGTGCGCGAAACGCTCACGCTGTTCGGCCTGCTGGCCTGGCTGTTCTATCTCAACTGGCAGCTCACGCTGATCGCCCTGCTGGTGGCGCCGCCCGTCGTCCTCATCACGCGCGCGGCCGCCAACCGCATCCGCATGCTGAGCCGCACCAGCCAGCTGGCGATGGGCGAAATGACGCATGTGCTCGAAGAGAGCATCGTCGGCCGCAAGGTCGTCAAGGTCTTCGGCGGACAGGACTACGAAACCGACCGCTTCGACCGGGTTTCGGAACGGGTGCGCACGCTGGGCATGAAGCAGTCGGTGGCTGCCGGCCTGTCCACGCCGGCGGTGCAAATGATGATCTCCATCGCGCTGGCCATCATCGTCTACTTTGCCGCCATGCAAAGCCTGCGCGACGAAACCACCGTCGGCGGCTTTGTCTCCTTCATCACCGCGATGGTGATGCTGATGGACCCGATCAAGGCGCTGACCACCATCAACGAAGCCCTGCAACGCGGCCTGGCCGGCGCTGAAAGCATCTTCGGCCTGATCGACCAGCTGCCGGAAAGCGATGCCGGCACGCTGCCGCTGGCGCGCGCCGCCGGCCGCATCGCGTTCGAGAACGTCAGCTTCCGCTACCGCCCGGCAGGCGATCCGGTGCTCGACGGCATCGACCTGGCCGTCTCGCCAGGTGAAACCATCGCGCTGGTCGGCAAGTCCGGCGGCGGCAAGACCACCGTCGCCAACCTGCTGCCGCGCTTCTACCACCCGAGCGCCGGGCACATCCGCATCGACGGCCTCGACATCGCCGACATCCGCCTGGCCGAACTGCGTGCCAACATCGCCATCGTCTCGCAGGACGTCGTGCTGTTCAACGACACCGTGCGCGCCAACATCGCCTACGGCAGAACGCGCGACGCTGCGCCGGAAGCCGTCGAAGCCGCCGCGCGCGCCGCCCACGCCCACGACTTCATCGCCGCCATGCCGCAGGGCTACGACACCCTGATCGGCGAAAACGGCGTGCTGCTCTCCGGCGGCCAGCGCCAGCGCATCGCCATCGCCCGCGCCATCCTCAAGGATGCACCCATCCTGATTCTCGACGAAGCCACCTCGGCCCTCGACACCGAATCCGAACGCCTGGTGCAGGCCGCGCTGGACACGCTGATGCAACATCGCACCACGCTGGTCATCGCCCACCGCCTGTCCACCATCGAGAAAGCCGACCGCATCGTCGTGCTGGAAAAGGGCCGCATCGTCGAAATCGGCTCGCACGCCGAACTACTGGAGCGCGACGGCGCCTATGCGCAGCTTTACCGGATGCAGTTTGCCGAGAACGCCGACCAACCCCAGACCACGAGGACGGGAAACAGTCCACCATCTGCCGGCCCATCCGACCAGTACCGGTAACCGTCGTCACCGTCCTGCCGGATTCGCGATGCCTGCATCGGCATTTCGCAGCGCGGACATTGACGGTATGTGGCCTTGCTTTGGAATGTTCGCTTGGGTTTGATTTTCATCATGTTCGATGGATGTTTCCGGGCTCGACATCGTCATCTGCCAGGGCGAAGGCCGGCATAACTTCTTCTTCGGTCAGGGGGATCGCTTCGACGTCCCGCAACTTTCGCTCGATGGCGCGCGTGCGTTTGCCGACTTCCCCGAATTGGTTGGTGGCTGCCTCCAGTTTTTTCTGGGTCGCGGCGATGACCGCACCAAACTTACCGAACTCGCTCTTTACGGCGCCCAGCAACGACCACACCTCGGAAGATCGTTTCTCGATCGCCAGCGTGCGGAAGCCCATTTGCAGGCTGTTGAGCAGGGCTGCAAGGTTGGTCGGACCGGAAATCATCACGCGATGTTCACGCTGCATAGCTTCGGCCAGACCGGGCCGGCGGAGCACTTCGGCGTAAAGACCCTCGGTTGGCAGGTACATGATGGCGAAGTCGGTGGTATACGGCGGTTCGATGTACTTCTCGGAAATCGTCTTCGCTTCATTGCGAATTCGCGTTTCAAGCGCTTTTGCGGCAACTTCGACCTGTTCGACATCGGCGCGGTCATGGGCATCGATCAGTCGCTGGTAGTCCTCGACCGGGAACTTGGCATCGATCGGCAGCCAGACGGGTTCACTGTTATCCCTTCCAGGCAGGCGGATGGCGATTTCAACCCGCTCGTTCATGCCTGGACGAATTGCTACGTTTTTCTGATATTGCTCAGAGGTCAGGATCTGTTCGATCATCGCCTCGAGTTGGACTTCTCCCCACGTTCCCCGTGCCTTTACGTTGGTCAGCACGCGCTTGAGGTCCCCAACCCCAGCTGCGAGATTCTGCATCTCACCCAGGCCGCGATGCACCTGCTCAAGCCGATCGGAAACCAGCTGGAACGACTGGCCAAGTCGCTGTTCCAGCGTGGCATGGAGCTTTTCATCGACAGTTTTGCGCATTTCCTCGAGCTTCGTCGAGTTGTCGGTCTGGATGGCAGCTAAGCGTTCGTTCAATGCGGTACGCAGTTGCTCGGCGTTCTGTTGGCTTGACTGGACCATGCCAGTGAGTTGTTGCGCGATGGACTCCTGAATGGCGGACAGATGGTTACGCAACTGGGCGCCATTTCCGTCGAGTTGCTCACGCAACGCCGTCGTCATGGAGTTGAGTTGGGTTGTGACATCCACTTTCAGCGCGTCGAGTGTCTGGCGATTCGACTGTCCGATGGTGTTCAGACTCGCCGTGAGTTGCTTTTCCAGGTCTTGGGAGCGGGTGGACAGGGTCGCTTCGAGCGCCGTTGTACGCAAAGCCAGCTTTTCTTCGAAGGCAGAAAAACTGCTGCTCAGTTCGGCACGGCCTGCGCGGGATTCCGCAAGCGCTTGAGAGAGCTTTTGATCGACGGCAGCCCGCTGCGCTTCGAGCGATGCTGCGGTGGTCTGTGCGAGGCTCTGAATACGCCCCTCCTGGGCCCCGCTCATCATCTGCAAGCTACCCTCGATGCGGGATACATCCGCACCCATCCCTTCGAGACGCTGCGACAGCGCAACAAGCTGATCCTTGCCCGCTTCCGACGACTTGGGTGTGCGGATCAGAAGCACGAGGAGCAGGGCAATGGCCAAGCCGAGCCCGCCCAAGAGCAGGTATTCCACCATTACAGGATTCCTTTCAACATGTCAGTCAAGTTTCGGCGCAGCGCAATATTGTGACGAAAAACAGGAACAAGTGCGGGCCCGTTCGATTCCGCGTTTGAGGATCGAACTGCAGACCATCGCCACCTGAACCAGAAAGAAAGTGCGCTGGGGCGTTCGTTTTTTCTCGGATGCGCCCGTTATGTATAATTGCGCACGCGGTGCGTCAGTCTCGTCGGCCCCCCCCCGTGTGGCAGGCGGGCTCCCTCTTGCGGGGAACGACACCACCATCATTCCAAAGCCCGGACTTGCTCCGGGCTTTTTTCCTCGAACCGCTCCCGGAGCCTGCCCATGAATGCTCCCTTCGAACTGATCGACTACAGGAACGGCATCTACGCCTTCGACGCCGGCTATGTCCGTCACCAGCTCGCCGCCGTGCATCTCATCGTCGATCACGGGCGTGCCGCGTTCGTCGATAACGGCAGCAACGCGAGCTTGCCGCGCGCGCAACGGGCCCTCGCCGAGATTGGCCTGTCCCCCGAAGCGGTCGACTATGTGATCGTCACGCACATCCATCTCGATCATGCCGGCGGATCGGGCGCCTACATGCAGGCCTTCCCGAACGCGAAGTTCGTCGTCCATCCGCGCGGGGCGCGACACATGGTCGATCCGACCAAGCTGATGACGGCGACCGAGGCGGTCTATGGCAAGGAAAACGCGCGCCGCCTGTACGGCGAGCTGATCCCGGTACCGGCCGAGCGGGTCGTCGAGACCGTCGATGGCATGGTGCTGCCGCTCGGCAAGCGCGAACTCGCCTTTTACGATTGCCCGGGCCACGCCAAGCACCATGTGTTCATCCATGATCGCGCTGCCAATGGCATCTTCACCGGCGACACCTTTGGCATCGCCTATCGCGAGTGCGATGCGCCGGACGGACGCCCCTTCGTGTTCCCCTGCCCGACGCCCTCCCAGTTCGATCCGGTCGACTGGCGTGATTCCGTCGAACGCATGATCGCCCTCGCACCCGAGGCCGTCTATCTCACCCATTTCAGCCGGCTCGCGCCGCCCCGGCCGCTGGCTGAACAACTCCTGCACCGCATCGACGAATGCGTGCGCCTGACCCGCGAAGCGGTCAAGGCCGCCGGCGCCGGCGATCCCCTGCCCATCCTCAAGGGCACGCTCGGCGCCTATCTCGTCGCCGAGGCGCGCGCCCACGGTACGCCGCTCGCCGATGCGGACATCCTCGCGCTGTGGGAAACCGACATCGATCTCGATGCCCAGGGCCTGCTGGTCTGGGCACGCGGGTAAAATCGGCGGGCGATGTCTGCCCACCCTCATCACCCGCCGAGATTCGTCCATCTCCGCCTCCACTCCGAATACTCGATCACCGACGGCCTGACGCGCATCGATGACGCGGTGAAGCGCGCGGCCGCCGACGGCATGCCGGCGCTGGCGCTCACCGACCTCGCCAACCTGTTCGGCATGGTGAAGTTCTACACGACGGCTCGTGCCGCCGGGGTCAAGCCCGTCGTTGGCGCGGACGTCTGGATCGCGGAGACCACGGCACACGAACCGGGGCGCGACGGTGCCGCACGCTTGCTGCTGCTGGCCAAGAATCGCCACGGCTACCTGCGTTTGTGCGAGTTGCTGTCCTCCGCCTACCTGCGGCCGCGCCGCCACGGACGCGCCGAAATTTCGCGCCAAGCCTTCGCCGCCGGCGACAACGGCGGGCTGATCGCCCTGTCCGGCGCGCAATCCGGCGATGTCGGCCAATGGCTGGCCGCCGACAAGACGGACAAGGCCGCCGCCGCCGCACGTGCCTGGGCGGGGCTTTTCCCGGACAACTTCTATCTCGAAGTCCAGCGTCCGGACGGCACGGCCACCAACCCCGCGCAGGAACGTCCGATCAGCGCGACGCTGCGCCTCGCGGACGAACTTGGCCTGCCGGTCGTCGCCACGCATCCGGTGCAGTTCCTCGACCCCGACGACTTCCGCGCCCACGAAGCGCGCGTGTGCATCGCCGAGGGCTGGGTGATGGGCGACAAGCGGCGCCCCAGGCGCTTCGATGCCGCACAGTATTTCAAGACCCAGGACGAAATGGCGAACCTGTTCGCCGACCTGCCCGAAGCCCTGGCCAACAGCATCGAGATCGCGCGGCGCTGCAATCTCTCCGTGCCGCTGGGCAAGAGCTTTCTGCCCGACTTTCCCACTCCGCCGGGCGTCACCATCGACGAGCATCTCGGCCAACTCGCGCGCGCCGGGCTGGAAAAGCGGCTGGCCCACCTTTACCCGGACGCGACCGAGCGCGAAAGTCGGCGCCCGCACTACGGCGAGCGGCTCGAATTCGAGATCGGCACAATCATCCAGATGGGTTTCCCCGGCTACTTCCTGATCGTCGCCGACTTCATCAACTGGGGCAAGACGAACGGCGTACCGGTCGGGCCGGGCCGCGGCTCGGGCGCCGGCTCGCTGGTGGCCTACAGCCTCGGCATCACCGACCTCGATCCGCTGCGCTACGA
>CAZGOH010000110.1:0-5606 GCA_964527195.1 uncultured Methyloversatilis sp.
TGGTTAGAGCGCCACGTTGACATCGTGGAGGTCGTTGGTTCGATTCCAATACCGCCTACCAAATTTCCAAAAAACCGCCCCCGGGCGGTTTTTTTTGCGACCCGACTTCAAACGGATGCGGATGCGACTCGACAGGATGCTCCAATCGCAGGGCTTCGGCACGCGCAAGCAGTGTCGGGCGCTGGTCGAGGCTGGGGCCGTGCGTATTGGCGACATCATTGCCGAAGATTGGGATGCCGACGTCGATCCTGACGGGCTGGAATTTTCCGTCGATGGCGTACCGTGGCGTTATCGCAGGCGTTATCGCGCGCAGATCTATCTCGCCTTGAACAAGCCGCCCGGCATCGAGTGTTCGCGCCGGCCGAGTCATCATCGCGGCGTGCTGGCCTTGTTGCCCGACAATTTCACCCTGCGTGGCGTGCAGCCGGTGGGCCGGCTCGACCACGACACCACCGGCCTCTTGCTGCTATCCGACGATGGCGCCTTCATCCACGCGCTGTCGCACCCGAAGCGGCACGTGCCGAAAATCTACGTCGCGACGACGCAGGCAGCGGTCAGCGCAGCGGTCAGCGAGGATTTCCTCGCACGCCTGCGCGGCGGCGTGCCGCTGGCCGACGAACCGGCGCCGCTCAGGGCCGACGCGGAGCGCCTCGACACGCAGAACATCGAAGTCGTTCTCGAACAGGGCAAATACCATCAGGTCAAGCGCATGATCGCGGCGGCCGGCAACCACTGCACCGCCTTGCGGCGCATCGCCATCGGCGGCTTGCGGCTCGAGGACCTGGGCCTCGCGAGCGGCGAGTGGTGCCACCTCGACGCCGAGCAGCGGGCGCGCCTGTAGGCGCGACCTTGAAAGTCGGCCCCGGCGGCACGGCGATGCGACGCAGGCCTACTCCGGCTTGAGTTCGCCGCCGAGCGCCGCCGTCAGGTCGCCGAACAGCGCCGACAGTTCGCCGGCCATCAGGGCGAAATCGGCGTCGAACTGCTCGTCGGCGTTCGCGGCTGACGTGCCGGCCTGCTCGCGCACGACGTCGAGGAAGGCCAGGCGCTTGATGTGCAGCTTGTCGGTGAGCACGAAGGAAACGCGGTCGTTCCAGGTAAGTCCGAGCTTCGTGACGATCTTGCCGGCGGCGATGTGGGCGGCGATTTCCGGGCCGCCAATGTCGTGACGCACATAGCGGATCGCCGACTGCGATTCGCTCGCCGCGCGCATTTCCAGGTCGCTGTCGAGCGTGAAGCCGGCCGGCGCCTCTCCGGAAGCGACCCATTCCGTCATCGCACCGAGCGGCGCCAGTTGCGTCTGTAACGGGCGGGGCGCCAGGCCGTCGACGCTGGCGGAGAGCGTTTCCATGAACTCGTCGGCACGCGCATCGGCGCCGGCATCGACGACCAGCCAGCGATTGACCGGATCAAGCCAGGCCCAGGTGGTACGGCGGCTGGTGAAGGCCTTGGGCATGAGTTCCTCGGCGACGCGGTCGTAAAGGTCGCGCATTTCCTTGCGGCCGACCTTGCGGTTCTGCTCGGCCTCGATTTCCGTCGCGCGTTCCTGCGCCGTCTGGCGGATCACGGTGGCCGGCAGGAGTTTCTGTTCGATACCCAGCGCCAGCAGCCACTGGCGCTCGACCGCATGCACGAAGACGCCTTCGGCGCGCGGAAAAACCCAGCCGCGACTCGCCATTTCGAAACTGCCGCAGCGGGGGAGGGGACGCCCGGCGAGGCAGGCTTCGAGCGCGGCGCGATCGAGCCCGAATTCACCGTGCAGACGGAAGATGCGCAGGTTCTTGAACCACATAAATTATCCCTGGGAGCGTTGCGATTTGATATCTTACTGGACTCTGCTGCGAAGCAGCACTGCGGCAACGCATTCCACACCGACAGACTTTTAGGGAGCAGAACATGGCTGGCAACAGGTTCGTCTATGCCTTCGAAGAGGGCGATGGCAAGAACAAGATGCTGCTGGGTGGCAAGGGCGCAAATCTTTGCGGGATGACGCAGATCGGCCTGAACGTCCCCCCCGGTTTCACCATCACCACCGAGGCTTGCCTGGCCTACCTCGAACACGATGAACTGCCCAAGGGCGCCTGGGACGAGATTCTCAATTACATGAAGGATCTCGAGAAGAAGACCAAGAAGCTGTTCGGCGGCGTCGACAATCCCCTGCTGATTTCGGTACGTTCCGGTTCATCGATGTCCATGCCCGGCATGATGGACACCATTCTGAACCTCGGCCTCAACAAGGAGACCTTGCAGGGTCTCATCAAGCTCACCAACAATCCCCGCTTCGGCTACGACGCCTATCGCCGCTTCATCCAACTCTTCGGCAAGATCGCGCTGGGCGTCGAAGACAGGCATTTCGACGATGCCATGGCGGCGATGAAGAAGAAGGTGGGCGTCTCGCAGGACGTCGACCTCAAGGCCGAGCATCTGGCTGAACTCGCCGACCAGTTTGCGAAGATCGTTGAGGAAAACACCGGCAGGCCCTTCCCCGAAGACCCCTACAAGCAGTTGGAAATCGCCATCGGCGCCGTGTTCCGTTCCTGGAACGGCAAGCGTGCCATCGACTACCGCAAGCAGTTCAAGATCACCAGGGAAATGGCGAACGGCACCGCCGTGAACGTCTGCACCATGGTGTTCGGCAACATGGGCAACGACTCCGGCACCGGCGTCGGCTTCACCCGCAACCCCGGCACCGGCGAAAACGTCATCTACGGCGAATACCTCGTCAACGCCCAGGGTGAAGACGTGGTGGCCGGCATCCGTACGCCCAAGCCCATCGCCGAGATGCAGCAGGACATGCCGGACATCTACCGCCAGCTGCTCGAACTGCACAACCGTCTCGAAACGCATTACAAGGAAGTGCAGGACTTCGAGTTCACCATCGAGCGCGGCACGCTCTACTGCCTGCAGACGCGCAACGGCAAGATGAACGCCCAGGCGATGGTGCGCACCTCGGTCGAGATGTTCAAGGAAGGCCTGATCAGCAAGGAAAAGGCGCTGCTGCGCATCGATCCGGCCATGCTCGAACAACTGCTGGTGCCACAGCTTTCGCCCGACTTCAAGGGCAAACCGCTCGCCACCGGCCTGCCCGCCTCGCCGGGCGCCGCTTCCGGCAAGATCGTCTTCGATGCCGATGCCGCCGAGGCGCGCGGCCTCAAGGGTGAAAAGGTCATCCTCGTCCGCGAGGAAACCAAGCCCGAGGACATCCACGGCTTCTTCCAGGCCCAGGGCATTCTCACCAGCCGCGGCGGCAAGACTTCCCACGCGGCCGTGGTCGCCCGCAGCATGGGCAAGCCCTGCGTCTCGGGTTGCGAGGCGATCCACATCGACGATATCAAGCGTTGCGCCACCATCGGCACCACCACGCTGCACGAAGGCGATGTGGTGACCATCGATGGCGGCAACGGCAACGTGTTTGCCGGCGAAGTGCCGACGGTGCAGGCCGAATTCAGCGAGGACATGCGGACTCTCCTGAAGTGGGCCGACCAGGTAGCCCGCCTCAAGGTGATGGCCAACGCCGACACGCCGGACGATGCCGCGCGCGCGCGCGACTTCGGCGCCATGGGCATCGGCCTGTGCCGCACCGAACGCATGTTCAACGCCACCGACCGCCTGCCCATCGTGCAGGAGATGATCCTCGCCGAAACCACCGAGGAGCGCCAGGCTGCCATCGACCGCCTGCTGCCGATCCAGCGCGCCGACTTCAAGGGCATCTTCAAGGCCATGAAGGGCCTGCCGGTCACCGTGCGTCTGATGGACCCGCCGCTGCACGAGTTCCTGCCCACCGCCGCCCAGCTCGAGCTGGAAATCGCCCACTTGCACCACCTGCGCGATTCTCTCAAGGCGGTGGAAGAGCTGCCGGAAACCCTCAAGCTGCTGAGCCCGAAGCTCTACCAGCAGTATGCGGATGGACTCAACAAGCTCTCCCGCGGCATGGAAGACTTCAAGGACAGCCACCTCGAAGAGGACGTCATCCAGAAGAAGGAGAAGACCCTCAAGAAGGTGCGTGCGCTCTCCGAGGTGAACCCGATGCTCGGCCATCGCGGCGTGCGGCTGGGCATCACCTATCCCGAGCTGTATTCGATGCAGATCCAGGCCATTCTCGAAGCCGCCGCGCTATGCGCGAAGGAAGGCATCGAGGTCTATCCGGAAATCATGGTGCCGCAGGTGGCCACCGTCGAGGAACTGCGCCGCATCCACGGTTACGTGCAACGCATCCACAAGGTGGTGGAACTCACCCACGGCATCAACGTCGGCGTCAAGTTCGGCAGCATGCTCGAAGTGGTGCGCGCCTGCCTGCGTGCCGGCCGCATGGCCGAGATGGCGCAGTTCTTCAGCTTCGGTACCAACGACCTGACGCAGGCGACCTTCTCGTTCTCGCGCGAGGATGCCGAGAACAAATTCCTGCCCGGCTATGTGGAAGCGGGCATCCTCATCGACAACCCCTTCGAAGTGCTCGACCAGAAGGGTGTTGGCGAACTGATGAAGCTCGCGGTGACCGAAGGTCGCAAGACCAATCCCGAGCTCAAGGTCGGCATCTGCGGCGAGCATGGCGGCCATCCCGGCTCGATCCATTTCTGCCACGGCATCGGCCTGACCTACGTCTCGTGTTCCGGCCCGCGCGTGCCGATCGCCCGCCTCGCGGCCGCCCAGGCGCAGCTGATGGATACGGGTGGCCAGATGACGAAAAACGCCTGACGCAATGACCGCCGCACCCATGAGCGATGAAGGGTTCATGGGCGCGGCCCTCGACCTCGCCCGCGAAGCCGCCACGCTCGGCGAAGTGCCGGTCGGCGCCGTGGTGGTCAGGGACGGCGAAATCGTCGGGCGCGGTTTCAACCAGCCCATCGGTCGCCACGATCCGACCGCCCATGCCGAAGTGATGGCCCTGCGCGACGCGGCGACGCGCCTGGGCAACTACCGCATGCCCGGCTGCACCCTCTACGTGACCCTCGAGCCCTGCGCCATGTGCATCGGCGCCATCTTCCACGCCCGCATTGCCCGCGTCGTCTTCGGCGCCCGCGACCCCAAGACCGGCGCCGCCGGCAGCGTCATCGACCTCTTCGGTGTCGAAAAGCTCAACCATCACGCCGCAATCGCCGGCGGAGTCCGTGCGGATGCGTGCGGGGCGCTGTTGTCCGAATTCTTCGCCGCACGGCGCAGGAAAACCGAACTGGCTTGAGAAAGTCGGCGCCGGCGGGACGGCGGCTTGGGCGCTATACTGCCATGTAGTCTGATGTAATACAGGAGAATACCTATGCCCTCTACCCCTGTCGCAGTGCGTCTTGCGGAGCCGCTGAAAGCGCGGATGCGGACGTTGGCCGATCAGCGTCGCCGCCCTGTGCATTGGCTGATGCGGGAGGCGATCGAGCAGTATGTGACGCGTGAGGAACAGCGCGAAGCCTTCCGGCAGGAAGCGCTTGGCGCCTGGAACCACTATCAGGCCACAGGCTTGCATGTGACTGGTGTGGAGGCCGATGACTGGTTGGCCGCGTTGGAAGCCGGCAACGACGTTGAACCGCCCACGAGTCATACCTGATGCCGCGTTTGATCTGGTCTGAACCGGCGCTGGCCAATGTTCAGCGCCTGTATCGTTTTCTCGCCGAGAA
>CAZGOH010000111.1:0-5579 GCA_964527195.1 uncultured Methyloversatilis sp.
CCCGGCATCCAGGTCGCCCCCATCATCCGCCCCGGGCAGGAACTCGGCACCGGCGCCCTCGACGTCCGCGTCGAGCGCACCCCCGGCTTCAGCGGCGATGTCGGCCTCGACAACCACGGCAACCGCTTTACCGGCGAATACCGCGCCCGCGCCAACCTGCAATGGGACAGCCCCTTCACCTTCGGCGACCAGATCACCGCCCGCCTGCTGTATTCGGATGAATCCATGTGGCTGGGCAACCTCGGCTACAGCCTGCCGCTGGGCACCAGCGGCCTCAGGGGCAACATCGGCTATGCCCACACCTACTACGAACTCGCCAAGAACTTCGCCAATCTCGGCGCCACCGGCACCGCCAAAGTCACCAGCGTGGGCCTGACCTATCCGGTGATCCGCTCGCAAAAAGCCAACCTCACGCTGGCGGCCACCTGGCAGCACAAGAAACTCAACGACAAACAGCAATCCGCCAACACCGACGACGACAAGCGCAGCGACAGCCTGCCCATTGTCCTCAACTTCGACCGGCGCGACGGACTCTGGGGCGGCGGCATCACCTACGGCAGCCTCAGCTACACGACGGGCCGTCTCAAGCTCAACAGCACCCTGGAAAACACCGACCGCACCAGCGGCCAGAACACCCGGGGCGGCTTCGACAAATGGAACCTCGACATCGCCCGCGTGCAGGCCACCCCGGTGCAAAACCTCATCCTCTTCGGCCGGGTTTCGGTGCAATCGGCCGGCAAGAACCTGGATAGCTCCGAAGGTTTCAGCCTCGGCGGTGCCAACGGCGTGCGGGCCTACCCGACCGGAGAGGGCAATGGTGACGAAGGCTGGCTGATCCAGCTCGAAGCCCGCTACACCCTGGGCGCCTATAGCCCCTACATCTTCCACGACAGCGGCCGGGCGCGGATCAACGCCAACAACAATGTCACGACCCCGGCCACCCCCAACCACCGCTCGCTGGGCGGGGAGGGCGTGGGCCTGCGCTACGCACGGGGGGACTGGAACATGGATGCGACGCTGGCCTGGCGCAGCCATGGCGGCAAGCCGCAGTCCGACGGGGCGGATCGCAACCCCCGGTTCTGGGTGACGGCCGGCTTCAAGTTCTGAGCGCCTGAAAAGTCGGCGCCGGTGGGACGGCGCCGACGGTCAAACCAGCAAACCGCCATCGATCAGAGACTGGACGATGTCGGCTTGGCGTCGGTCGCGGCGACGTTTCGGTTCCGGGCGGTCTGGCGCCTGGTTGGCCATCCAGCGCTTGAATTCGACAAAGGCCTTCGGCTCGATGGTGCGCATGGTCGTCATGCGCCCGGTCGCCGAAATCACCACGTGTTCGAAGCGTGGGGCATTGGTCAGCACCGAGGCGCGGCGAGCCTGCACGGGCCACAGATCGTCCTCGTCACCGGAAAAACGGAACGGGTGCGGGTCGTCTCCCTCGGGTTGTCGCCGCAGAAAATCCACCTCGAAGCCCTTGGCGTTGATCGCCGTTTCGTTCTGCCCGTGCTTGCGCTGAAAGCTTGCATCGGCCCGCTGCAGTATGCGCAGGATCGAGGTGTCGAGCTTTTCCAGGTCGGTCATGAAGCGCAAGCGTTGCCGGGCATCCCACAGCAGGTCGATATCCTGCGTGGCCAATGCCCCCTGAACGATACGCACGCCGGCCGCCGTTTCGTAGGCATACAGGGCATGCGTTCCCACGACAGTGAAATGTTGGTGAAGCCCCGCTGCCTCGATGCTCTGCAATACCGAGACGACGATATTCGGTACGCGTCCGGCCTTGAGGGCCTTGTTGAGCCGCTCGGCCTCGCTGAGGGCATGTCTTAATGATCTCAGGCGGGTCTCGGCAGCCGACTTGGCGGTAGTGAATTCGGCATAGATGCGCTCGGTTTCCGGAGAACGGGGGCCGAGACGGTGCTGGCGATTGTCGGGGGTGGTCTTGACCAGGTATTCGTATTTGTCCTGCTGCTTCCAATACATTCCGCCCGCATGCTTGCGGGCAATGCCTTGCGTCCGGACAAATTCACCGAATAGGGTTGTCGAGTCGATGATTTGCCGTAGCGTGTTCTCGGAAAGCGGGAGATAGTCCATTGGCCGTAAATATCTTTCTTTGGGAACATATACGGCCAAATCAAAAGAGTCAACGGGGTTATGGGGTTATGCCCGCTATCCCTGTCTCCACTCTGGCAGGACGGCGCGTTAAGCTCGCCCGATGCGCTGCCTGCCGCCTCTTCGCTGCCTGATCCTGCTGTGGCTGTTGCACATGGGTGGATCGGCGTTCGCCGCCCACTGGCCGCTGACCGGCCTGGCCGTGCTCGTCGATCCGGCGGGCGAGGAAACCATCGAGAGCATCAGCCATCCTATCTCGACGACCTGCGACTCTACCTGCCCGACGGTTCCGGCGGCTTTCATGTCCGTCAGACCGGCGACCTGCATCCCTTCGCCACGCGCGACGTGCCGGCCCGCGGTTTTGTCTTCCGGATCGATTTTCCGGACGCCACGCCGCAAACCCTGTATCTGCGCGTCCAGACGAGCAGCACCTCGCTGGTCTTGCCGCACGCCGCTGCTCAATGCCTATTTTCTCGGCATGATCGGCCTGTCGTTGGCCTGCCTGCTTGCGCATTTCGCGGGGTACTTCACCGAGGCGGCCCGTGTCCTGACCCTGGCCGCCCTGCTGTTTCCGGTATTCGGTCTTGCCCGGACGGCGATCCTCTGGCGTCAGGGGCAGGCCGGCAGCCTGTTCATTGCCGTGGGCTACGGTATCGGCCTGGCGTCCTACCTGATTGCCGTCCTCTCGGTACAGGGCGCATTGCGGGGGCGCTTACTGGCATCTTTACAGCTTTCAGGGAGGCGCGCTGTTTGCGCTGCTGGCGTTCAATCTTGGTCTATTCGAACGGCTGCGCCATGTCCAACGTCAGCGCGACGAAGCCGTGGCCAGCGCACAGCAAGCGCACATCGAACGCGATGCCGCCGGGCTGGCGCGGCGGCAGGCCCCGCGTGCCGACCCACTGGCCGGCCTCGAACTCGACCTTGCCGCCGGTCGGCTACGCGGTCCCGCGCGAGACGTGAGTCTGCTCGAACCGGAAGCCGCCCTGCTGCGCGCCTTCGCCCTCGCCCCCGATGGCCGCCTCGACACCTGGCAGGTGCGCGAAATTCTTGGCGAAGAAACAGCGAGCCCAACAGCCATTGCCATTCGCATCAGCCGCCTGCGCAAAAAGCTCGCCGAAGCGGGTGCGGAGGACGAGGCGCTGCGCGCCGTGCGCGGCGAGGGCTATCGCCTCTACATCGACCTGCGCATCGTCTGATCCGCCGTCCCGCCGGCGCCGACTTTTGCTGTCCGGTCATTAAATCGTTAAATACTTGCAAATTGATGATGATGTATATAAATTGCAAGGTATGTATCGCTCCCGTTCGCTGACCCATCGCCTTCAGGAACTCATTGGCGCCTTTCCCGTTGTCGTCGTTAGCGGCGCGCGGCAGGTGGGCAAGACCACCTTGCTGCGCCATGTCTTTCCCGATCATGACTATGTGGTCTTCGATGCCAGTCTCGACATCGAAAACGCCCGGGCCGAGCCCGAGTTGTTTTTGAGGAACCATCCGCCTCCCGTCATCCTCGACGAGATTCAATATGCCCCCGAACTGGTGGCCGCCATCAAGCGCGCGGTGGATCGCTCGCCCGGCGTCGCCGGACAGTATCTGCTCACGGGGTCTCAGCAGTGGCAGGTACTGAAAGATCTTTCGGAAAGCCTGGCTGGGCGTGCTGCTTTTCTGGATTTGCAAGGTTTTTCTCTCGGCGAGATCGCCGGCGAGACAATTGGATGGCTCGGGCGCTGGCTTGGACAACAGGAAGACTTTTTTGCCTGGAGCAAAAGTGCCCCGCGCTATGCGGGTGGCTTGCAGGAATGGTTGTGGCGCGGTTTTTTGCCGCGGGCGACAGAGATCGATCTGACGCTGGTCCCCGCTTTCTGGACGGGCTATCACCGCACCTATGTCGAGCGCGATGCCCGTCTGGCGGGCGGGGTGGAAGACTGGCAGGAGTTTGGCCGTTTCGTGCGCCTGATGGGGGCACTGACCGCGCAGGAAATCAACATCAGCCAACTCGGCCGCGAAATCGGCATGACGCCGCAAACCGCACGCCGCTGGCTGGGCATTCTCGAAGGGACCTATCAGTGGTTCGCCCTGCCGGCGTTTTCCGGCAATCCGGCCAAGCGGGTGGTTTCCCGTCCAAAGGGCTATCTGGCCGACACCGGCTTGGCTGCGTTTCATGCGCAACTCTCTTCGCCGCAGGCGCTGGGTAGCCATCCGCTCTTTGGCCCCCTGTTTGAAACCGCCCTGGTGTGCGAGTTACGCAAGCAGGCCGCCACGCTGGCCACGCCGCCGGCCTTTCATCACTGGCGCACGGCAGGGGGTGCGGAAGTGGACGTGATCCTGGAGCGCGACGGCGTTCTGTTTCCCGTCGAAATCAAGCTGACAACCTCGCCCGGCAAGCGCGCCACTTCCGGCATCGATGCGTTCCGCACGGCGCACCCGCACCGCACGGTGGGGCACGGCCTGGTGCTGTGCGCGGTCGATTCGCCGCGCTGGTTGAGCGATACCGTGCTGGCCTTGCCCTGGCAGCTGGCGTAATCATCGCCGTCCCGCCGATGCCGACTTTGGGCGCCGTGAAAACAAGTGAAATGTTTCCTGAGATAAGCGTCATCAATCGCCGCAAATAATGCGGAGAAAATCTGGTCGCTCGGTGTAGCACATCAGTGCTACCATGAGGTTTCAATCTCTGAATCGGAGTGTCTGTTATGACCACCACGACCATTCGCCTGCCCGAAGACCTGAAAGCAAGGGTGGCAACCGCAGCGAAACGCTCCGGGACGACAGCCCATGGATTCATTCTGGAGGCCATTGCCGAAAAGACGCAGCAGGCTGAACTCAGGGCGGACTTTGATGCGGTGGCAGAACAGCGTTATGCCGACATTGTGTCCTCCGGGAAAACCATTCCTTGGACCGAGATGCGCAAGTATCTCGAAGCCCGTGTCGCCGGAAAGTCTGCCAAGCGTCCCGTAGCCAGAAAACTGGCACGCTGAAATGGCCAGAATCGAGTTGTCCCCAGAGGTTGCGGAGGACTTTGAGCGCATCTTGGATCACCTGGCAACCTATCAGGTCGAGAATCCTGGCCAGCGCATTGGGGAAATCATCACCGCCTTGGATGTCTTGGAGCAGAACCCCCTGATTGGTCGTCCGGTGACGAACGGCAAGCGAGAGCTTGTCATTGGCAGACGACCCCGAGGCTATCTCGCGCTCTATCGTTATGTTCCGGAGATGGACATCGTCTTTGTGCTGGCGATCCGCAGCCAGCGCGAGGCGGGGTACGCTGAGAGAGTGGAAGAGGGGTAGGGAATTGCCTGGAACCTTGCTGCGCAAGGGTTTTCGGGTGATTTGACGGTATCAGAAACTGGCCAATTTGCCGCTGATACCGTTACAAATGAGGCGAATGTCTGCTACATGAGGTCTGCCGGACAATCCCCGCGAGCAAAAGTTGGCGCCGTCCCGCCGGTGCCGACTTTCGGATCAGGCCAGCGTCTCCGCCTCGAAGC
>CAZGOH010000112.1:0-5301 GCA_964527195.1 uncultured Methyloversatilis sp.
GGTCGCCGAACTCCAGCATGTAGGCCTGTTCCTTGTTGAAGACGTAGGGAATCAGGCGCACGGCCTTGTTGGAGAACTTCGCTGCCGCAACGAAGCGGGTACCGGGCCGGCGGATCACGCCCCCATGCACGACGGGATAGGCGTTCTCGATCAGCTTGGCGCCGTTGGCATAGCGGGCGATGTCGACACGCCCGAGCAGGCGGGGGGAGACCTCGCCCGCCGTGAAATTGGTTTGCATCAGGGTGACGCGCGGCATGGTCTCGCCTCCCTTCAGTACCGGCTGCCGAGCAGTCGGTTATCGCCGAGGGTCTCCGGCGGGTCGTCCTGGCCGTCGATCGCGCGGGCGCGCTTCAGCGCCATCTCCAGCTCCTGCAGGCGCGTCTGTTCAAGGCTCGCCGACTGGGTGATCGCGTAGGCCATGCGTGCGGCCATCGCCAGCGTCATGCAATGAACGAGCATGGAATCCCAAGTCGATTCGTTCTTGTTGCGGAAGATGTAGCGCAGCTTCAGCGCGGCATCGTTCGCCAGCACCGCGCGCCCCTCAATCCGATAGTCGATCTCGGCGCCGTAGTCGCCCACCGACAGCGTGCGCAGCCAGTCGGACGGCAGCAGGAACTGATAGGCGTAGCCGTAGGGCGGAATCCGCGTGTCAGGCGAGAGCACCACGCGCTTGACCGCGCAATTCCACGGGTGCGAGCGCAGCATGTCGTCGCGCACCGACGGGTAGATGTTCGCCGCCAGCCGTGCCCGGTCGAGGTCTTCGGCCAGGTCGTTGATGGGTTGCGCGCCGAGCATCAGCAGCGCGTTGGAGCAGATCGAGACACTGGTCGCCATGTTCTGAGTCCTGAAGAAAAAACCGGGGCGCGTGGCCCCGGTCAAAGTGCTTCACTGGAGGGAGGTTCAACCGGGAAGTGTCAGTTGTTGGTGGCGTACTCGAGCACCAGGGTCAACACCTGTCCGGGCTGCAGCGCGGCACCGGCCACCGTCGAACGCAGTTCGCTGCGGTCGTTGGCCATACCGGGGGCGACGACATCGACTTCAGTCAGCGCGCCGTTGGCGTATTGCGCTTCGGCCAGCAGGGAACCGGCAGTGGTGGCGGAAGTGGCCGCCATGTAGCGCGCCGGCGCCACCGGGTCGCCGAGGTTGATGGTCGACGAGGCTGCGCCGGCGCTGATGAAGATGCGGGCATTGGGCATGATGCGCGCGCCCATGGGCAGGAAGCCCCATGAGATGTGCTCGCCCACGACGGGGCCGCCGGTCGGCGGAATGGTGACGGTGGAAACGAAAATCTGCGTGTCGCCGCCTTGGAGATTGCCGCGCACGTTCTGTTGCGGCAGGGCGGCGCGGGCGGCGGAAATGCTGGCATTGATGTTGGGCATGTCGGACTCCTGAGAATGTTGGTTCGGTGATGGGCAGCCCTCGCGGGCCGCCCGGTGTCAATCAGCCAGGATCAGGGATCGAGGCAGGCGATTTCCACGACCTTTTCTTCTTCTACCCGCACCGCGCCAATGGACATCTTGGCGTAGATGCGGACGTTGAAGCCCTTGCCTGGGTCTTCGCCAATCCGCGTCATGATGTTTTCGCCGATCCCGAGCCGCACACCGGATTTGGCGAAGGCGTAGATGAAGCGGGTCGTCGCGACCCTGGGCATGCGCTCGATCGGAACCCAAGAAAAGCCCATCCACTTGCCCGTCAGGGTGCCGTTCTGCAGCATCTGCACCGCCGTGAAATCGGAGCTGGTGAGCTGCGTATCGGCCAGGATGTCGTTGATGGCCTGGGCGTGGTAGAGCATGAACAGTTCTTCGCCCGCCTCGTCGTCGCATTCGTTCTGACGAAACAACTTGCGCGCCTGGAATAGCTTGGCCTTGGTCAGGCCGGTGCCGCCGACGGCGATCTTCTGGCTGGCCGGCAGGATGATATTGCCGGTTGCGCTGCGCGAGTTGCCCTGCATCGCGGCGATGATCACGTCGTCCTTGGCACGGTTGAGCGAGGCGACCATCGCCTG
The DNA here is from genome assembly GCA_964527195.1 of uncultured Methyloversatilis sp. GTDB lineage: Bacteria > Pseudomonadota > Gammaproteobacteria > Burkholderiales > Rhodocyclaceae > Sulfuricystis. The sequence continues at coordinate 2,006 of CAZGOH010000112.1, forward strand.
CACATACTCGGACTGCGGATCGGTGAGCATGCGAATCTTGTCCTGATCGTCGAGCATGTCGCCGTCTTCCCAGTCGAACAGGTCGACGAAGCGGGTGCTGTGCGGCTGATCGTTGATCGGGGTGTCGGCGTGGCGAATCGTGCGGCGCTGCGCGGTGCGCTGGCCGAGGCGGTTGATGCTCTTGGACATGCCCTTGATGCCGGTCTCGACAGAGACGCAGCTTTCGAGGCGGCTGACTTTTTGTTGTGCAACGTGGATGAAGTTATCCGCGAACTGATGCACAAACGCTTCAGTGATGAACTGAGACATGTTGCGCTCCTAGAAATTGAACGGTTTCGCCTTCCAGGGTGTCCGCAACTGCGGGCCTGCTTCTTCGGGATCGGGCATCGGCGTTTCATGCTCGACCTGCGGGCCTTGTCGGGTATCTGCGCGCCACCGCAGGCCGCCCGGCTAACCGGGAATGCCTGCGATGATCGTGCGAGAGTGCGGTCGGTTTCCCGACCTTTTGAGGGAGAGAGCGGTCAGGCGACCGTCGGGCGGCTTGCGCCACCGCCAAGGAATTGCGCCTTGGAGCCATAACGGCGGGAGTAGAGGCCGTCGAGTTCGGCCTTGACTTGCTTGCGACGCGGGTCGGACTGGGGCAGCTTTTCCAGCTCGGCGCGCAGCTCGGCCACCTTGCTGTTGAAGTCGCCCTCGGGGACGGCGCCACCGTTGGCCGGGTTGTCCTCCTGCATTTCCTTGCCGACGTTCGCCAGCAGGCGAAGGACGATCGGGTTATTGCCGATCTCGTCGATCTTGGCGCGGTCGGCTTCCGAGGCGAAGGCGTCGAAGGCCTTGAAGGCGAGGCCGACGTTCTTGCTGAACTCGTCGTCGGTCTTCCAGTCCTTGCGCAGCTCGGCAGTCGCGGCCTTGTCGTCGAGCTGCTTGGCGCCATTCACCAGCTCGGGAGCGGTCTTCCAGTATTCGCCCAGGATGTAAGAAAGCTGTTCGTTGGTGATGCCCTTGGAGTGCGCCCCCTTCAGAAAGCCCTGCATGCTCGGGTCGCTCTTGATCTCGTCCCAGTTGAAGCCCTCGGCCTCGACCTTCGGCGTGTACTCCTCCGGGGTCTTCGGCGGCACGTCGCCCGAACCGAGCTTCTGTTCGAGGTTACGATGCGCCTCGGCTACCTTGCGCGCCGACGCTTCGATGTCGAGCGCCCCGTCCGCTTTGGTGACGCGGTACTTCTCGGGAATCCAGTCGTTGGGGCCAGCAGCAGCGCCGCCTGCAGCGCCTTGTCCACTTCCGGCCGCAGCCGCGCCGGTAGCCAGGACGCTGCCAGGTGCTGCACCAGTGCCACCTGCCGCACCGTTCGCGCCGCCCTGGCCTGCTCCAGCAGCAGCGCCTGCACCCGCAGCGCCTGCGCCTGACGAGCCGCCGCCAGCGCCGCCATGCGTTCCATCACCTGCTTCACCCATGAAAACATGCTTATTCCTCATTGGTTTCTACTCCGTTTGCTTGGTTGATCCGCCCGAGAATGAAGTCCAGCACGCTGCGGCGGCCAGCGTTGAAACAGGTCTGGCGATCCCCTTCGAGGCCGCCCTTCACGTAGATGCCGCCACCGAAGCGGGCGGTCAGGTCGTCGAGGATCATCCGGCCCTCGGCGTGGTTCTCGAACACGCGGGCGTAGGCCTCGGGGGCGATGGCTTCCTTGCTCATGCGCCACCCCCGACGGCCTTCTTCACCATTTCCTCGCCGGCGACCTGCTGCATCTGCATGGCGGCTTGCTGTTGCTGCGCGGCCTGTTGTGCCTGTGCACGCTGCTGCCGGAGCTGTTCCACGTCGGCGGTCTTGCGCACGACCTTGGTCGGCACGCTCAGGGCGTCGGAGAGCACCCGCACCGCGACGTCCTCGTCGATCAGGTCGAGCACGTCGGGCTTCACCTGGGCGATGTTCGCGATGTTCATGTGCAGGCGCTCGATCGCGGTCACGTCTTCGAGCTTCTGCGCACGGGCGAGGGGGGAGATGTACCGGACGGAGAACTCGCGGCCGGCGATGGAATCGGGAGCGGGGCCAAAGGCGCCGGCACGGTAGCCGAGGCCGAAGCAGCGCTCGATCAGCGGCTGCAGGTATTCGGCTTGCAGGCGGCCGTAGATCGGGCCGAGCAGTTGCCGGATCAGATTCACCCGGACGTGCACCTCGGTCGCCGTCATGGCCGGGCCGTCCTGCGGCTGGAGCTGGTCGGCCATCAGCACCTTGCGGATCGCGCGCTGAAGCTGGTCGGTCAGCGTTTCGGAAAGCTGGAAGTTCGCGCCGGTCTGCAGCGGCTTCATGCTGTCGACCGAGTTCGCGACGATGATCTTCTTCGGGCCGACTTTAACGGTGCGCGGGTTGAGCACGCCGTCGTCCTCGGCGATCCACATGCCGGCGATTGCCAGGTCGGCCGCGGCCAGCTCCATGCCCTTCAGCTCGTTGAGCATCTTTGCGTCGGGCAGCGCGTCGAAGACCGGGCCGACGCCGTAGACCGAATCCGGGATCAGCATCCAGCGCGGCACGACGACCGGCATCTCGTGAAAGCCGGACTCGCGGACGGTCTTCTTCTCCTTCACCTCGACATGCACCGAGGCGACCGGCAGATTCTTGGCAAGGCGGGGATTCGTGACGGTCATCGTGCGCGGATAGATCGCATGCACGAACTCGATCTTCTCGTCGGGCTTGTCCTTCGCGAGCTTGGCCGTCTTCTGGCTGACCTCGGTCTCGCCGAACTCGGCGACGGCCTGCTCGGCGGTCATGGTGAAGCAGCGATAGACCGAATCGACCCGGCCGCCCGGCTTCGAGGCAGCGCAATAGACGCCGGCGAGCGGCCACTGCGTGAAGCGCAGCCCGCCCTCGTCCGGGTCTTCGTCGATGTAGAGGGCGAACCAGCCGGCGACAACGACATCGAGCACGGCTTCAAAGGCGGCCGCGTCGAAGTTCGCCATGTGGATGTTCTCCCACAGGGTTTGCGCCGCCATGTCGAGCCAGCGACGTTCGTCCTCGGATTCGTTGCCGACATCGAGGCCGAACCAGCGGGAGTTAGCAGGGGTGAGGCCCGACATGATCGACGAGGCCAGGATGCGCACCGCGTCGGTGGCGGTCGAATCGAGCAGGTTCGCGCGCTTCCGCTGACCTTCCTGCGCGTCGATGATGTCGGACGTGAAGCCCGATCCTCGCAGCGGGTAGGTGAAGTCGAAGCAGTCGCGCCAGACCTGTTCATGCGGCCGGCGCAGCGACTTGAGCGCAGTCAGGCGCTTGACGATCTTGTCGGCGGTTTCGTTCAT
>CAZGOH010000113.1:0-5300 GCA_964527195.1 uncultured Methyloversatilis sp.
GTGAATTGGCAGGGCGGCGGCGGGTTCCGCTTTCACACACTGGGCGAACCGGTGTTCGATGCCGACGGCAGTATTCATCCTTCAGTCCGCTTCGCGCCGCTGGCCGCTTACCTCTGGCATTTCGAGACTGGCGAACCGGCGCGGCAGGTTTTCGATTCACCGCTGTTGGGCGTGCATCAGGGCACGGCCTATTACCTGCTCTACAACGGCATTCTCGGCGACCGCCGGCCGGCAGGCGGCAATGTGCTGACCGCGAAAGTGCTGGCCCATCTGGATGCGCTGTTTCCGCATGCCGGGCCGCGTGTGATCTACGGTGAAACGACGTGGCAGGGTGAGGCGCGCTTGCGCGAGGCCGGCATCACGTTCAAGCAGATTCCCTACGACATCAAGGCACGCTGACCATGTTCGCCCTCAAGGACTATCAGGACAAGGCGCTGGCCGCGCTCGACGGGTTTTTCTTCAAGCTGCGCACGGCGGGCCTTGATGCCGCTTGGCGGGCCTGCGCGCCGCAGCACGAGAAGAACGGCCAACGCTGGCAGGCGAACTACGACGCTACGGCACTCGGCGAGGTGCCCGCCGTGTGTGTGCGCATCCCGACCGGCGGCGGCAAGACCTTTCTCGCCGCCCATGCGGTGGCCCATGCCGGCAAGACCCTGAAAGACACCGCCGCGCCAGTAGCGCTGTGGCTGGTGCCATCAGACGCGATACGCAGCCAGACGCTGGCGGCGCTCTCGACGCCGCGCAATCCGTGCCGCGAGGCATTGACCCAGCATTTCGGGGAGCGCGTGCGCGTCTGCGCGCTGGACGACCTGCCGACCGTCGGGCCGCAGGAGGTCGGCAGCAGTGCGGTCATCATCGTGGCGACCATCCAGTCGTTCAACGTCAAGGACAAGAGCATCCGCACGGTATATTCCTTCGACGAGGCACTGGCCCCGCACTTTCAGGGCCTGACGCCGCAGCAGGAAAACCGGCTCGGCAAAGTCACCGAGGCCGACATCGCCGCACAGCCATACCTGACTGCCACTGACTTGGGCCGTGTCAAGGCATCGCTGGCCAACTGGCTGACGCTGCATCAGCCGATTGTCGTCGTGGATGAGGCGCACAACAACCGCACCGAGCAGGCATTCCGCACGCTGCGCGAGTTGCATCCGACCTGCGTCATCGAACTGACGGCCACGCCAATGGCGGACAGCAACGTGATCTATCACGTCGGCGCGCAGGCGTTGGCCAATGAAGATATGATCAAGTTGCCCATCGTGCTGATGGAGCACAAGAACGGCTGGAAGGATGCGGTACGCGATGCGATCCTGACACGCGACCGGCTGGAATCGCTGGCCGCGCAGGAGCCAGATTACATCCGGCCGGTGCTGCTGTTCCAGGCCGAGGATGTGAATGGCGAGGCCAATATCGACACGCTGCTGGCGCACCTGACCAGTCAGGACGGCGAGAAGCTCGACCGCCGGCAGATTGCCGTCGCCACTGGCGAGCAGAAAGAACTGGATGGCATTCCGCTGGCCGAGCCGACTTGCCCGATCCGCTATGTCATCACCGTCAAGGCGCTGAAAGAAGGCTGGGACTGCCCGTTTGCCTATGTGCTGTGCAGCTTGCAGGACATGAAAAGCGGCAAAGATGTCGAACAACTATTGGGCCGCGTGCTGCGCATGCCCTACGCCAAGCCGCGCCGCCAGCCGGAAATGGGCAAGGCATATGCGCATGTGGTGTCCACGGAAACTGCCCGTGCCGCCGGGGCATTGGTGGATCGACTGGTGGACAACATGGGATTCGAGCGTTACGAAGCGCTTGCCGCCGTAACACCCGTGCAGCAGGCATTCCCGTTGCCGGACGATGGCAACCAGCGCCCGCTATTGCCGGTCGAGGCCGTTATCCCTTTGCCGGTCACGCCCGCGCAAGCGATTCCCGAGTCATTGCAGGACAGCATTGAGATTCGCCCGACGTCGACCGGGGCAACGGTGATCGTGCGGGGCGAACTGACAGCCGCCCATGAGGAATTTCTGCTCGCTGCCTGCAAGCCCGGCAAGCAGCAGGAATCCGTGCGCGAGGCCATCGAACGCGAACGCGCCCGTCAGGAGGCGCAACTGGCCCCGGCCTCGCGGGGCATTCCCTTCGCACCGCTGCCGCAACTGTGCCTGGAATGGGATGGCGAGTGGCAGCCGGTCGAGCGCCGCGTACTGGCCGAGCTGGGAGCATTCGATCTGTTCGCCGAGCCGATTGCCTTGCCGGGCTTCGCCGTGAAGGAGAGCGGCACCGCTTGGGAGATCGACGTGGACGGCGACCGCGTGGTCTACGACACTGCCGAAAGCGGCCAACTTCACCTGGATGAGGTCAAGGCCCATGCCGACGAACATGATCTGGTGCGCCACCTCGACCGCGCCTGCCGTCAGGTCGACGTCGGGCAGGCGGTCATGCTTAAGTGGTTGCTGGCCATCGTGCATCATCTGATCGGCGACCGGGGTTTCTCGCTGACGGCGCTGGTGCGCGGCAAGTTTCTGCTTGCCGAGGCCATCCGCCGGGAAATCGACCGCCGCCGGCAAAGTGCAGTGAAAGGTGGTTTCCAGAAGGCGTTGCCGGGTTTCTCATCTGCGCCCGTGCTGGCGGACAGTTTTCGCTACGCCTTCAACTTCCGGCCCAATCAATATCCGGCCCGGCCGCCGTTCTATGCCGGCCGCTATCGGTTCAAGAAACACTATTACCCGGTCATCCACGATCTGCGCGAGAAGCGCGCCGACGGCACCCCGGCCGAGGAATTCGTTTGCGCCCGTGCTATCGACACGCATCCTGCCGTCAAGCATTGGGTACGCAACGTGGAGCAGGAAGAACGGTTTTCTTTCTGGCTGCCGACCGCGACCGATTACTTTTACCCTGACTTCGTGGCAGAACTGACCGATGGCCGGGTACTGGTGGTGGAATACAAGGGCGCGCACCTGCTCAACAAGGACACTGACGAGAAGAGTCAGATCGGCCGTCAGTGGGAGCATTCGAGCAATGGCAAATGCCTGTTCCTGCTGGCCGTAGCGAATGACAACGGGCGGGATGTGGCGATGCAGATCGCGGAGAAAATCGGCTGATGGTTTGCATACCGCCGTCCCGCCAGCGCCGACTTTTTGTGCCTGCCCGCGCACACTATGGCCAGTGTGTCAGTTCCTTGGGGCGCAACGTAGAATGTTTTGCAGGCTCACCTCCTGAGCCTGCTATCGGCGATGATGGCGCATGGCACAACGTCCGAGAGAGATATGAACTGGCTTGAGCATCTGAGGGTTTTTCTGTTTCCATCCGTGCGCCGTGATGCTGCACTCGGTATCGCACGACAAGCGCTGCTGCACGCCACAGGCGCGGCATCGTTGGTCTGTCATGGTCGCAAGCCGGCGAACTTTCACATTTACGGCAACATGCCGGAACCCTGCTGGTGGATCGTCGCGCCGTGGGGCGATGGCAAGGACGCAACGGTGATCCGCAGTAGCCGGGTGATTGCCGTCGGCCGGCAAACGGGCACGGTGCATTACGACGGTTCTGCCGGAGATGAGGGGTAGCCGCGATGAGTGCCTGGACGTTTCTATACCTTTACCTGGCCGGTGCCGCGCTGATGGCGCTGCGTCTGGCTTGGCATATCCGCTACCGCCTGGATAAATACGACCGGATGTTTTGCGATGTCCGGGGGACGTTCTGGTTTAGCGTGATCTTGTGGCCGCTGCTGCTGCTCAAGCCGGACAATCTGATTCATCCGAAATTCTCGGCGGGGTTCTGGGGCGAGGGGCGAGCCGAATCCGAGCGCAAGCGTGATCGTCTGGAGGCGCATCCGCCCCCATGCAGCGCATTGATCCGCTATGTGCCGGAATACGACGAGATGGGCGATTGCGCCAGCGAGTTCATCTTCGATGCCACCGACGTGGCGGCAATCTTGGAGGCCCGATTGGCGGAATCGCCTGCCGACCAGCATGGCCGCTATCCGGCGATTTTGAATTGGCTACGCCAGCGTGATACCTCCCGTCTTGCGCCGACTGACGTGCCTGACGCTTGGCGTGACACTTTTCACTCTGTTGCCCTCGATATGCTGAACCGCAAGCAGGGGCAGGTGAAGTGCGGCGCGTGCGCGGCGATTGTGCCGTGGGATGGAATCACTCTCGATTCAACCGGCCTGAACATGAAAACGTCAGCCTGGTCGTACACCGTCTGGCAATGCCCGCAGAAACACAAGCTGCTGACCAAGGACGCCATCCACTTTCACTTGCGCAGTGCAGCGTAACCTGACGATGCAAACCCTCTACAAGCCAACCCAATACCCGCCAGAACTGCGTCGAGTGCTCGGCAAAATGTCGCAGACGGCCATCGAGATCGCCAACCGCTGGGCGCTCGGCTGGCCGCAGACGGTCAAGGACCTGATCGCGACTGGCGAATATCTGGATGCACTCAAGGCGCAGGAACGCGAGGAAATCCGGGTGAAGCTGGAACCGGGTCTGAGCCATTTGTCGAGTTGGGAGAAGGCGCAGGAGTATGGCCTGTGCCAGCATCCGCCAGCGGCTTCGTCATCGGAATGCGATCCCGTATGATCTTGGCAGTAACCAGCGCCCCACTCTATGACTGATACCCGCCCTGACGATGCTGCCGTTGTCGCAGAACTCGCCGCCATGTCGAAAGAGGCGTTGCGTGATCTTGTTGACGCGCGCATCTGGTTCCGTGATGACGCGCCACCCGAGATACGGCGGGCGTTTCATGCGCGCCAGCGCCTTGCACAGGTAATGCTCGATGAAAATTGACCACCAACCCGCGCCTATCGTCATCGACGGCTGCGGCCACCAGCACTATCGGCAGGAATTTCGTTTCGAGGGATCTGGATTCTTCGGACGCATCCATGCCGCCATCCTCAACTGGCTGCGCCGCAATAGCGCCTGACGCATGCACGTCGAAGACTTCCGGGAGAAGCTGCGTGCCGGCGCGACCGACAATCTCGCCGACCTGTTCCGCGCGTGCCGCAGCCGGTTTCTGGACGCGGCGAACCTGCTCGAACTGCGCAGCCCGGCCATCGACAAGTTGCGGGATGCGGGTTACAGCGAACATCCGGTTGATCTCTGGCCTTTGCTGCGACCGTTCGAGGTGCTGACCGAGCGTTATGTCGACGCTTTCTTCTCCCCGCAGGATGGGCTATTCCCCAATCCCGGCGACGAGCAGGATGTCCGCTGGAGTCGCTATTTCCATCATGTGCTGATGCCGCATCTGCTCAAAAACGATGAGCCTCTTTTGAATTTCGAGTGGGTGAACTGGGCATCCGGCTGGGTGGGGCCGGC
>CAZGOH010000114.1:0-5264 GCA_964527195.1 uncultured Methyloversatilis sp.
GGTCGCTGGCCTGGCCGCCGGTCTCGGTCTCGCCGCGCTGGCTTCCTATCTCGGTTTCGGCGAGGAAATGGCCTCCATGCTGCTGATCCTGCTGCTCGTGGGCGGCGCCTTCTTCCTCTACAAGATGCTGACCCGGAATCGCCAGCCGCAAAACGCCCTGCAGTACGCCGGCGCGGGGGCGAACGGGCGTAGCGAGCCCTTGCGTTTCGATGCCTCCTCCGTGCAAGGCGGCGCGTCGAAAGTCGGCGCTGGCGAGACGGCGGCCATGGCGACGGTGCCGGCCGCCATTCCCGCCGGTTTCGACATTGAAGGCTTCCTGCGCCAGGCCAAGCTCAACTTCATCCGCCTGCAGGCCGCCAATGACCGCGGCGACATGGACGACCTGAAGAGCTTCCTGACGCCCGAAGTGTTCGCCGAAGTGCAGATGCAATATCGCGAGCGTGGCCAGGCGGCGCAATTCACCGATGTCGTCGAACTGCACGCCGACCTGCTCGAAGTGGTCACCGAGCAGGGCCAGCACATCGCCACCGTGCATTTCCACGGCCTGCTGCGCGAGGAAGAAAACGCGCCGGCGCAGGATTTCCGCGAGATCTGGCACCTCGCCAAGCCGGCAGACGGCAGCTTCGGCTGGCGCGTCGCCGGCATCCAGCAGGTTAGCTGATCCGCAATGCTCGAGGCGGCGCTCCTCGGCGGTCTCAACCACTTGCTCGAGGGCGCCCCCTGGGCGCGGACGCGGCTGGCACCCTATGCCGGCCGGCTGGCCGAGTTCGCAATGCCGCCGCTGCGCTTTGGCCTGGCCATCGGCGAGGATGGCCGTTTTGCCCCGGCGACCGCCACGGCGGCGGAACCGGACGTGCGCATCGCCTTGCCCGCCTTCAGCCCGCTGCTGCTGGCCGGCGGCAGCGAGCGGCTGATGGCGGAGGCGCACGTGACGGGCAACGCCGAATTCGCCACCGAACTTTCCTTCGTGCTGCGCAACCTGCGCTGGGATGTCGAAGAGGACTTGTCGCGCGTCGTCGGCGACATTGCCGCGCGCCGCATCGTGCAGACCGGACGGGCGTGCGTGGCGGCGCAACGCCAGGCGGCCGACAACCTTGCCGCCAACCTGCGCGAGTACGTCGCGCACGAACGTCCGGCCGTGCTCGGCCGTCCCGAATTCGAGGAATTCCGCAACCGGCTGCGCACCTTCGAGGACGCCCTGGCACGCGCCGACGGCTGGCTCGCCCGCCTCGGCTGAACGATCCCGCCGCCCTACAAGCCCAGACTTTCCTTGACCGGCGGCCACTGCCGGCGGCTGATCGCCAGCCGTTCTGGAACCGCTTTCAGGCGCAGGGCCCAATGCGCCTCCTCGCCTTCGCCGCTGCGCGTCACGCCGGCGACGGCGTCGCGGGCGACGAGGCAATTGCGGTGGATGCGCACGAAGCGCGCGCCGAATTCGGCCTCGAGATGGGCGAGCGATTCCTCGAGCAGGTATTCGCGCGACGCGCTGCGCGCCGTCACGTACTTCTGCTCGGCGCGCAGGTAGAGAATCTCGTCGACCGGCACCAGCAGCACCTCGCCGCGCTCGACCACGCGCAGACGCGTGCGGCCGGCGGGCGCGAGGTCGCGAAAGTCGGTGCCGGCGAGACGGCGCGCCTTGCGCAGCGCTTCGAGCAGGCGCGCGGCACGCACCGGCTTGAGCAGGTAATCGACGGCGGCCAGATCGAAGGCCTTGAGCGCGAACTCGTCGCAGGCGGTGACGAACACGATAGCCGGCGGTTGCGCCAGGCCGGCGATCTGCTGCGCGAGCTCGATGCCGCCCATGCGCGGCATGCGGATGTCGACCAGCGCGATATCGACGGGCGTCTGCCGCAGGCATTCGAGCGCGGCCAGGCCGTCGCCGGCCTCGCCCGCGATACGGTGCGGAAACTCGCCGGCAATGTCGCCCAGCAGGGCCTTGAGCCGCGCACGCGCCGGCGGCTCGTCATCGACGATGAGGAGGGCGGGCGTCATCATGTGGCAGCGCCCCGGCGCAGGGGCAGCACGATGCGCACGCGGTAGCGGTCGCCCTGCCGGCCGGTGTCGAGCCGCGCTTCCAGGTCGTAGAAGAGCATCAGGCGCTCGCGCAGGTTGTCGAGCGCCATGTGGTTACCGTGCCGCCCGCTGGCTTCCGCGTGCCAGGGGTTGTCGATTTCGATGGCGAGGCCGTCGCCGTCGCCGGCGATGCGCACGTGGATTTCGCCGGGTCCGGCCGCCGGCTCGATGCCGTGATACACGGCGTTTTCGAGCAGCGGCTGGAGCAACAGGGGCGGCGCGAGCGCGTCGGGCGGGCAGGCATCCACCGCCCAGATCACGTGCAGGCGCTCGCCCAGGCGCAGGCGCTCGATCTCGAGATACTTGCGCGCCAGCGCGATTTCCTCGGAGAGCGGCGTCAGCGTGCGGTTGTCGCGCATCAGCGCACGAAAGAGCTCGGCGAGTTCCTCGAGCGCGCTTTCGGCGCGCCGCGGGTCTTCGCGCAGGATGCCGAGCACCGCGTTGAGGCTGTTGAAGAAGAAATGCGGCCGGATGCGCGCGTTGAGAGCGGCCAGCCGCGCCTCGGCGAGCGCCGGCGCATGCGCGCGCGCGCGCAGCTCGAGCCAGAGGAAAATCGCCGCCGCGCCGAGGCCGGCGGCCAGCGGCGGACGCCAGCCGGCCGCCACGCCGAAGGCCGTGCCGATCAGCACCCCGGAAACCGTCATGCCCGCCACCGCCACGCCGGTCGTCACGGCGAGGGCAGGCATGCGCCGCATGCGCTGCAGCGCCGGTGCGAGGAGGTAGAGGATGGCGAGGGCGAGCAGCAAGGCCGGTTCGACCAGGGCCGCGAGTTCGAGGACTTCGTGCGGGAGCAGCGCCCATGATCGATTCGCCGCCAGTGCCGCGAGCAGCATGAGGGCGTTTGCCGCGAGCAGCACGCGCAACCAGACGCCCTGGTTACGAAAGTCCGGCGCGGGCGCGCTCGATGCGTCCTGCATGCCGTGACGGGCGGCGCGCCGGATCAGGGCATCCAGAGGAAGCGGCGTGCCACCCAGGCGTCGGCGATGCCTTCGTCGGACACGCGCACCCAGTCGCCGCGGATTTCGACGACGCGGAAGGTGTAGTACTTGTCCACCGGACCGTGCGGCGACAGGGTGTGCCCGGCGCCGGGGCCGGTGCGCAGGTTGATGCGCCTGGCGTTGATCGCCGCGCAGGGCAGGTCGTCCTTCACCAGGCTGGCGGCGATCCAGTGGCGATCACCGTCCATGTCCTCGACGAAATGCCACTCGCCACGCGTCTCGATCTTGCGGAAGGGCATGTAGCGATACACCTCCCAGCTTTTTTCGTACTGCGTGCCGGGCCCCTGGCGCAGGTTGGCTTTCGGCACATCGACACACAGCGCCCGGGCGGGCCCGGCGGCGAACCCGACCAGGCACGCCAGCAGCCCCGCTGAAATGAACTTTTTCGGCATGATGATCGCTCCTTGGTGCAGGCCGGATGATCGCACATTTGCGCGCCCAGGGTGCCCGGCCTGCGGTTATGATCCGGCGGCGCCGTACTCCCGAAGCCGACTTTCATGACCGAACTCATTTTGCATCCGGGCAAGGAACGCTCGTTGTTCCGCCGTCACCCGTGGATTTTCGACACCTCCGTCGCGCGGCTGGCCGGCCACGCGCGGCCGGGCGATACCGTCACCGTGTGCGACGCCCACGACAAGCCGCTGGCGAAGGCGGCCTTTTCGCCGCAGTCGAAGATTCGCGCGCGTGTGTGGAGCTTCGATGTCGACACGACAATCGACCACGCCTTCTTCAAGCGCCGCGTGGCGGCGGCAGTTGCACGGCGGCGCGCATTGCCGGATCTGGCTGGCCAGCAGGGGCTGCGCCTGATCCATGCCGAATCGGATGGCCTGCCCGGCGTGATTGCCGACCAGTATGGCGACACCGTCGTCGTGCAACTGACCAGCGCGGGCGCCGAGAAGTGGCGCGGCGCCATTGTCGATGGTCTGCAAAAGGCGACGGGCTGCGCACGAATCTATGAGCGATCCGACTCCGAAGTGCGCGGCCTCGAAGGACTGGAACCAGCCACTGGCTGGCTGCAAGGCGAGGCACCCGCCAGCGAGATCACCATCGAAGAGCATGGCGTGACCATGGCGGTCGACATCGTCGCTGGCCACAAGACCGGCTTCTATCTCGATCAACGTGACAACCGCCGGATGCTCGCCGAACTATCGAACGGCAAGCGCGTGCTCAACTGCTTCTGCTACACCGGTGGCTTCTCGCTGCAAGCCCTGGCGGGCGAGGCTGCCAGCGTGTTGTCCATCGACAGTTCGCAACCGGCACTTGACCGTGCGGCGGCCAATCTTGCGCTCAATCCGCAGTTGGCAGTGGCCCATGCCGAATGGCGCTGCGCCAATGTCTTCGACGAACTGCGCAGGCTGAAGAGCGCGGGCGAAACCTTTGACCTCATCGTCCTTGATCCGCCCAAGTTCGCGCCCTCGGCCAGCCATGCCGAACGCGCCAGCCGTGCCTACAAGGACATCAACCTGCTGGGCTTCAAGCTGCTGGCGCCGGGCGGGATGATGATGACTTACTCGTGCTCGGGCGGCATCGGCGTCGAACTGTTTCAGAAGATCGTCGCCGGCGCGGCCTGCGATGCGGGCAGGACGGCACGTATCGTCAAACGCCTGCAAGGCGCCGCCGATCATCCGGTCGACCTCGCCTTCCCCGAAGGCGAATACCTCAAGGGCCTGCTGCTGCAAGTCGAGTGAAAGTCGGCGCGGGCGGAACGGCGACTACAACCCCAGTTCGCTATGCGAGCCCAAGCGCACCAGGCGCAGGGTGTCGGCATCGCGGGTTGCCCGGTGCGGGCCTTTGGTCTCGCGCTTGTAGTCGCGCTTGAACTGCCCGGTGCGCTTAATCGTCCTCATCGTCAGAATGCAAATCGGCCATCAGTGCCCCGATGCTGTCGAATGACTTCAGGTTGCCGGCCCGCGCTTCCTTCATGGCGGCGATGGTGGTGGCGTTGGGAACCAGCGGATCGAAGGGCTGGGCGTGTTCGCGTGCCACGCGGGTAAGCATCAGGCGCACAGCATCGGAGACGGTAAGCCCCATCGCTGCCAGGACGGCGGCGGCTTCGGCTTTGATGGCACCGTCGATACGGGTTTGAACGAGTTGATTGGCGGCCATGATGGTTTTCTCCTGAGCCTCTTGGAATTACATTGCAATTCACTGAAGCCAGAAAGCCAGGCTGGCCACCGGAATAAATGGAAATAT
>CAZGOH010000115.1:0-5227 GCA_964527195.1 uncultured Methyloversatilis sp.
CCGGTGTTGGCGCAGAAGCCGCCGGTGATGTAGTCGTGCATGATGATCGGTGCGCCGATTTCCTTCGCATACTCGGCACGCTTGTACATCTCTTCCGGCGTCGGCGCGGTGACGTTCAGGTAGTGACCCTTGCGCTCGCCAGTTTCGGCTTCGGCCTTGAGGATGGCTTCCATGACGAAGTCGAAGCGCTGCTTCCAGCGCATGAAGGGCTGGCTGTTGACGTTCTCGTCGTCCTTGGTGAAATCGAGGCCGCCGCGCAGGCACTCATACACCGCGCGGCCGTAGTTCTTGGCGGAGAGGCCCAGCTTCGGCTTGATCGTGCAGCCGAGCATCGGACGGCCATACTTGTTCATGATGTCGCGTTCGACCTGAATGCCCAGCGGGGGACCGCCGCAGGTCTTGACGTAGGCGATCGGGAAGCGGATGTCTTCCAGTCGCAGCGCGCGCACGGCCTTGAAGCCGAACACGTTGCCGACCAGCGAGGTGAACACGTTCACCACCGAGCCCTCTTCGAACAGGTCGATCGGGTAGGCGATGAAGGCGTAGAAGCAGCTGTCGTCGCCGGGCACGTCCTCGATACGATAGGCGCGGCCCTTGTAGTAATCGAGGTCGGTCAGGAGATCGGTCCAGACGGTGGTCCAGGTGCCAGTGGACGACTCGGCCGCGACGGCCGCAGCGGCTTCCTCGCGGTCTACGCCCGGCTGGGGAGTAACCTTGAACACCGCCAGCAGGTCGGTATCCAGGGGGGTGTATTCGGGCGTCCAATACGTCTGACGATATTCCTTCACGCCAGCGCTATAGGTCTTAACAGCCATGTATCGCTCCTCTCAAGGATGTAGTTGGTCGGCAAAACGATGGTGCAGCTCCACGCCGGTGCATGATCTGCAACTAGCGCCGCATTATGCCCAAGTAAGAAATAAACTCTAATTTAATCTTCTTATTTTCATAAAAACGTATAGTCTATAGTCGAGTGACAGGAAAACCATCGATCAATCGGAGCCCTGCGTGCGCTTCAGTCTACGCCAACTTCATATCTTCGAGGCCGTCGCCCGACACCTCTCCTACACGCGCGCCGCGGAGGAGTTGCACCTGACTCAGCCGGCCGTGTTCGCGCAGGTGAAGCAGCTTGAGGACAACATCGGTCTCCCGCTGCTGGAACGTATCGGCAAGCAGATGTTCCTGACCGACGTCGGGCGGGAGGTGCTCGCCACCAGTCGGGAAGTGCGCGATGCCATCGACCGCCTGGAGATGCGTCTCGACAACATGCACGGCCTGAAGAAAGGCAAGCTGCACATCGCCATCGTCACCACGGCGGAATATCTGATTCCGAGACTGCTCGGCGAATTTTGCACGCGCTACCCGGGTATCGAGGCGGCGCTGACCGTGACCAATCGCGAAATGCTGCTGGCTCGCCTGACCGACAATATCGATGATCTGGTCATTCTCGGTGCCCCCCCGGAGCATCTCGATGTCGTCGCGAGCCCCATCGCCGACAACCCCTTGGTCGTGCTGGCGCGCCATGACCATCCTCTCGCCGGCCGGAAAAAGATCACGCTGCGGCGTATCGCCGAAGAACCCTTCCTGCTGCGCGAACCTGGCTCGGGAACGCGCCTCGCCACCGAGCGGCTGTTTTCTGAGAAAGGGCTGGCTCCGCGCATCCGCATGGAACTGGGCAGTAACGAGGCCATCAAGCAAGCGATTGCCGGCGGCCTCGGCATTTCCGTGCTGTCCAGCCACACCGTGGCCCTCGAAGGCGAACAGGGACCATTGCAGGTACTGGACGTCCAGGGATTTCCGCTGATGCGCCAGTGGTACGTCGCCCATCTGGCGGGCAAGCACCTGTCCGCCGTAGCCGAGGCCTTCCTTGCCCACCTGGCCGACCGGCGCAGTGCGTGAAAGTCGGCTCTGGCGGGACGGCGACGGTTTTAGTAGCCCCTTGGCGCGCGCCCGATACCACCGATGAGGTCGCCCGACCGGATGCCTCGCTGCGCGAACCAGCCGGCGTTCATTTCCAGCGCATAGCGTGCCGGCCGCGCGGCACAATGGTTGATTTCGGTCTGCGGCTGCATTTCCGCGATGTTGATGATGCGTCCGCCTTCATCCAGAAAGGCCACTGCGAGGGGCAGGAAGGTGTTCCGCATCCACATGCAGTGCGTCGCGTCATGGGTAAAGACGAACAGCATGCCGCGCTGCGGCGCCATCTCGCGACGATGCATGAGGCCGCGCGCCCGCGTTTCCGGCGTATGCGCCACCTCGGCCTCGATCCGGTGGAATCCGGCGGCGAGATCCATTTGCGGCAGTGTTTGCGCCGTCGCATGTGCGGCGATCCACAGCAGCAGGATAAACGGCCACTGCCTCACTTCGGGCAGCCTTTGCCGAAACGATTGCAAAAGCGCAGGCTTTCCGGGTAGGGAAAGAAGTCGCGGATCGCGCCACGACGAATTTCTTCCTGCGCCTGCTGCCAGAAAGCGACGTCGAGCAGATCGGCATGGTGCTTCATGAATGAGGCGCGGATCTTGGGCGAGGTGAGCAGGAAAGTGGCGAACTCTTCCGGAAAGATGTCGTTCTTGCCCACCGAATACCAGGGCTCGCCCGACATCTCGGCCTCCTCGTTGGGCGCGGGCGGAATGCGGCGGAAGTTGCAGTCGGTCATGTGCTCGATCTCGTCGTAGTCGTAGAACACGACACGGCCATAGCGCGTGACGCCGAAGTTTTTCCACAGCATGTCGCCGGGGAAGATGTTGGCGATGGCCAGTTCGCGGATGGCGTTGCCGTATTCGATCACCGCCTTGTCGACGAGATCGTCGCGTCCCGCCTTTTCGGCGCGTTCGAGATAGAGGTTGAGCGGCTCCATGCGCCGCTCGATGTAGAGGTGCTTGATGACGATATCCTCACCATCTTCTTCCAGCAGGGAAGGAATTTCGCGGCGCAACTCGTCGAGCAGTTCCGGGGCGAAACGGTCCTTCGGCAGGGCGACGTGCGAAAACTCGAGGGTGTCGGCCATGCGACCGACGCGGTCGACCTGCTTGACGAGCTGGTACTTGCGCTTGACGGTGGCATGGTCGACTTCCTTGGTGACACCGAACTTGTCCTTGATCACCTTGAAGACATAGGGATAGGAAGGCAGGGTGAACACCAGCATGACCAGGCCGCGAATGCCCGGCGCGACGATGAACTGGTCGGCGGAATGATGCAGGTGCGACATCAGGCCGCGGAAAAAGGCGGTCTTGCCCTGCTTGCCGAGACCGACCATCGAATACAGCTCGGCACGCGGCTTGTGCGGCATGATCGAGCGCAGAAACTGAATGGTGTTGGCGGGCACCGGCATATCGACCATGAAATAGGCGCGCGATAGCGAAAACAGCAGGCTGATCCAGCCGGGATCGAGGATGATGGTGTCGACGACCAGTTTTCCCTGCGGATCGTGCAGTACCGGGATGGCGAACGGATACTCCGTGGAACCGTTGACGGCCTTGCCGATCACGTACGCCGCCTTGTTGCGATAGAAGGCGGAATGCAGCACCTGGATCTGGAAATTCACTTCGCGTTGCGGCAGTTCCGGCAGCAGCTCGCGCACCGTCGTGCGAATGCACTCGATGTCGCGGTCGAGATCGGCGAATTCCCGTTGCCAGCCAAAATCGAAAAAGATCCGCCTGATCGATTCCCGGAAACCCGCCTCGTTCGGGTAATAGCTGCGATAGGTCGGCGGATCGGATTCGATGTACTCCGTGGAAATCGCCGGCCGCACGAAAATGAAATCGTTGTGAAAGTAGGTCCGGTGCAGGATGTGGCAATACACCGAATTGAAGAAGGTCTCGGCGAGTTCCGGCTGGTTGTGGTCGGCCAGCAGGCCGATGTAGTACAGCTTGGCCTGGCGCCAGACCACGTCGTCGATGGTTTCGGCGTTGAAATCCCGGTGCAGGCGCTCCACCGTCTCCGCGACACGGTCGTCGTAGAACTGGATGCGCTCGCGCACGGCGCGCTGCACTGCAGGCCAGTCCCCCTGCTCGAAACGCGTTTTCGCCGCGGCGGAACTTTCGCGAAACAGGCGATAGTGCTTGTTGAAACCTTCGATCAACGTCCGGGCAATCAACAACGCCTGTGCCGCCGATGCCGGATCGACATCCGCCACCATGTTTACTGATATGTCCATTCTCGATCCATTCTTGATCTGTGCCAAGCCGTCGCCTACCAGATAAGCGAATTTTCAGCGATAATAAAAAAATTCACAACCGACAAACCCACGAGGATGGAGCAGGCATGAGCACTTCACACATCAAGGTACCCACCACAGGCCAGAAAATCGTTGCCGGACAACCCACGCCGGACAATCCCATCATTCCCTTCATCGAGGGGGATGGCATCGGTATCGACATCACGCCGGTGATGAAAGCGGTCGTCGACGCGGCGGTGGCAAAGGCTTACGGCGGCAAGAAAAAGATCTCGTGGATGGAGGTCTATGCGGGCGAGAAATCGACCCGCCTCTACGGCCCGGATGTTTGGCTGCCCGAGGATACCCTGAACGCCTGCAAGGAATACTCCGTCTCCATCAAGGGCCCGATGACCACGCCGGTCGGCGGTGGCATTCGCTCGCTCAACGTCGCGTTGCGCCAGGAACTCGACCTCTACCAGTGCGTGCGCCCGGTGCGTTACTTCAAGGGCGTACCTTCCCCGCTCAAGGATCCGACCAAGACCGACATGGTGATCTTCCGCGAGAACACCGAGGACATCTACGCCGGCATCGAATGGGAAGCCGAGTCGGCCAACGCCAGAAAGGTCATCAATTTCCTGCAAAACGAGATGGGCGTGAAGAAGATCCGCTTTCCCTCCACCTCCGGCATCGGCATCAAGCCCGTGTCGCGCGAAGGGACCGAGCGCCTGGTGCGCGCCGCGATCAAGTACGCCATCGCCAACGACCGCAAGAGCATCACCCTGGTGCATAAGGGCAACATCATGAAGTTCACCGAAGGGGCTTTTCGTGATTGGGGTTATGCGCTGGCACAGAACGCGTTTGGCGCCAAGCCGATCGACGGCGGACCGTGGTGCTCGTTCAAGAATCCGGAGACCGGCCGCGAGATCGTCGTCAAGGACGCCATCGCCGACGCCTTCCTGCAGCAGATCCTCCTGCGCCCCGCCGAATACGACGTGATCGCCACGCTCAACCTCAACGGCGACTACATCTCCGACGCGCTGGCGGCACAGGTGGGCGGCATCGGCATCGCGCCGG
>CAZGOH010000116.1:0-4913 GCA_964527195.1 uncultured Methyloversatilis sp.
ATGGTGTGGCTCCTGTCAGCAAAATGCCCTGAAAACAAAGGGATTGAGACGTCGTGCCGGCTTCGACGAAACCCCACAGCAACATCTCGACGACATGGGTCGCAACCCACCCTGTTATTCCGGCTACGCTTGTGCTAGCGTGCCGGCGTCATTCCCGTCGATGTCTTCCCCTTGAGGAGAGCAACGCATGAAAACGACCCGCACGCTCATTTTCGGCCTGGCTGCCTGCATCGCCGCCCCGGCGCTGGCGCAGCAGAAAACCCATCCGCCGATCGCCCGCTTCTGGATGGACGCCGCCACCCACAACATGTCGATGCCCGGCATGGAGGAAATGGAAGACAACCCGATGCTCGGCAGCATGCTGGGCTCGACCTTCGGCCAGGCACGCCACGGCGCCGCCCTGCCCGGCAAGTGGCTCGATGCGGCGCTCCACACGCAGCGCAAGCCGGCCGGCACCGAGGGCGCGCACGCCATTCCCGCTGCCATGAACATGCGCTCGCCCCTGCCGCTGCTGCCGGTGGTCACCGAAAGTCGGCCCGGGCAGGACGGCGAGAGCGAGCTCGACAAGCCGCAGGGCCGCCTGATTTTTTACTGGGGCTGCGGCAACACGGTCCGTGCCGGCCAGCCGCGCATCCTCGATTTCTCGAAGGCAAAACCCGAGGAATTCGGCAAGTTCATGACCGGGCGCTTCGCGCCGGACCGCGGCGCCAAGGCCGTGCCGGGCCGCGCGATCTGGCCGAACAAGACCAGTTCGCTGCGCGTGCCGAAGGATGCCTCGCTGACCGGCGAGCACGCCGTTTCCGGCGAAGGCGTGCCTGCGGATTGGCGTTTCGCCGTTCCCGCCGGACTCGACTTCATGGACAGGCTGCGCCTGAACGCGGCGGGCAATCCCCAGGAATCGGTCCTCGCACGCTGGAACGCTGTCGCCACCGCCACCGGCTATTTCCTTACCGCAATGGCCAGCCGGAAGGGCGCGGACGGCGTTTCCGAAATGATCATCTGGAGTTCCAGCGACTCGCCCGACCCGGGCTGGGGGCTGATGGACTACCTGGCGCCGGCGCGCGTCGACAAACTGGTCAAGGAAAAGGTCGTGCTGCCGCGCCAGACCACACAGTGCGCGCTGCCGCAGGGCATCTTCGCCCGCACCGAAGGCGCCATGCTGCGCGCGATCGCCTACGGCCCCGAACTCAACCTCGCCCACCCGCCGCGTCCGACCGATCCGAAGATCGAATGGAAGCCGGACTGGTCGGTTCTGCTGCGCCTCAAGTCGACCGGCATGGCGATGATCGGCGAAGAGGTTCCCGAAGCGCCGGCGCGGCCGGCGACCGCTCCCTCGCAAGGTGCGCCGACGGAAGGCGGCATGCCCCGCCCGGCTGATGTCATCAAGGAAATCGGCGATCCGGTCAATATCCTCAGGGGCATTTTCGGGCGCTGAAGCGAACGGGGCGGCACGCCGCCCGCGGCGAGCCCGTCGATGGGCTCATGGCAGCCAGGCCATGAGATCCTCGTCCGTCGGCCTCTGGAAATGCACGCCGGCCGGGCTATCCGGCCCCATGCCGCGCAGGAACAGGTAAAACACGCCGCCGAAGCCTTCCGCCCACCCGAGCGCCGGTT
Source organism: uncultured Methyloversatilis sp. (assembly GCA_964527195.1). Lineage (GTDB taxonomy): Bacteria > Pseudomonadota > Gammaproteobacteria > Burkholderiales > Rhodocyclaceae > Sulfuricystis. The sequence goes on from CAZGOH010000116.1 coordinate 1,615, forward strand.
CGCGCCGCGCCAGCGCGCGCTTGAGCGCCGCCGCGTAAATGCGCGCTTGCAGGTCGTAGCGGTGCGCCCGCATCGCCGCGGCGAGCCCTTCCGGCCCGTAGTCGTCCAGCGCGTTCGACTTCCAGTCCACGATGTACCAGCGCCCGCCGTGGCGGAACACGAGATCGATGAAGCCTTTCATGTAGCCACTCCCGGCCTGCGGGAAGGCGAACTCCAGTTCGACGAGGCATTCGCCGCGCGGCACATCGGCGAGGCGCAAGCCCGGCGGACCGAGCGGCGCGGCGACGACATCGGTCACCAGTTTTTCGAGCACCGGCCGCCACTCGGCGGCGAAGCCGAATTCGGCGAGCACGGCGGCGGCATGCGGTCCGGCCTGATCGGGCCGTTGGAAGTCGATGCGCTCGAACAGCGCGTGCAGGCAGCTGCCGGCGCGCGTGCCGCGCGGGAAGGCGTGGATCGAAGCGAACGGCGCATCGAAAGTCGGCGCGGGCGGCACGGCGGGAGAAACCGCGTCGTGATCGGGCGCCTCCGCCGCATCGGCGGCATCGAGCCGTGCCGCCAGCGTCGAGAAGCTTTGCACGCGCCAGGGCGCGGGAATCATCGCGGCAAAGGGACGCGCCGCCAACGTGGGCGCGGCTTCCGCCGGCAATGCTGCCGTGCCCCCCGCCTCTTCCGGCGCGGGCCGTGCGAAGAAGCCGGGCGGCGACGCATCCGCCACCGCCTCGCGCGAACGAAACAGCAGCCAGGCCAGCGGCGACCGTTCGCTCTGGTTTGCACGCGCCCAGACGACGATGCAGCGATGCTCGGCACGCGTGAGCGCGACATAGGCGAGACGCACCTCCTCGGCGGCCGCCTCGCGTTCGGCGGCGGCGCGCAGCGCGTCGATGCGATCCGAACCGAAATCCAGCCGCTGCACCCCCTCGTCATGGGCAACATCGTGAGCAAAAACCGGCCAGCCCGCCTTGCCCTCCTTCGGGCCGTCCCACAGGAAAGGACAATACACCACCGGATACTGCAAGCCCTTGGCGGCATGGATGGTGACGATGCGCACCAGCCGCGCGTCGCTTTCCAGCCGCAACTGGTTGTCCTCGTTCTCGGCCTCATCCCGCGCACGGGCGATGTGGCGCGCCAGCGCCTCGGCATCGGATGCGCCCGCAAGCGCGGCCGCGTGCAGCAATTCGGCGAGATGGCGATAGTCGGTCAGCCGCCGCTCGCCGTCGGGCCGCGCCAGCACCCGCGTGACGACGCCCGCACGGCGCAGCAGGCGACGCCACATCGCCATGAAGCCACGTTCGCGCAGGAGAACCTGGTCCTCGTGAAAGTCGTCCACGCAGGCGTTCCATGCCGACTCGTCGGCGTCGAGTGCGGCAAGGCGCGCGGCGTCGAAACCGAGCAGCACGGTGGCGAGCGCCGCGCGCACCAGCCCGGCGCGTGCGGGCGCGGCGACGGCGAGCAGCAGGCGCTCCATCTCCTCGGCCGCCTCGCCCTGCCAGACGCTGCCGCCGCCCAGGCTCACGCTGGCGATGCCGCGCCGCGCCAGCGCGTCGCGCACCGCGAGGCCCTGGGCACGCTTTCTCACCAGCACGGCGATGTCGCCGCCCCCGAGCGGCCGTTCGCCGATGCGCGCCCGGCCCTGCGCGGACAGCGCCAGCAGGCGCGCGATATCGTTGGCCGTGGCGGTGGCGGCGCGCGATTGGGCTTCATCCTTCGAAAAACCCTTGCCCTCGGCGGGCGGCGCGAGCGTCCATAGGGTCAGCGGTGCGTCGTCGTCTTCGACGCAAAACGGCCTGCGCTCCATCGCCGCCGGTCGCGCCGGCTCGAAGGGCAGCGCATCGAGCAGGAAGGGCGCCGGACCGGCGAACAGCGCATTCACCGCCTCCAGCAGCGGCGCATCGGAACGGCGGTTCTCCAGCAGCGCGTAGCCGGCGTCGGCGCGCTGCCGCGCCGCGAGATAGGCGAACACGTCGGCGCCGCGAAAGCCGTAGATGGCCTGCTTCGGGTCGCCGACGAAGATGAGCGGATGCGTCGCGTCGCCGAACACGGCGGTGAAGATGTCGATCTGCTGCGGATCGGTATCCTGGAATTCGTCGACCAGCGCGGCGCGATGGCGCGTGCGCAGGGCGGCGGCGAGCGCGGGGCCGCCCGGCCCCTTGAGCGCGGCGGCGAGATCGGCGAGCAGGTCGTCGTAGGACTGCTGGCCGGCACGGCGTTTGCGGACGGCGATGTCCGCGCGGGCGGCGACGAGAAAGTCGCACACGAGGCGGCGCGTGGCGGCCTCGAACTCCTCCTTCAGGCGCGCGGCGGCATCGAGCAGCGCCTGCATCGCGGCGAAGAAGGGATGTTCGGGCGCCAGCGCGCCCTTGTTGAGCTTTTCGGCGATCTTCACCGCGCCGAACAGATCCGCCCCCTCGGGCAGCGGCAACGTCGGCGACGAGGACAGCCAGCGGTCGAGCGCCGCGGTGCGCACCGGCATTTTGTCCGGCTTGTAGCTGCCCTTGTGGAGCTTTGCCGCCAGCAGGCGCGCGAGCACCGCTGCGCCATCCCAGTAGGCCTGCGCGGCGGCGTGGGCTCTGGCGAAAGCCTGCTCGGCCAGTTCGCGCGCCTCACCCTCCGGCGCGGCGAGCGCGGCGATGCGCCCCAGATGAGGACGCACCCGGCGCGCCAGCCCTTCCGGCCCTTTGATGGCATCGATCAGCCACTGCGCCCAGGCGGGCGATGCGTCGGCCAGCGTCCGCCGCCAGGCGTCGCGCGCGGCGGCTTCGAGAAAGGCGCCCGGCTCGGGCACCAGCTCGCGCTCGAACGCGTGGCCGGCCTCGAAGGCGGATTCGGCGAGCGCGCGCTGGCAGAAACCGTGGATGGTGAAGATCGCCGCCTCGTCGAAACTCTCGATGGCGAGCCGCAACAACGCGCTGGCGCGCTGTGCATCGTGGCGTTCGAGCAATGTTTCGAGGAAAGGCTCATCCGCCATGCCACGTTCGAAGGCGGCGAGCGCCTCGACCAGCCGGCGGCGGATGCGCGCCGCCAGTTCGCCGGTGGCAGCCCGCGTGTAGGTGACGACGAGAATGCGGCCAATGGGCAGTTCCTGCTCCAGCAGCAGGCGCAGCACCAGCGCCGTGATCGTCCAGGTCTTGCCGGTGCCCGCGCCGGCCTCGATCAGCCGGGTGCCGGCGAGTTCGACCTCGAAGGGCTTGTCGAGGGGAGTGAATCGCCGTTCAGCCATCGCCGACTTTCAGGGCATCGATGAGCGGCGCAAACACCCGCGCCGCCAGCCGCTGGAATTCCTCGCCGAGCGGATCGCC
>CAZGOH010000117.1:0-4822 GCA_964527195.1 uncultured Methyloversatilis sp.
CTCTACAGCTTCTTCATCATGTTCACCATCGGCATCACCAAGGGCCGCTGGAACAGCATGGTCACCGAGTTGCAGCAGTTCAAGGACGATTTCGACAAGAACGAGCCGCTCTGGAAAGTGATGCCGGACTTCGTCGCCAAGCATCCGCGCTACGAGCGCGTCGGCCTGCGCGACCTGTGCACGCAGATCCACGCCGTCTACAAGGCCAACGATGTCGCGCGTCTGACCACCGAGATGTATCTCTCCGACATGGTGCCGGCGATGCGTCCGGCCGACGCCTTTGCCAAGATGGCCCACCGCGAGATCGAGCGTGTGCCGCTCGACGCGCTCGAGGGCCGCGTCACGGCCGTGCTGCTGACACCCTACCCGCCCGGCATCCCGCTCCTGATTCCCGGCGAGCGTTTCAACGCCACCATCGTGCGCTACCTCAAGTTCGCCCGCACCTTCAACGTGCAGTTCCCGGGCTTCGAAACCGATATCCATGGCCTCGTCAAGTCGGAAGACAACGGTTACTACGTCGACTGCGTGCGCGCCTGAGGAGGGACTCGGACGGCATGCCGGCAGCGGCGCGGCTTATCAAGTCGTACCGTGCCGTTTTGGTATATAAAACGCCCCCATGGATATCCGCTCTCCCGCTTCCCAGCGCCTCCGCCGCGTTTTCAGCGGCGGCCTCGATCTGGTCGAATATGTCGGCCTGCTGATCATCGGCATCGCCACCACCGTCGCCATCTATCAGGAAGTGATGGTGATGGTGTATGCGCGTGAAGTGCGCCTGGCGGACCTGCTGCTGATGTTCCTCTACCTTGAAGTGCTGGCAATGATCGGCCAGTATTTCAAGACCGGTCAGTTGCCGGTGCGTTTTCCCCTTTATATCGCCATGGTGGCGCTGGCGCGCTACCTGATCCTCGATCTCAAGGACATGAGCGAGGTGCGCGTGCTGACCGTTTCGGCGGCGATCCTGTTGTTGACGCTGGGTGTTCTGGCGATCCGTTATGGCCACGTGCGCTTCCCGTACCGCGAGGATGCGAGCGAACATGCACCCCAAAAACGTTTTGTGAAAGAGTAGGCGATGAGTGTTCCGCTGTTCGAATCTTCCCTTCCCAGCCTGTCGCTGCTCGGCCGCGGCAAGGTGCGCGACATTTACGCCGTCGATGCGGACAAACTGCTCATCGTCGCGAGCGACCGGTTATCCGCTTTCGACGTGATCCTCCCCGACCCGATCCCCGGCAAGGGGGCGGTGCTGACCGCGGTGGCGAATTTCTGGTTCGGCAAGCTCGGTCACATCATTCCGAATCAGCTGACCGGCATCGATCCAGAAAGCGTGGTGGCCCCCGGAGAGCGCGCGCAGGTGCGCGGCCGCGCCGTGGTGGTGAAGCGGCTCAAACCTCTGCCGGTCGAGGCGGTGGTGCGTGGGTATCTGATCGGTTCGGGCTGGAAGGATTACCAGGCGACCGGCAGGGTGTGCGGTATCGCACTGCCTGCCGGGCTGGCGATGGCGCAACAGCTGCCGGCGCCGATGTTTACGCCATCGACCAAGGCTGAACTCGGCACGCACGACGAAAACATCGATTTCGCCACGATGGAAAGAAACGTCGGCCCGGCGCTTGCGGCCCAGGTGCGCGATGCCGCCCTGCGGCTCTACGCCGAGGCGGCTGAGTATGCGCTCACCCGCGGCATCATCATCGCCGACACGAAGTTCGAATTCGGCGTCGATGCGGCGGGCACGCTGCACTTGATCGACGAGGTGCTGACGCCGGATTCGTCGCGCTTCTGGCCGGCCGACACCTATCGGGCGGGCAGCAGCCCGGCCAGTTTCGACAAGCAGTTCGTGCGCGACTATCTGGAAACCCTGGACTGGAACAAGCAGGCGCCCGGTCCGCGCCTGCCGGCCGAGATCATCGAGAAGACTGCCGCGAAATATCGCGAGGCGCTCGAACGGCTGACGGCTTGATGCTGCCGTCGCCGTGCCACCAGCGCCGACTTTCGCGTCATTTCCGCGTTGACCCCGGGCCAACCGCCCCCACTTCGATGCCATGAACCCGCTTCTCGATTACTCCGGGCTGCCGCGCTTCGCGGACATTGCGCCCGAACACGTTGGCCCTGCCATTCGCCAGTTGCTCGATGAGAACCGCGGGCTGCTCGGGCGGCTCGTGCAACCCGATGCGCCCGCGAGTTGGGATGCGTTTGCACAGCCGCTGATTGATGCCGGCGAGCGCCTTGGTCGCGCCTGGGGCGTGGTCGGTCACATGCATTCGGTGATGGATGTGCCCGAATGGCGTGAGGCGTACAACGCGCTCCTGCCCGAGGTGACCCGCTTCTATGCCGAGATCGGCCAGAATCTCGCGCTTTTCGAGAAGTACAAGGCGCTGGCGACCGGACCCGAATACGCAGTGCTCTCGCCAGCGCGCCGGCGCATCGTCGACCACGCGATACGCGATTTCCGCCTGGCGGGCGCGGAACTGCCGGAGGCGGCCAAGCCGCGCTTCCAGGCCATTCAGGAGGAGCTCGCGGCGCTCGCGGCGAAGTTCTCCGAAAATCTGCTCGATGCGACCAATGCCCATGCCGAATGGGTCGTGAGCGAACGCGCGCTTGCCGGCTTGCCCGAGGATGTGAAGGCCGCCGCGCGTGCCGCCGCCGGACGCGACGGCAAGGATGGCTGGAAATTCACCCTGCACGCGCCGTCCTATCTGCCGATCATGCAGTATGCCGAGAATCGCGAGCTGCGTGCCCGCATGTATCGTGCCTACGCGACACGCGCAGCCGAGTTCGGCAAGGACGCGTGGAACAACGGCCCGCTGATCGAGCGCATTCTCGAATTGCGTGCCGAAGAGGCGGCGATGCTCGGCTTCGCCAGCTATGCCGAGCTTTCGTTGACGCCGAAGATGGCCGATTCGCCCGCCCAGGTCGCCGGCTTCCTGCGTGACATGGCGGCGAAGGCGAGGCCATTCGCCGAGCACGACCTGGATGAGTTACGCGAATTTGCCGCCCGCGTGCTTGGACTGGAAAAGCTCGAAAGCTGGGACATGTCCTGGGCTTCGGAGAAGCTCAAGCTTGCGCGCTACGCATTTTCCGACGAAGAGGTCAAGCAGTACTTCCCCGAGCACAAGGTGCTCGAAGGTTTGTTCCGTTGCGTCGAAACATTGTTCGGTGTGCGTATCGCCCCGGATATTGCGCCCGGCTGGCATCCCGATGTGCGGTTTTTCCGCATCGAGCGTGCAGGGAGCGCGATTGGCCACTTTTTCCTCGACCTCCATGCGCGCGAGACCAAGCGCGGCGGCGCCTGGATGGCCGATGCGATCGGCCGTCGCCGTACCCCACGGGGCGTGCAGACACCGGTGGCCTATCTGTGTTGCAACTTTCCCGCGCCAGTGGGCGACAAGCCGGCGACGTTCAGTCACGACGACGTATTGACGCTGTTTCACGAAACCGGCCACGGCCTGCACCATCTGCTCACCGAGGTGGACGAACTGCCGGTGTCGGGCATCGACGGCGTGGAATGGGACGCCGTGGAGTTGCCTTCGCAGTTCATGGAAAACTTCTGCTGGGAATGGGACGTGCTGAAAGGCATGACGGCGCACGTCGAGAGTGGCGAGCCCTTGCCGCGCGCGCTCTATGACAGGATGATCGCCGCGAAGAATTTCCAGAGCGGCCTGTTTACCCTGCGGCAGATAGAGTTCGCCCTGTTCGACCTGCGCCTGCATACCGAAAACCGCACCGAGTTCAAGACGTTGCTGGATGAGGTACGCAGGGAAGTCGCAGTAGTGTTTCCTCCGGAGTGGAACAGATTTCCGCAAAGTTTCTCGCACATTTTCGCCGGGGGCTATGCGGCGGGTTATTACAGCTACAAGTGGGCCGAGGTGCTTTCGGCGGATGCCTATGCGGCCTTCGAGGAAGCGTTGCCGTCCGTCGGCACCGTGCTGGACGCGGCGACGGGAGCGCGTTTTTGCCGCGAAATTCTCGCTGTTGGCGGTTCGCGGCCCGCGCTGGAATCCTTCAGGGCATTTCGTGGCCGCGAGCCCTCGCCCGAGGCATTGCTGCGGCATAATGGCATGGTCGCAACCGCCTGAATCGGGGAAAGATCATGATCCGCTTCGCCTTGCTGGTGTTGGGTGCCTTGTTGGTGGGGCTGGCAAGCGCGCAAACGATGTATCGCTGGGTGGACAAGGACGGGAAGGTGCATTTTGCCGATCGGCCGCCACCGCCAGGTCAAGTGAAGGACGTGCGTGAAAAATCTCTTTCTGCGCCGTCGGCGGACAAATCTTTGCCCTGGGCCTTGCGCCAGGCGACCGAAAATTTCCCTGTCGTGCTGCACGTGGTCGCCGCATGTCCGGCCTGTGACGGCGGCCGCGCCTACCTGCGCAAACGTGGTATCCCCCACGTCGAAAAGATGGTCAGCGACAAGGAAGCGATGGATCTGCTGCGCCAGCGCCTGGGTGTGGGCGAATTGATGGCGCCGGTGTTGCAGGTCGGCGAGCGGATGAGCATGGGGTATCTCGAGTCTGCGTGGGCGGGGATGCTTGACGCGGCCGGTTATCCGCAGGCCGTCGATTGATTTTTTCTTTCGGCCGGCGAATGGCATTGACAGTCCCGTCTGCGCTCGTGCATAATCCGGCGTTTCGCTGGAGGGGTTCCCGAGCGGTCAAAGGGAGCAGACTGTAAATCTGCCGGCTCAGCCTTCGAAGGTTCGAATCCTTCCCCCTCCACCAGTGATTTTTGGCTGTTTTTGTCTGTTGCGGGCAGCAGGTGGTTATCGTTGCGGTGCAGGCGGGCGGGTGTAGTTCAATGGTAGAACCTCAGCCTTCCAAGCTGATGACGCGGGTTC
>CAZGOH010000118.1:0-4816 GCA_964527195.1 uncultured Methyloversatilis sp.
CAGGAAGCCGTAGGCGCCGAGCTTCAGCATGATCGCCGCCAGCACCACCGAACCGCCGGTCGGCGCCTCGACGTGGGCGTCCGGCAGCCAGGTATGCACCGGCCACATCGGCACCTTGACGGCGAAAGCGATCAGGAAGGCAAGGAAGATGAGGATCTGCGGCACGAACTCGATGCGCAACTGGTGCCATTCGAGCAGGTTGAAGGTGCCGCCGGAAGACAGGAACAGCCAGATCAGCGCAACCAGCATCAGCAGCGAGCCGAGCAGCGTGTAGAGGAAGAACTTGAAGGCCGCATAGACGCGGTTCGGGCCGCCCCAAACACCGATGATGATGTACATCGGGATCAGCGAGGCCTCGAAGAACACGTAGAACAACACGGCGTCAAGCGAGGAAAAGATGCCGTTCATCAGGCCGGACATGATGAGGAAGGCACCCATGTACTGGGCGACCTTTTCCTCGATGACTTCCCAGCCGGCAATCACCACCAGGATGGTGACGAAGCTGTTGAGCAGGATGAAGAGCACCGAAATGCCGTCCACGCCGAGGAAGTACTCGATGTTGAAGCGTGGAATCCAGGCACGATGCTCGACGAACTGCATGCCGGCCTGCGCGGTGTCGAAGCCGAGATAGAGCGGTACGGTGACCAGGAATCCGGCGATGGCGGCGATCAGCGCCGCCCAGCGGGCGAGATTCTTTTCGCTGCCGGCGGCGAAGACCACCAGCGCGCCCAGGATGGGCACCCAGATCGCGAGGCTGAGGAGATGCGAACTCATCTGCACTTTTCCATTTAAGCCGTCAGGCGCGGTTCATCCACAGGGTCAGCAGCACGAAAACGCCGATGATCATGGAGAACGCGTATTGGTAGATGTGGCCGGACTGGATCAGCCGGACCACGCTGGCGAACCAGCCGATCAGGCGCGCCGAACCATTGACCGCCACGCCGTCGATGATCGCCTGGTCTCCGCCCTTCCAGAGACCGCGCCCGATGCCGCGCGCGCCGCCGGCGAAGAACCACTCGTTGAACTGGTCCAGCCCGTACTTGTTTTCCAGGATGCGCACCGGCGTGGCCATCTTCGCGCGAATCACCGCCGGCAGGTCGGGCCGCTTGATGTAGAGGTACCAGGCCGTCGTCGCGCCGGCCAGCGCCAGCCAGAACGGCAGGGTCACCAGACCGTGGGCGATCATGCCGAACACGCCGGTGAAGACCGACTGCAACTGCGCCATGGCGCCATGCGCGGGATCGACGACGATGGCGGCGCCGAACCAGTTGCTGAAAAGGAAGTCGCCGATCAGCCAGCCGGAGGCGATGGCGGGAATCGACAGCAGGATCAGCGGCACGGTGACGACCTTGGGCGATTCGTGCGGTTCATGGGAACCGTGGCCGTGGCCGTGATCGTCATGATGCGCGTCACGGAAACGCTCCTTGCCGTGGAAGGCGAAGAAGACGAGGCGGAAGGAATACAGGCCGCCGACGAATACCGCCGCCAGCGCGCACAGGTAGGCGAAGGCGGCCCCCGGAACCTGCGAGGCCTGCACCGCCATGATGATCGAATCCTTCGAGAAGAAGCCAGCGAACGGTGGCAGGCCCGCGTTGGCGATGGCGCCGATCAGCACGGTGGCGTAAGTGATCGGCAGGTACTTGCGCAGCCCGCCCATCTTGCGCATGTCCTGCTCGTGATGCATGGCGATGATGACCGAGCCGGCGCCAAGGAACAGCACCGCCTTGAAAAAGGCATGCGTCATCAGGTGAAAGATGGCGACCGAGTAGGCCGAGGCACCCAGCGCCATGGTCATGTAGCCGAGCTGCGAGAGCGTCGAGTAGGCGACGACGCGCTTGATGTCCGTCTGCACGATGGCGATCAGCGCCATGAACAGCGTGGTGATCGCGCCGACGACGATGATCATCGACAAGGCCGTGTCGGACAGTTCGAACAGCGGCGACATGCGCGAGACCATGAAGATGCCGGCGGTCACCATCGTCGCGGCGTGGATCAGGGCCGAAATCGGCGTCGGGCCTTCCATCGAGTCCGGCAGCCAGACGTGCAGCGGGAACTGTGCCGACTTGCCCATCGCGCCGACGAACAGCGCGATACAGATGGCGGTGATCAGGGGCCAGCCGGTGACGGCCTCGGTAATGCCCGCGAGCTCCTGCGACTTGGCGAACACTTCGGCGTAATCGAGCGTGCCGGCGTAGGCGGCGATCAGCCCGATGCCCAGCAGGAAGCCGAAGTCGCCGACGCGGTTGACCAGAAAGGCTTTCAGGTTCGCGTACACCGCCGATTCGCGGCTCGACCAGAAGCCGATCAGCAGGTAGGAGACGAGGCCGACCGCCTCCCAGCCGAAGAACAGCTGGACGAAGTTGTTGCTCATGACGAGCATCAGCATCGAGAAGGTGAACAGCGAGATGTAGGAAAAGAAGCGCTGGTAGCTGTGGGTGCCGGCCTGGCTTCCCGCCGGCCAGTTCTCCTCGTCGTGCGCCATGTAGCCGATGGTGTAGATATGCACCATCAGCGAGACGAAGGTGACGACGACCATCATCACGGCCGTCAGCGGGTCGATGAGGAAACCGATGCCGAATTTCAGGCCGCCGGATTCGAGCCAGGTATAGACGTAGCCGTTGAACGTATGGCCATCCATGGTCTGGAGCAGGATGATCACCGAAGCAACGAAGGAAATCGCCACGCCCAGGATGGTGAGCGTATGGGCGCCGGCCCGGCCGACCGCCTTGCTGAACAGGCCGGCGATGATCGCCCCGAACAGCGGAGCCAGCGGCACGATGAGGTAGAGCAGTTTCATGACGTCGCTTACCCCTTCAAGCTGTCGAGGTCGTCGACATGGATGGTGGAGAGATTGCGGAACAGCACCACCAGAATGGCGAGGCCGATGGCCGCTTCGGCCGCCGCCACGGTCAGCACGAAGAAGACGAACAGTTGGCCGTGCAGGTCGTTGAGGTAGTGCGAGAAGGCGACGAAGTTGATATTGACGGCCAGCAGCATCAGTTCGATGGCCATCAACAGCACGATGAGGTTCTTGCGGTTGAGAAAAATGCCAACGACGCCGATGGCGAACAGGATCGCGGCAAGAATCAGGTAATGCGAGAGCGACAGGGTCAGCATGTCAGCGGCCTTCCTCCGGCGTTTCGGTCACGGCCGGCGCATCCTTTTCCGCGGCCATCTTGACCAGACGCACGCGGTCATTGCGCTTCACGGCAATCTGCGCGGCGGGATCCTGCTGCTTGGTGTCCTTGCGACGACGCAGCGTCAGCATCACGGCGGCGATTACCGCGACGAGCAGCACCACCGACGCGAGTTCGAAGGGATACACATAGTCGGTATACAGCAAGCGACCCAGCTCCTTGGTGTTGCTGTAACCCTCCGGCATCGTTTGCCCAGGCAAGGACTCGGCACTGAAATACTTGCCGGAGAGCACCAGTGCCATTTCCACAACCATCAGCAGCCCGATCATGCCGCCCAGCGGCAGATAGCTCCAGAAGCGGTGGCGCAGGCGGACGATGTCGATGTCGAGCATCATGACAACGAACAGGAACAGCACCATCACCGCGCCGACATAGATCATGATCAGGATGATGGCAAGAAACTCGGCTTCCAGCAGCATCCATAGCGCCGCGGTCGAGAAAAACGCCAGCACGAGAAAGAGCGCGGCATGCACCGGGTTTCTCGCCGTGATGGTACGCACCGCAGCGAACAGCAGGATCGCCGAGACGACGAAAAAGACGAAGGTCTTGAATTCCATTGGCGGCCTTTACCTGTACTTGGCGTCCAGCGCGCGGTTTTCGGCGATCTTCGCTTCGTAGCGGTCACCGTTGGCCAGCAGCATCTGCTTGGTGTAATAGAGGTCGCCACGCGTCTCGCCGTGGTACTCGAAAATGTGCGTCTCGACGATGGCGTCGACCGGGCAGGCTTCCTCGCAGAAACCGCAGAAAATGCACTTGGTCAGGTCGATGTCGTAGCGCGTGGTACGCCGGCTGCCATCGTTGCGCTGGGCCGATTCGATGGTGATCGCCATCGCCGGACAGACCGCCTCGCAGAGCTTGCAGGCGATGCAGCGCTCTTCGCCGTTCGGATAGCGGCGCAATGCGTGCAGGCCGCGGAAACGCGGCGACAGCGGCGTCTTTTCCTCCGGATACTGAACGGTGATCTTCGGCTTGAAGAAGTAGCTGGCGGTCACCGCCATGCCTTGCAGCAATTCCTTGAGGAACAGGCTGCCGATGAAATCGCGGGCTCCCATGGTCGGTTCCTCGTTACCAGATGTTGAGCGGCGACATCATCCAGACCCCGACGACGAGAATCCAGGTGATGCAGATCGGAATGAACACCTTCCAGCCCAGACGCATGATCTGGTCGTAGCGATAGCGCGGGAAGGTGGCACGGAACCACAGGAAGCAGAACAGCAGGAAGGACACCTTCGCCGCCAGCCACCAGTGGCCGTCCGGCAGGAAACCGACCGGCGACAGCCAGCCGCCCAAGAAGAAGATCGAGGCCAAAAAGGCGATCAGGATCATGTTCGCGTATTCGGCGAGGAAGAACAGCGCGAAGGCCATGCCGGAATACTCGATCATGTGGCCGGCGACGATCTCCGATTCGCCCTCGACGACGTCGAAGGGCGCGCGGTTGGTCTCGGCCACGCCGGAGATCAAATAAACCACGAACAGCGGGAACAGCGGCACCCAGAACCAGCTGAATATCCCCGCCCCGCCCTGCTGCGCCTGCACGATCTGCACCAGATTCAGGCTCTGCGCGGCCATCAGCACGCCGACCAGCGCGAAGCCCATCGCCAGTTCGTAGGACACGATCT
>CAZGOH010000119.1:0-4806 GCA_964527195.1 uncultured Methyloversatilis sp.
GATTCGATCCTCATCGACGAGGCGCGCACCCCGCTGATCATTTCCGGCCAGGCCGAGCAGCACACCGAGCTCTACATCAAGATCAACGCCGTGCCGCCGCTGCTGCAAAAAGGCGAGGCCGCGCAGGATAAGGAAGAGGCCGACAGCGGCGATTTCGTCGTCGATCTCAAGGCGCATTCGGTGTTGCTCACCGAGCAGGGCCACGAAAAGGCCGAGCGTCTCCTCGCCGACATGGGCCTGTTGCCCGAGGGCAGCAGCCTCTACGATCCGCAGAACATCCTGCTGATCCACCATCTGTACGCCGCGCTGCGCGCCCACAACCTGTTCAACCGCGACCAGCATTACGTGGTGCAAAACGGCGAGGTGATCATCGTCGACGAATTCACCGGCCGCCTGATGTCCGGCCGCCGCTGGTCCGACGGCCTGCATCAGGCGGTCGAGGCCAAGGAAGGCGTGGCGATCAACTCCGAGAACCAGACGCTCGCCTCGATCACGTTCCAGAACTACTTCCGCATGTACAAGAAGCTGGCCGGCATGACCGGCACGGCGGACACGGAAGCCTACGAGTTCCAGCAGATCTACGGCCTCGAGACGGTGGTGATTCCCACCAACAAGCCGATGATCCGCGACGACCGCAACGACCAGATCTACCGCACCGCCGCAGAAAAGTATCAGGCCATCCTCGCCGACATCCAGGATTGCCATCAGCGCGGCCAGCCGGTGCTGGTGGGCACCACCTCGATCGAAAACTCCGAGCTGATCGCCGGTCTGCTGCAGAAGGAGAAATTGCCGCACCAGGTGCTGAACGCCAAGCAGCACGCGCGCGAAGCCGAGATCGTCGCCCAGGCCGGCCGGCCGGGCATGATCACTATCGCCACCAACATGGCCGGCCGCGGCACCGACATCGTGCTCGGCGGCAACGTCGAAAAGCAGGTTTCCTTCATCGAGGCGGACGCGAACATCGCTCCGGCCGACAAGGAGGCGAAGGTCGCCAAGCTGCGTTCCGAGTGGCAGTCGCTGCACCAGGCGGTGCTGGCCGCCGGCGGATTGCACATCATCGGTTCCGAACGCCACGAATCGCGCCGCATCGACAACCAGCTGCGCGGCCGCGCCGGCCGCCAGGGCGACCCCGGCTCCTCGCGCTTCTACCTCTCGCTCGACGATCCGCTGCTCAAGATTTTCGCTGGCGAGCGCCTCAACGCGATCATGGTGCGCCTCAAGATGCCGGAGGGCGAGGCGATCGAGCATCCGCTGGTGTCCCGCTCGCTGGAATCGGCGCAGCGCAAGGTCGAGCAGCGCAACTTCGACATTCGCAAACAGCTGCTCGAGTACGACGACGTCGCCAACGACCAGCGCAAGGTCATCTACCAGCAGAGGAACGAACTGCTCGACGCCGTCGACATCAGCGACACCATCGCCGGGATGCGCCAGGGCATCGTCCACGACATCTTCCGCGAATACGTGCCCGCCGAAAGCGTCGAGGAGCAATGGAACCTGGCCGGCCTCGAAGTCGCCCTCACCGCCGAGGTGACCCTCAAGCTGCCGGTCGCCCAATGGGTCAAGGACGATCCGAAGATCGGCGACGAGGAGATCCTCAAGCGCATCCTCGACGCCGCCGATGCGATGTACGCGGACAAGGTCGCCAAGGTCGATGTTGCCGCCTGGCGCGGTTTCGAGCGCAGCGTCATGCTGCAAAGCCTCGACACGCACTGGCGCGAGCATCTCGCCGCGCTCGATCACCTGCGCCAGGGCATCCATCTGCGCGGCTACGCCCAGAAGAACCCGAAGCAGGAATACAAGCGCGAAGCTTTCGAGCTTTTCGAATCGTTGCTGGGCACGGTACGCCAGGAAGTCACGCGCGTGCTGATGACCGTCGAAATCCGCAACGAGGCGCAGATCGAGGAAGCCGAGCAGCATCATCCGCAGGTCGAGAACGTGCAGTACCACCACGCCGATTACGATGAGGCCCTCGCCGAGGCCGCCGCGCCGGAGAAGAAGGCGACGCCCGTGGAACGCGCGCTGCCCAAGGTCGGTCGCAACGAGCCCTGCCCCTGCGGCAGCGGCAAGAAGTACAAGCACTGCCACGGCAAGCTGAGCTGACCCGTGGATTACCCGCTGCGCACCATTCAGGAGGATGGCGATGCGACGCATCGCGGCGTCGTCATCCTCGACCAGACCCGGCTGCCGCATGAAATCGCCTTCATCCGCCTGCGCTCGCTTGCCGATGCCGCGCATGCAATTCGCGTCATGCAGGTGCGCGGTGCGCCGCTGATCGGGGCGACAGCCGCCTACGGCGTCGCCCTCGGCCTGGAGGAAGGGCAGCCGCTCGCCGCGATCCTCGCCACGCTCGCCGCCACGCGGCCCACCGCCGTCAATCTGCACTGGGCGCTGGCGCGCATGGAGGCCGCCCTGCGAAAGTCGGCCCTGGCGGAACGGCGAAATATCACGCAGGCGGCCTGGGACGAGGCGCGCGCCATCGCCGGCGAGGACGCGGAGGCCAACGCCGCCATCGGCCGGCATGGGCTGGCAATCCTCAAGCCGCTGGCGGCGCAAACAGGAACGGGCAATGCGGGGCGCCTCGAACTCATGACCCACTGCAACGCCGGCTGGCTCGCCACGGTCCTGCATGGCACCGCGCTGGCGCCCATCTACGCCGCGCAGGCGGCGGGCATCGACGTGCATGTCTGGGTCTCGGAAACGCGACCACGCTGCCAGGGCCTGCTCACCGCCTGGGAACTCGCGCAGGCGGGCATTCCCCATACGCTGATCGCCGACAACGCCGCCGGCCTGCTCATGATGCAGGGCAAGGTCGATGGCGTGATCGTCGGCGCCGACCGCATCGCGGCGAACGGCGACACGGCGAACAAGGTCGGCACCTATCTCAAGGCGCTGGCCGCCCGTGCGCACGGCGTACCCTTTTACGTCGCCGCGCCCGTCTCCACCATCGACTTCGCCTGCCCCGATGGCGCCGGCATTCCCATCGAGGAGCGTGCCGCCGAAGAGTTCGGCATCGACGGCGTGCCGGTGGCGAATCCGGCCTTCGACGTCACGCCGGCCGGCCTGATCGCCGGCATCATCACCGAACATGGCGTCCTCGCCCCGGGAGATCTCGCCCGCTTGCGGCCGAGCGCCACGCCATGACCGAGCTGCGCGCCGCCGTCCTCGCGACGGCCCGTGCCATGAACGCCAGCGGCATCAACCGCGGCGCGGCAGGCAATGTCAGCGCGCGCTGCGCCGCGGGGTTTCTCGTCACGCCCACCGGTATGGCCTACGATGCCTGCACGCCGGAAGACATCGCGAAAGTCGGCCTCGACGGCACGGCGAGCGGGCGGCGCAAGCCTTCTTCCGAGTGGCGCTTCCACCGCGACATCTACGCCGCGCGACCGGAAGCGGGCGCGGTCATCCACTGCCATTCGCCTTTCGCGACCGCGCTCGCCTGCCAGGGCCTGGAAATTCCGCCGTTCCATTACATGATCGCCCGCTTTGGCGGCGACACCGTGCGCTGCGCGGCCTACGCGACCTTCGGTACCCAGGCGTTGTCCGACGCCGTGCTCGCCGCCCTGCAGGCGCGCCGCGCCTGCCTGATGGCCCACCATGGCATGCTCGTCTTCGGTGGCGGACTGGACGAGGCCCTCGCGCTGGCCATCGAGCTCGAAACCCTTTGCGAACAGTACTGGCGCGTGCTGCAACTGGGCGAACCGCGCCTGCTGCCCGCCGACGAAATGGGGCGCGTGCGCGAAAAATTCGCCGACTACGGCAAGCAGACCTGAGCGCTTGCCCGTATACTTTCGCGCCAATTCCCTCTTCCGATTCAAAAAGATGGCTACGCCTGAGAAAATCTGGTCGGGACGTTTTTCCGAGCCCGTTTCCGACCTCGTCAAACGCTACACCGCCTCGGTATTTTTCGACAAGCGCATGGCTGCGCAGGACATGCGCGGTTCGCTCGCCCACGCGAAGATGCTGGCGCGCCAGGGCATCATCTCCGGCGACGATTTAAGGCACATCGAGCGCGGCATGGCACAGATCGCCGGGGAAATCGAGGCCGGCATCTTCGACTGGAACCTCGACGACGAGGACGTGCATCTCAACATCGAGAAGCGCCTCACCGCGCTGATTGGCGATGCCGGCAAGCGCCTGCACACCGGCCGCTCGCGCAACGACCAGGTCGCCACCGACATCCGCCTCTGGCTGCGCGACACGGTGGATACCATCGACGGCCTGCTCGTCGACCTGATGCGCGCCCTGCTCGACGTGGCGGAAACCCATGCGGAAACCCCGCTGCCGGGTTTTACCCACCTGCAGGTGGCCCAACCGGTCACTTTCGGCCACCATCTGCTGGCTTATGTCGAGATGTTCGCGCGCGACCGCGAGCGTTTCGCCGATTGCAGGAAGCGTGTCAACCGGCTGCCGCTGGGCGCCGCCGCGCTGGCCGGCACCACCTTCCCCATTGACCGCGAATTCGTGGCGAAAGAACTCGGCTTCGATGGCGTCTGCCGGAACTCGCTCGACGCGGTGTCGGATCGCGACTTCGCCATCGAGTTCTGTGCCGCCGCCTCGCTGACGATGGTGCATGTCTCGCGCTTCTCGGAAGAACTGATTTTGTGGATGAGCCCGCGCGTCGGCTTCATCGATCTGGCCGACCGCTTCTGCACCGGCTCGTCGATCATGCCGCAGAAGAAAAACCCGGACGTGCCGGAACTCGCGCGCGGCAAGAGCGGCCGCGTGTTCGGCCACCTGATGGGCCTCTTGACGCTGATGAAGGGCCAGCCGCTCGCCTACAACAAGGACAACCAGGAAGACAAGGAG
>CAZGOH010000120.1:0-4743 GCA_964527195.1 uncultured Methyloversatilis sp.
GCCCTACCTCAAACCCGGAACAGCGATGCTATTCCGGCCTACCTGAGTAGTTACACTTTTTCTATCAAAACGGCTACCCCGTCATCAATGTCGGCAACCCGGACGATCCCAACAACAAACGCCGTCTTGAGCGAGCCGACATCGATCCGGAAAAATCCATACTCGCCCAGAGACGCGATCCTGATAACTACCCGGAATTGACATGGCTGGGCGACCGCTTCGGTAGCATGAAAATCTATCGCGAGTGGTCTTTCGGTCGTGAAACGCCACCGCGCAAGTACCAATCCACTGCACTGGAAACGAATTTTCTGCGCGAGGACTGCCTGAATCTTGGTCTGGTATTGAACAACCTGCATAACAAACCTGACGCCAAGGCACGGATTCTCGAAGCCCTGCAAACGCTGTATCCCTCGATCACCGATTTCGGTGTGAATATCGAGGGTGCCCAAGCCCAAGTATTTCTGCATGAAGGGCGCTTTTCTATTCCCGCGACTCGGCTTTCGGACGGCACCTTACGATTCCTTTGCCTGGCCGCGATCCTGTGTCACCCCACCCCGCCCCCCCTGATCTGCATCGAGGAGCCGGAACTGGGCCTGCATCCCGATGCGCTTCCGGCACTGGCGAAACTGTTGCGCGAGGCCTCGGAATGCACCCAGTTGATCGTCACCACCCATTCCGACTTGTTGGTGGATGAATTCGGCGACGATCCCGAGGCCATCGTGACGTTCGAGAAAGACGGCGAGACTACGCGCATGCAACGCCTGGACGCGGGACGCCTGAACGCCTGGCTGAAGAAATATACCCTTGGCCAGATGCGTCAATCCGGGCATATCGGCGGCAATCGGTGGTGAATGTGGGTAAGTTCAGACATCCGGAATTCAAAGTATTCGTGGAAGGAGGTGGCGATCACCAACCGCGCTTGGCAAGGGTCTGCCGGGAGGGGTTTGGCGGGTTTTTCGAGCGGGCAAAACTATCTGGCCGCAAACCGCGTATTGTCGTCTGCGGTAGCCGTCGCGCAGCCTATGACGACTTCTGCCACGCACTACAACAAGCGGCTCCGGACGACAGCTATCTGTTGCTGGTGGACAGCGAAGCGCCAATCGCCTACTCACAAGATCCGGATGTATGGGGCCATGTAAAGCGCCGCGCCGGCGACGGCTGGGATTGTCCGGTCGGCGCCAAGAAAAACGATCTCCACTTCATGGTGGAGTGCATGGAAAACTGGTTTCTGGCCGACCTCGACAATCTGAAAGCGTATTACGGGCAACACATCCACTTGCAGGCGCTGCCAAATCAGGCAAATGTCGAAGAGGTAAGCAAGAGCGCCGTCTATGAGGCATTGAAGAAGGCAATCGGTGCCAAAGGCCCCAAGGGGGCATACAGCAAAGGCGGGCATTCGTTTGCGATACTCGCCTTACTCGATCCGGGAAAAGTCGGGCAGGGCGCGCCATTTGCCCTCAGGTTGCTTGTGGAACTACGCAAACGTAGCGACAGTAGCGACACGTAATTCCCGGACTCGGTAAGTATGCACGCTCGTCTGTTTCAGTAACTCGGCGCCGTCCCGCCAGCGCCGACTTTCCACGCGTTCTCGAACAGCACCTCATCCAGCGGCCGCGCGCCGGCGGGCATGCCGAGCAGCACGGCGAGTGCGTCCGGGTCGAAGAAGGACACCCAGCCGAGGCCGACGCCTTCGGCGTCGGAATAGCGGTGGTCGGTCATGGCAGGGCCTCGTCGAGCACGAGTTTTTGCAGCAGGGTGGGGCCGCCGGAGAACGTCCGGCCGCCGCACTGGCCGTCCGCACGCACGGCGAGCGGCGCGGAAAAGCCCGGCGCGTCGAGCGCGAAGCTGTGGAATTCGCCGTCCTCGCCGGCGGGGCAGACGCCGGGCGGCAGGCGGGCGAGGAACGCGGCGTCGTAGTCCGCGCCGCAGAACGAGGCATCGAGACGGGCGAGATCGACGCAGACGACCTTCGCGCAGATGCCGCGCGCGAGAATCTGCCGGGCAACCCCGGCGCGGGCCATGCCCCAGAGCGGAAATACGGCCTCGATGCCGGCCCGGGCGCAGATCGGCTCGATCCAGTCGCGGTGGGCGACCAGATCGATGTCGCCGAACACCATGTGCGTGTGGCCCGTCGCGCGCAGTTCGGCCAGCCGCGCGGCGAAGACTTCGGCATAGCCGCCGTTGGTCGCCGCACCCGCCCCAGCCACCATTGCCACCGGCCGCCAGACGCCGCCGGCGCGGGCCACCTGCGCCGCGAACAGGTCTTCCGGCAGCGCGTGCAGCCGCCGCGCCGGATCGGCTTCGATCTTGGTGTAGAAAGTCTGCACATCGAGGCCCGCCGCGCGCGCGAGGACGAGCGCCAGCGTGCAGTCCTTGCCGCCGCTCCAGCTGATCGCGGCCTTCACCATTCCACCCCCGGCATCGCCTGCACGCCGGACTGGAAGGCATGCTTGACCAGTGTCATGTCGGTCACGGTGTCGGCGGCGGCGATCAACTCCGGCGGCGCGGCGCGGCCGGTGACGATCAGATGCTGCATGGGCGGCCGCGCGGCCATCGCGGCAAGGACGGGCTCGATCTCCAGCCAGCGGTATTTGAGCGCGTAGGTGAATTCGTCGAGGATCACGAGGTCGACGGCCGGATCGGCCAGGGCCTGACGGGCGACCTCCCAGGCGGCCCTTGCGGCGGCGGCATCTTTTTCCGCATCCTGCGTTTCCCAGGTGAAGCCTTCGCCCATCACGTGCCAGCGCACGCTGGGCTGCGCGCGGAAGAAGGCTTCCTCGCCGGTGTCGGAGCGGCTCTTGACGAACTGGATCACGACGGCGCGCAGGCCGTGGCCCAGCGCGCGCGCCAGCACGCCGAAAGCGGCGGAAGACTTGCCCTTGCCGTTGCCGGTGTGGATGAGGAAGAGGCCGCGTGCCGTCGCGGCAGCGCCGACTTTCGCGTCGATGACCGCTTTCTTGCGCTGCATGCGCTGTGCGTGTTCCATGTTGATTACTCCGTTACTCCGGAACGAAGAAATTCTCGACGCGCCGCAGCGGATGGCCGTAGAGGTCGGATAGCGTCGCGGCGTCGAGGATGTCGGCCACCGGGCCGGCGAGATGGCGGCTGTCGCCGTAGAGCAGCACGGCCTGGTCGCAGTAGCGCAGGGCCAGGTTCGGGTCGTGCAGCACCATCGCGAGGGCGACGCCATCTTCGTGCGCGCGCCGCGACAGCAGTTCGAGGGTGGCAATCTGGTGGTTGAGGTCGAGGTGGGCGAGCGGCTCGTCGAGCAAATACAGGCGCGGTTCCTGCGCGAGCAGCGCGGCGATGGCGGCGCGTTGGCGTTCGCCGCCCGAGAGCGTGTGCACCTCGCGCTCCTCCATGCCGGTCAGGCCCATTGCCGCGAGCGCAGCGCGCGCGATGTCGGTGTCCGCGCCAGATTCCCAGGCCCAGCGGCCGAGATGCGGATGGCGGCCGGTCAGCACCGCTTCCAGCACGGTGCTGGCGAAGGGGTCGCTGTGGTCCTGCCCCAGCCAGCCGCGCAAGCGTGCGGCGGCGCGCGGGCCGTGTTCCGCATAGGATTTGCCGTCGAGGCGCAGCGTGCCGGCATCGGCATCGCGCAGACCGGCAAGGGTGGACAGCAGCGTCGACTTGCCGGCGCCGTTTCTGCCGAGGATCGCCAACCGGCTGCCCGGCGCGAGATCGAGATCGAGGCCGAGGCAGACCTTGTGCAGGCCGATGCTGACGGAAAGATTGCGCGCCGCGAGGATCATGGGCGCGCACTCCGGCCCAGCAGGTAGAGAAACACCGGCACGCCGATCAGCGCGGTGAGCACGCCCACCGGCAATTGCAGCGGCGCGACGGCGGTGCGCGCCGCCGTGTCGGCGAGCACCAGCAGGCTGCCGCCGGCGAGCGCTGCGGCGGGCAGCAGCAGGCGCTGGTCGTTGCCGATGGCCAGTCTGACCAGATGCGGCACGATCAGGCCGACGAAGCCGATCGAACCGGCGGTGGTGACGGCGACGGCGGTGGCGAGCGAGGCGACCGCATAGACGATGCGCCGCAGGGCCGGCACCGCGACGCCAAGCGCTCGCGCCTGGTCGGCGCCGCGCGCCAGCAGGTTGAGCTCGCGCGCGAAAGGCAGCGTGACGAGCACGACCGCCGCCAGCACGGCGAGCGCCGGGCGCGGATCGACGGCTTGCGAGAGATCGCCCATCAGCCAGAACAGCATGCCGTGAATCTTCTGCTCCGGCGCCAGCGTGAGGATCAGCGCGACGACCGCGCCGCAGCCGGCGGCGACCACCACGCCGGTGAGCAACAGACGCGTCTGCGTCCAGCTGCCGTCGCCGTGGGCGAGGCCGAACACCAGCAGCATCGCGGCGAGCGCGCCGACGAACGAGAAGCCCGCGATGCCGAGGCCGGCCAGCCCGAGCAGCATCGCCGACAACGCGCCGACCCCGGCGCCGCCCGAAATGCCGAGCACGTAGGGATCGGCCAAGGGGTTCCTCAGCAGCACCTGCATCAGCGCGCCGGCCAGCGCCAGCAGCCCGCCGCAGGCGAAGCCCGCCAGCGCGCGCGGCAGACGCAGATCGAGGACGATGGCGCGCGATGGCGTGTCGCCGCCGCCCAGCGCCGCCAGCACCTCGTTGAAAGGAACGTTCAGGCTGCCGGCCGCCAGCGCCACCGCGATGCTGGCCAGGCTCAGTACGGCGAGCAGGGCGAGAACCAGCAGGGCGCGGCGGCGGCTGGGCATGGGCTATTTTGGCT
>CAZGOH010000121.1:0-4577 GCA_964527195.1 uncultured Methyloversatilis sp.
GAGCATCGAGTTCTTCAAGTCCGAGGCTTCAAAGCATCACACTCAGTACCAGCGGATGATTCGCCGGCTTCTCGACGCTTACGTTGATGGCCAAGCCCCAACCCGTTAGTCCACACGGACGCTGCGCGATAAAGCCGCGCAGCGCCGGTGACTTCCACGTTGGGCGTCATAGATCACGCGCATTGACAGTGTTCTCGTATTTGCTAACATTGCCCCGTGTCCTTCGAGATTGACTACTTCCACGAGCGGGTACAACACGACATTGAGTCGTGGCCCGTGGATGTGCTTGCCGACTATGCGCGCTTGATCGAACTGCTCATTGAACATGGGCCGAATCTCCGGCTCCCGCACTCGCGGGCTTTCGGCGATGGTCTGTTTGAGCTTCGGCCTCGTGGTCGTTCCGGCATAGGTCGAGCGCTCTACTGTTTTCTCGTGGGCAAACGGGTTGTCATCCTGCACGCCTTCGTCAAGAAGTCTCAGGAAACACCCGACCGAGAATTGAAGTTGGCGCGAAAGCGCATGAAGGAGGTTTCAAATGGCTGAGATCAAATTCAAACCCGTCCGTCACTCGCACAAGGACTTCCTTGCCAAGGCAGCAACCCGCAAAGGGTTCGTCGAAGCCTATGACGCCCTTGCTCTTGAGTACCAGGTTGCCGACCAAATGCTCAAGGCTCGGTCTCGTGCTGGCCTGACACAAGACGCCGTTGCGGAACGGATGGGAACAACCAAAAGTGCGGTTTCGAGGCTTGAGTCTGCTGGAAAGCATGCTCCGTCGCTCGCAACGCTCAAACGGTACGCGCAAGCTGTCGGCTGCGAGCTTCAAGTCAAGCTTGTGCGGCAGAAGGCGGCATGACGCCCAACCCGCGAGAGCAAAGTCGTTATCTCCGGCATCCGCCATGGAACATTTCATCGCATATCACAGTGCCCAAAGAATGGGCTACGACTACGGCTCTCCGGGAGCACTTACCTTCCTGAGTAAGAAGCTCGGCCTCCTCAATCTTCGCACTGTTCTTCGGCGCGCAGGGCCGTTTCGTTGCCGGTATGACACCGGGCATCGGCCCTGCTCTCATGGCCGGCGTGAATGCCTTTAACGACAAGTGGTACGACGA
This sequence comes from uncultured Methyloversatilis sp., assembly GCA_964527195.1. GTDB lineage: Bacteria > Pseudomonadota > Gammaproteobacteria > Burkholderiales > Rhodocyclaceae > Sulfuricystis. The sequence goes on from CAZGOH010000121.1 coordinate 1,110, forward strand.
TCGGATTTCCCCCCGATTGTCTATCACTGGCATAGTCGTAGTCCCTAAAAGTCGGCGCTGGCGGGACGGCACGTGGTGCTCGGGACGGGACTCGAACCCGTACGGCCAAAGGCCAGTGGATTTTAAGTCCACAATGTCTACCGATTTCATCACCCGAGCTGCACCGTTGGCAGTCTATCAGCCGTGCGTAGCGTGCGTAACCCCATCGCGCAAACAAGCGCAATCGTGTTACCGTGAAAACCAACCAACAACACAAACCCCGATAAAATCCAGATGTTTCAAATGTGTTCGATTGCTTCCGTTTGCCGGGGGTATTTCTTAAACTCCCTCGCCGCAAGGCATACCGGTTCGATTCCGGTCCCGGGCACCACACGCCCCATTCCATGAACAACGAAACCACCGAGCGATCCCGCCAGATGTTTTTCGCCGGCATCGCGCACTTTGAAAACGGCCAGATCGAAGCGGCGCACGACTGCTTCGCGCAATGCCAGGCGCTCACCCCCGACCGACCCTCGGTGCTCGGCAATCTCGGCATCACGCTGTTCCACCTGCAACGCATGGAAGAGGCGGTCGCTTTCCTGAAGCGGACGGTTGCGGCCGATCCGCAGCACGCCGAAGCCTGGGCCTGCCTCGGGCTCGCCCGCGAGGCACTGGGCGACGGGCAGGCGGCCATCCCGGCGCTGGCGCGGGCGGTCGAGTTGAACCCCGCGCAGCCGCGCCTCTGGTTGAGCCTGGGGCAGGCACGCCTGCGCGACGGGCAGGTCGAGGCGGCGCTGGCCGCCTATGACCGCGCCCTGGCCGTCGACGCAAAATACGCGCCGGCGTGGAGCGAACGCGGCAGCCTGATGCGCGAACTGCAACGTCTCGACGAGGCGGCGCGCTGCTTCGAGAAGGCGCTGGCGCTGGGCGGCGACGCGGAACTCAACCGCTACTATCTCGCGTCGGTGCGCGGCGAGAACCCGCCCGCGCCGCCGCGCCGCTACGTCGAAGCCCTGTTCGACGACTACGCCGCCGAATTCGAAAGCCATCTCGTCGAAAAGCTCGGCTATCGCGGCCACGAAGTCCTGCTGAAGCCGCTCCTCGAGGAGAACCCGCACTGGCGTTGCGCGCTCGACCTGGGGTGCGGCACGGGACTGTGCGGCCCGCTGCTGGCGCCGCACACCGACTGGCTCGTCGGGGTAGACGTGTCGGCGGCGATGCTCGAAAAGGCGCGCGGCCGGAAGGTCTATGACGAACTGGCCCACGCCGACATCGCCGGCTTTCTCGACGCGGCCGACCATCGGGCCGAACTGGTGGTGGCGACCGACGTGTTCATCTACGTGGGCGAGCTGGAACACATCTTCCGTGCCGTGCGCCGCCTGTTGCAACCGGGCGGCTGCCTGGCCTTCACGGTCGAGGAACCGGAGAGCGGCACGGGCATGCAACTGCTGCCGAGCCTGCGCTATGCCCATTCGGAAGCCTATGTGCGCGACCTCGCCGCCCGCACCGGCTTTGCGGTGCGCGCGCTGTTTCGCGCGCCGATTCGCCACGACCAGCAGCAGCCGATCCCGGGGCTGTACGTCCATCTCGCCTAGGCGTCCGCGAAAGTCGGCCCTGGTGGGACGGCGTTTCCTGCGCTACCCCGCCAGCGCCGCTGTCACGATGGCCTGCGCCTCGCCGACGATCTGTTGCAGGTGCGTCGCGCTGCGAAAACTTTCCGCGTAGAGCTTGTAGATGTCCTCCGTGCCCGAGGGACGTGCGGCGAACCAGCCGTTTTCCGTGACGACCTTCAGCCCGCCGATCGGCGCGCCGTTGCCCGGCGCATGCGTGAGCTTGGCGAGGATCGGCTCGCCGGCCAGCGTGGCGGCGGCGACGCGCTCAGCGGTCAGTTGCTTGAAGGCGGCCTTCTGCGCAGGAGTGGCCGGCGCGTCGATGCGGATGTAGTGCGGCACGCCGTGGCGCGCGGCGAGTTCCTGGTAGTGGCGGCCGGGATCCTTGCCCGTCACCGCGGTGATCTCGGCGGCCAGCAGACCGAGCACGATGCCGTCCTTGTCGGTCGCCCAGGCGCTGCCGTCGCGGCACAGGAAGCTCGCGCCGGCGCTTTCCTCGCCGCCGAAGCAGATCGTGCCGTCGAGCAGGCCCGGCGAAAACCACTTGAAGCCCACCGGCACCTCGGTGATTTGCCGGCCAAGCGCCGCCACCACGCGGTCGATCAGCCCGGAGGACACCAGTGTCTTGCCGACCGCGGCCTGCGCCGGCCAGTTCGGTCGATGCGTCAGCAGGTAGTGGATGGCGACGGCGAGGTAGTGGTTCGGGTTCATCAGGCCGAGGGAGGGCGTGACGATGCCGTGGCGATCGACGTCGGCGTCGTTGCCCCAGGCGATGTCGAAGCTGTCCTTGAGACGGACCAGCCCGGCCATCGCGTGCGGGCTCGAGCAATCCATGCGGATCTTGCCGTCGTGGTCGAGCGTCATGAAACCGAAGGCGGGGTCGACCCCGGGGTTCACCACCTCGATGTCGAGGCCGTAGCGCAGCGCGATCGGGCGCCAGTAGGTCACTGCCGCGCCGCCCATCGGATCGACGCCGATGGCGAGCCCGGCTTTGCGGATCGCATCCATGTCGATCACCGTGCCGAGCGCGTCGATGTAGGGCGTCATCAGATCGGTGGCGCGCACGTGCGGCGCGGCGAGCGCCGCGTCGTACAACAGGCGCTGCACCGCGCGATTACCGTCGGCGAGCAGATCGTTGGCACGCTGCTCGATCCGGCCGGTGACGTCGGTATCGGCCGGGCCGCCGTGCGGCGGGTTGTACTTGATGCCGCCGTCGCGCGGCGGGTTGTGCGAGGGGGTGATGACGACGCCGTCCGCCCGCGGCCGACTTTGCACGGCATTGTGGGCGAGGATGGCGCGCGAGATCGCCGGCGTGGGCGTGTAGCCGCCGTCGGCCTGGAAATGCACCGCGACGCCGTTGGCCGCCAGCACCTCGATGGCCGTCCGCTGCGCCGGGACGGACAGGGCGTGCGTATCCATGCCGAGGAACAGCGGGCCGGTGATGCCGGCGGCGCGGCGGTATTCGGCGATGGCCTGGGCGATGGCGAGGATGTGCGCCTCGTTGAAGCTGCCGTCGAACGCCGAGCCGCGATGGCCGCTGGTGCCGAAGGCGACGCGCTGGGCGGACGAGCGCGGGTCGGGCACGATCTCGCGATAGGCGGCGCGCAGGGCGGGAATGTCGGCCAGGCTCTCTGCGGGCGCGGGCTGGCCGGCCAGGGGGTGGGGCATGGGATTCCTCCTCGGATGATTGTTATGTCTTGGCCCGAACAGGCGGCCTTTAATCCTGCCTATTCTAGCCCTCGCCACACTGCGGAAAAGTTACCCTCGCGGCATGCGTGCCGACCCTGCCGACCGCCTCGAAACCGAACGCGACGCGCGTGCCGAAGCGCTCGCACGCGCCGGCGCCGGGGACCTCGCGGATGCCGTCGACCCCGACGAG
>CAZGOH010000122.1:0-4574 GCA_964527195.1 uncultured Methyloversatilis sp.
ATCACGAAACTAAGCATATCGTATATTAGTGATTGATAATAGTGCACCAACGCCCCCAACAATGACAACCTATTGTTTATCCCGCTTACGGGGGCCGATTCGACAGGCATTCTGAGCGCTTTTGCGGTCTACGAGCGCGACCCGAACAATTACGACAGATTCGTCCAGAGGGTGCTGGTTGGCAGCCTTCCAAACGGACAGAGCATCATGAAAATTGATGTCTCGGGTGACCCGCTCGGGACATATGTTGCCTGCACACGCAACGACAACTCGGGACTCTCGTCAGATCGCCGAATCTATCGGCGCAGCGGAACCAATTGGGCGTGGTCGCTTATATGGTCGTCGACACTCAGCAATTCTTCAAGTGCCGCAATCGCATCGCCTGCATTCAGGCCGGGAGCGACATCTTCCTCGGCCTATCTCGCCTTTGGTTCGGGCTGGAACAATTCCCCCGGCTTCCAACTCTTGAAAATCACCAACTCATCCGTCGCTGCGCTATCGATACCAGCGCACCCACAGACAGCAGGCAACTCGGCACCGGCGTGGTCGGGGGACGGGCAATATTTGATTTCCCCTCTAGCGGCCTCTCCGTTTATCAGGATTGATCGCTTCGTTAACGAGTCGCTCGTCATCAAGACCGCCCCGACACTCCCGCACCTTGTTAACGTGCATCCGTATCCGCCCTTTGGGGACGGCACGGTCTTCAAGCCGATTTCGGGCCACGTTTACGATGAGATCGGGAACCCCATATCACGCACTGTCAGGTCGCACTTGCGCAGCAATGGCGCGCTGGTCGACTCAACTGTATCCGACCCTGTGACGGGCGAATACAAGCTCGATGCTTACAATAACCTGAAGCATCAGGTCATCGTTCTTGATGACGAGCGGAACGCGATGATCTACGATCACGTCATGCCCGTTGTGAATACCTGATGCCCTACTTCGTCCCGCTCGGCAGCGCCGCGAATTTCTCGACGGCGACGATTTCGGGGACATATCGCGTCGCCGACTCAAGCCGGCTGCGCATTCGGCTGGATCACAGCACATACGCCGCGCCGCACGGTCACGCGGTCGTCTTCAACCGCCCGGCGGAGTATGTCCGTTTAGCGGGCGATGCGGCCGACTTCATATCTCGCGTCAGCAGCCTTGCGATCATCGACATCACGGCGGGCGGCGCGGCAGAATATCGCTTCGTTTTTGGCGTGAGCGGGCTTGTCACCTTGCCCGTGTCGGCCACCGGCGAGGCAATGCGCGTGCTGCGTCACGATGCCATTGGCGCGGCGACCATCAGCATCACCGCCAGCGGCGAAGCGGATCGCGGCTTGCGCAAGCTGCGCAGCAACTGGCGCGGTTCGTGGGTGCGCTCGGAACAGCAGATCGTCGTCGCCGACGCGCCGCACCCCGGCACCGTGCGCACCGATGACGGCAGCGCGGCACCGTGGGCTGGCGCACAGCCGGAAGACGCCCCGACCGGATCGGATTGGGTGGCGGCAGCCCGGCGGGATGCGGTGCGCGATGGCGCGTGGGGGCAATATGGCGCCCTCCTTCTTGCCGCCGGGGAATCTGCGTGGCCGAAGACGGCATTCAGGGATCGCGGCGCCGATGCGCACTGGATCGGGTACGAGGTCATTCTTGACGAGGACAAGGACAACCCATGGAAGGGATCGAAGCCGGCCGATCAGATTCGCAAGGGCGTGTGGCGAAGCATCATCAGTGAACGGCTGCGCCAGATACCCTATGTGCGCTTGCCAGCGGGCGCGTGCGACTTCCGCGTGGCCGGCGGCGGCGTGACCTTCATCCTCGACACGATTACAGGCTACACCGCGCCTCACGGCCATGCGGTCATCTTCCAGTTCGGTGCCGATGCCTATATCCCGCCGGTCACAGACTATCCAGAGCACGCCTACACCTACCCGGAGCCGGGCAAGGTCAATTTCCAGCGCGTGCAGACGTTCACCGTCGCGATCGATGCGCTCGGCAACCCGATCACCGACAAACTCATCCGCGACACCGCGCGCGTGCAGCCGTGGGGCGTCACGGCGCGGCGCGACAACGACGGCATCTATCCGTGGAGCCGCTACTCGACGCTCAACACCGGATGGGGCGTCGTCGTCCCCGGCCCGCCTCCGCCCGAGACGGACGAACACGGCACCATCCTCATCCCTTTCCGCAGGAGCTACCTTATGCTCAACGACGTCACCCTCATCCGCACCGAAAACAACCTCACCCTGCACGCCCTCGACCTGTCCATCGCGGCGGACGCCGACAGCTGGACGTTCTCGTGGTCGGCCACCGTGCCGGGCAAGAATCTCGATGACGTGCTACCCGCCAGCCCCGGCGAGCCGGTCGAGTTCGAGGCGACCATCAATGGCTGGCAGTACCGACTGCTCGCCGAGCGTGTTGGCCTCGACAATCGTTTCGGGCAGTCGCGCGTGCGCATCGACGGGCGCGGCATCGCGGCGCTGCTCGCCTCGCCCTACCTCGCCAACGAGACGCGGGCGAACACGCAGGCGCGCGACGCCTCGCAGCTATGCGAAGACGCGCTGCTCATCAACGGCGTGCCGGCCTCCGGTTGGTCGGTGGATTTCGGCTTGACCGATTGGCTGGTGCCGGCCGGCGCGTGGCGGCACTACGGCACGCCCATCGAGGCCATCGGCGCCGTTGCTCATGCCGGCGGCGGCTACCTGCGCGCTGCGCCCGACGAGAAGGTGCTCCACGTCCTGCCGCGCTACCCGGTCAAGCCGTGGGAGTGGGGCGGCGCAACGCCGGAATATCAGCTACCCGCCTCGGCGACGGTCAAGGTCGGCGTCGAGTTTGTCGAGCATCCAGCCTACAACGCGGTCTATGTGGCCGGCACCACGCCCGACGCCATCATGGCGCTGGTGCGGCGCGCAGGCACGGCCGGCGACATCGTGGCGCCGATGGAGCTTGACCCGCTGATCGTCCATGGCTACGCGGCCCGCCAGCGCGGCGAGGCAATCCTGGGCGCGGCCGGATCGACACAGATGCTGTCCCTCGAAACGCCCGTGCTTGAGAACGTCGGTCCGTATCCGGTCGGCAGCCTGATCCGCTTTGTCGATGGCGCCAGCGAGCGCATGGGCCTCGTGCGCAGCAACCGCATCAGTGCCGCCTTGCCGCGCGTGCGTCAGACCGTGGAGGTCGAGTGCCATGAGTAATCTCTACAAAGCCTTCGCGGAGCTTTTCGCGCAAGACCCGCTGTGGGTCGGCGAAGTCGTCGCCACGAACAGCCTCGGCTCAACCGTCGAACTGCCGGACGGATCGCGCATCAATGTGCGCGGTACGGCGACGGTGGGCAGCAAGGTCTTTGTCAGGGCCGGCGTCATCGAGGGGCCGGCGCCGGACGTGGCAACCGTTCATGTCATTGACGTATGATCTGTCGAATCGCAAACCAGACCGGAGACACGCTATGACGCATCGAGCAATCCTCGCCGCCGCCGCGCACACGGCGGGGGGGGGTTATCACGCAATGGGCATCAGGCTTGGAAACGATACGATGCGGTAACTGCAACAGAAAACTGGCCGAGGCGGAATACAGCCGCATCGCCATTAAATGTCCCAGGTGCGGGACGCTGAATATCCAGAGGGCCGCGAGCCCCTTCAATCCGGAGCGCCATCGAGCGTCGAACCGAAAGGAAACGACCAATGACTGCAACCCGCAACACCCGCAAGACGCTCTTTGACAACCTGGAACACGTCTCCATAAAAGGGGCCGATCTCTACCGGGGCGACTGCCTGGCGATCCTCCCCGGTCTCGCCGGTCCCTTCGACGCCGTGGTGACCGATCCGCCCTACTGTTCGGGCGGCCCTCATCCAGGGTAAACAGTTCGTCGGCATCGAGGCCAGCCAGCACTACTTCAGGGTGGCTGTGGATCGAGTCAAGGGCATGTGAAGCACCGGCGTTACCGAGCGTGGGGTTGCGGCTGGACTCGGTCTCTCGGTAACGCTGGATTTATAGCGCGGCGGCAGTGCCAAATAACGTGCAAATCTGTGTCAAAACGCGCGCGCGCTTACACAGGCCAGCGATACTTCGGCATGGACACTGTCGTAGGGGGAGCGGATGCCTTGGGCATCGCGTTCGAGCAAGCCGGTATGAACCAAGGCAGCGACATCTTCATGCACGCGCTTGTAGTCTCGCCCCAGACTCTTGGCCAGCGTGGCCACGTTTTCGGCTGGGTGTTGCCGCACATGGCGCAGCAGGGCCAAGCGCTTGGGTGACAGCGTTGACACCATGGTTTCCAGATCGAGAAAGGTGAGGTGCGTTTCGTCGACCGCCGTGCCTTGCTCAAGCTTGTGCCAGGCGCCGATGAAGCGCTTGCCCATGTCCTCGACCGAGCCGACATGAAGATTGATGGTTCCGCTCATGATTCACCTCGCGCACGTTGAACATCTGCCAAAAAATCCGCCATCAGGGCTTCCACCGTTGAAAAGCGATACCGTTCTTCTTTATCGCCAAGATGCCTGTGGTCGCCTTTGCCTCGCTCGTTGTCGTAACCCACGATGTGCCCCGCCCGCAATTCTTTTGGACACGAAACTGGGGTAAATAGACGTGTCTG
>CAZGOH010000123.1:0-4569 GCA_964527195.1 uncultured Methyloversatilis sp.
TACGGCCTTTGTGCTCTTTCCTGTATTTCCTGCGTGCAGGTTGCAGCATCTTTATTTACTCCTTTGCATCCGGTCCGACGGCACCGACAGAAGATCCCGTCTTGAGAACTCCTACTGTCTTGCGAACACGTTTAACCGGGGGCTTTTGGGCATCTCCTGCCGACTTTTCACCAGCAACACCAGCCGGAAGGGAGTCGCTTTTTCTGAGCGTACGACGCGGCAGCGCTGGCTTGGAGTCACCATCTCCCGCAGCCTTGGTCTGTCGACGCCCTCGACGACCGGGATCTTCGCCAGGCTGTTCGACGACGCCCGCAGCCGACTCTCCGCGACTGGCCATCTCACCCTTGAAGACCCAAACCTTGATGCCTATAACGCCATACGTTGTTTTGGCTTCCGAGGTTCCGTAATCTATATCCGCCCGCAACGTGTGAAGAGGAACACGCCCCTCGCGATACCACTCGGTGCGCGCGATCTCCGCGCCATTCAGACGCCCTGCGCTCATAATCTTGATGCCTTGGGCACCAAGGCGCATTGCATTTTGCATTGCACGCTTCATCGCCCGGCGGAACATAATCCGCTTCTCGAGCTGCTGTGCTATCGAATCCGCGATTAGTTGCGCATCCGTTTCCGGTTTGCGGATCTCCTCAATATTCACGTGAACCGGAACCCCCATGCGACGCTGGAGATCCGCCTTCAACTGCTCAATATCCTCACCTTTTTTTCCGATGACCACGCCAGGACGCGCACTGAACACCGTCACGCGCGCATTCTTGGCAGGGCGCTCAATGACGATGCGGCCCACCGATGCGTGCGAAAGTTTCTTCTTCAGATAATCGCGAACAGCTATATCTTCCCTGAGCATCCCGGGAAACGCCTTCGAGTTTGCGAACCAGCGCGAAGACCAGTCCCGCGTGACAGACAAACGAAAGCCGGTCGGATGAATTTTCTGTCCCATTTACTGTCCTTTTTATTCGCCGACCGTCACATAGATGTGACACGTCTGCTTGCTGATACGGTTACCACGCCCCTTTGCGCGCGCCGTGAATCGCTTCAGAACCGTACCCTGCTCAACGTGAATTCTCTTGACCCTCAATACATCAATATCAGCACCGTCGTTATGCTCTGCATTCGCGATTGCAGACTCAAGCACCTTTTTGACTATCACGGCACCCTTTTTCGGCGAGAAAGACAAAATGTTCAGGGCTTGGTCGACAGCCTTGCCACGCACGAGATCAGCCACCAATCTGCCTTTTTGTGCAGAAAGCCGCACGCCACGCAAAATTGCATTAGTTTCCATGGGCATCAATCCTTATTTCTTCGCTTTTTTGCTCGCCGCATGCCCTTTAAAGGTACGCGTCAAAGCAAACTCGCCCAGTTTGTGTCCGACCATATTTTCGGAGACGTAGACGGGGATATGCTGTTTACCGTTATGCACCGCGATAGTTAGTCCGATGAAGTCAGGCAGGATCGTTGAACGGCGTGACCATGTCTTGATGGGCCGCTTGTCACTGCTCGCCCGTACCGCATCGACTTTCTTCAGAAGGTGGCCATCAACAAAGGGACCTTTTTTAATTGAGCGTGCCATTTCTTACCTCTTAGCGCTTGTGACGGCGCTGGACAATCATGTTGTCCGTACGCTTGCTGCTGCGCGTACGATAGCCCTTGGTCGGCTGCCCCCACGGGCTGACCGGAACACGACCTTCACCCGTGCGCCCTTCGCCGCCACCGTGCGGATGGTCGATCGGGTTCATCGCGACACCACGAACAGTCGGGCGTACGCCTCTCCATCGATTCGCACCTGCCTTGCCAATCTTTCTGAGACTGTTTTCTTCGTTGCCAACCTCTCCGATCGTGGCACGACACTCAACGTGAATGCGACGGATTTCTCCAGAACGCATCCGCACCTGAGCGTAACCTCCCTCACGGGCAAGCAATTGCACCGACGTCCCTGCGGCACGCGCAAGCTGCGCACCCTTGCCAGGCATGATCTCGATGCAATGTATCGTGCTACCGACAGGTATGTTGCGTATCGGCAGCGCATTGCCCGGCTTGATCGGCGATTCTGAACCGCTTACAACTTCTTGGCCTACCTGTATCCCTTTCGGTGCAATGATGTAGCGACGCTCACCATCCGCATAGCAGAGAAGCGCAATATTGGCGGACCTGTTCGGGTCGTACTCCAATCGTTCGACCCTGGCGACGACCCCATCTTTGTTTCTCTTAAAATCAATGACACGATAGTGTTGCTTGTGGCCACCACCCTTGTGCCGCGTGGTGATATGTCCATGATTGTTGCGCCCGGCGGTATTCGTTTTCTTTTCGACAAGCGCTTGATGAGGACGACCCTTGTGCAGATCGGGATTGACCACCTTCACAAGCGCCCGACGCCCGGCCGAAGTTGGTTTGACTTTGACGAGTGCCATTATGCGCCCCCTTCGGCGAAGTTAATTTCCTGGCCTTCGGCGATGCGCACGTAGGCTTTGCGCACATCGCTACGACGCCCCATTCCGCGACCAAACCGTTTTTTCTTCCCCTTCAGGTTGGAAACACTGACGCCGACAACACTGACCTTGAAAAGCATTTCGACCGCCGCCTTGATTTCCGGCTTCGTTGAATCCGACGAAACAATGAAGACGGCTTGGTTCGCGCGCTCGGCCAACATGGTTGCCTTCTCGGAAATCTGGGGAGCACGCAACACCTGCAGCAAACGTTCCTGGCTGAATTTAATTGTGCTCATCCCAAAAGCTCCTCCAGTTTGGTAACCGCCGCTTTGGTCATTACGACACGAGGAAAACGAATCAAGGACAAGGGATCGGCATGCCTGGACTCGAGCACGAGAACATTGGGAAGATTCCTTGCCGCGAGCATCAGATTGTCATTTAAATCCTCGGTAAGAACGAGGGCCGAATCGATCCCCAGAGACTTAAGCTTCTGGACAATCAGGCGCGTCTTCGGTGCCTCGACCTCAAAATTCTCGACAATTGACAGACGCCCCTCCCGAGCAAGCTGTGACAGAATCGCCGCCACACCAGCTCGGTACATCTTGCGATTCAACTTATGGGAAAAATTCTCGTCCGGGGAGTTGGGAAACGCACGACCACCGCCACGCCAGAGCGGGCTGGCGGTAGTACCAATACGCGCACGACCGGTACCCTTCTGGCGCCACGGCTTTTTTGTACTGTGCCTCACTTCCGCGCGAGTCATCTGCGCGCGATTGCCGGCACGTGCATTCGCCTGATACGCAACAACGACCTGGTGGACGAGCGCCTCGTTGAATTCGCGGCCGAACAAACTGTCCGATACGCTCAGCGTATCCGCCGCATCCCCTTGCTCATTGATCACTTTCAATTCCATGGACGTCCTCACTTATCCGCGGTAGTTCCGGACTTGATCGCCGGACTAATTACCACATCACCACCGCGAGCACCCGGCACCGCGCCCTTGACCAACAGAAGTTGCCGCCCCTCATCGATTCGCACGACCTCCAGATTCTGGACCGTCCTGCGCACATCCCCAAGGTGACCAGCCATTCGCTTGCCCGGAAAGACTCTGCCCGGATCTTGCGCCATCGATATTGAGCCCGGTGAATTGTGGGACACCGAGTTTCCATGCGAAGCCCGGTTTGAGGAAAAATTATGTCGCTTGATCGAACCGGAAAAGCCCTTGCCGATCGACGTCCCTACGACATCTACCTTTTGCCCGGCCGAAAATATGTTCACGGCCAACACATCGCCTAGCTTGAACTCACCGATGCGCGCATCATCGACACGGAACTCCGTCATGGATACACCAGCTTCCACGCCGGCCTTGGCGAAATGACCCGCCACCGCCTTATTGACCCGCGAAGCCCGCCGACCGCCAAACGCAACCTGAATTGCAGCGTAACCGTCGACTCCCGGGGTCTTGATTTGCGTAACGCGATTGTTCGACACGTCGAGCACGGTGACCGGGATTGAAGCACCATCCTCGGCGAATACCCGCATCATGCCGACCTTGCGTCCTACAAGGCCTAAACTCATTTTCTTCTCCTGAAACCGGCTACGATTGGCCGGACCCAAACCGCTGCAAAAAAATCAAATCAACCAAATAGACAATCAACTTGCCACAAGAACCTACTGAAGCTTGATCTCAACATCAACACCGGCCGGCAGATCAAGCTTCATCAGCGCATCGACGGTTTTATCTGTCGGATCGATAATGTCCATAAGACGGAGGTGGGTTCTGATTTCGAACTGATCGCGCGACGTCTTGTTCACATGCGGTGAACGCAGAATGTCGTAACGCTCAATCCGCGTAGGCAAGGGCACCGGACCGCGCACCACGGCGCCAGTGCGTTTTGCCGTATCCACAATTTCCAAGGCCGACTGATCAATTAGACGATAATCAAACGCCTTCAGGCGGATGCGGATTTTCTGGCTTTGCATTGAATTTCCTCAAAGAGCAACGGGCTAACCCGGAACGCGAAAGGGCGAAATTATGCCGCCCTTTCGACCACTGTGCAAGTACTATTCTTTTTACTCGACGATTTTCGCGACGACGCCGGCGCCGACGGTACGACCGCCCTCGCGG
>CAZGOH010000124.1:0-1696 GCA_964527195.1 uncultured Methyloversatilis sp.
GCCTTTTCCATCTCGCTCGCCTGCACGGCATGCCACAGTCGCGCGAGGCATTCTCGGCCGGCTTGCCGCTGGTCGAGCACAAGCTCACTCCCTCGCTGTTCGGTCGCGCCGCCAAGCGCGCCGGCATCGCCAGCAAGATCCTGCGGCGCGACCTGGCCGCCATCGAGACCGGTCTGCTGCCCGTCGTGCTGCTGCTCGAGGGCGAGGGTGCCTGCCTGCTGGTCGGCTGGGATGACGACGGCCGGAGCGCGCGTGTCATCTTCCCGGAACTCGGCGAGGCCGCCGCCACCATTTCCCGCGCCGAGCTCGAAGCCCGCTACACCGGGCTGAGCATCTTCGCCCGCCCCGAATTCCGTTTCGACCGCCGCACGCCCGAAGTCGGCAAGGTGCAGCGCCGCCACTGGTTCTGGGGCGCGATCTGGGAAAACTTCCCCGTCTATCGCGACGTGCTCTTCGCTGCCGGCCTGATCAACGTCTTCGCGCTGGCCATGCCGCTGTTCATCATGAACGTGTATGACCGCGTCGTGCCCAACCAGGCCGTCGAAACCCTCTGGGTGCTCGCCGCCGGCATCGGCTTGGTGCTGTTTTTCGACTTCGTGCTGCGCATGATGCGCGGCTATTTCATCGATCTGGCCGGCAAGCGCGTCGATGTCGACCTGTCGTCGCGCATCATGGAGCGCGTGCTCGGCATCCGCATGGAGAACCGTCCGGTGTCGGCCGGCTCCTTCGCCGCCAACCTGCGTTCCTTCGAAACGGTGCGCGACTTCATCACCTCGGCCACGGTGGCCGCCCTCATCGACCTGCCCTTCGCCCTGCTGTTCATCCTGGTCATGGCCTGGATCGACCTGCCGATGTTCATTCCCGTGCTGGCCGGCATGGCGCTGGTGATCGGCTACGCCTGGCTGGTGCAGGCGAAGATGCACGACCTGGCGGAAACCACCTACCGTGCCGGCGCCATGCGCAACGCCAACCTGGTCGAGAGCCTGGTCGGCCTCGAGACCATCAAGGCCGTCGGCGCCGAAAGCGTCATGCAGCGCAAGTGGGAGCGCAGCGCGATCTTTCTCGCCCGCGTCTCCAACCAGCTGCGCCTGCTGGCCGCCTCCACCACCAACAGTGCCGCCTGGGTGCAGCAGCTGGTGACCTTGTCGGTGATCGTCGTCGGCGTCTATCGCATCGGCGAGGCGGCGCTCACCATGGGCGGTCTGATCGCCTGCACCATGCTGACGGCGCGCGCCATGGCGCCCTTTGGCCAGCTCGCCGGCCTGCTCACCCAGTATCACAACGCCACCACCGCGCTCACCTCGCTCAACGAAATCATGGGCAAGGAAACCGAGCGCGAAAACGACACCAGCTTCGTCAGCCGGCCGGTGTTCCGCGGCGACATCGAGTTCCGCGACGTGGAATTCGGCTACCCCGGCGACAACGGCGAGGCGCTGCGCAAGCTCTCCTTGCGCATCAAGGCCGGCGAGCACGTCGGCATCATCGGTCGCGTCGGCTCGGGCAAGTCGACGCTGCTGCGCCTGATCCTCGGCCTCTACCACCCCAAGGCCGGCGCGGTGCGCATCGACGGCGTGGACATCCGCCAGCTCGATCCGGTGCAGCTGCGCCGCAACATCGGCTACGTGCCGCAGGACGCCACGCTGTTCTTCGGCACGCTCAAGGAAAACATCCTGCTCGCCGCGCCGCATCTCGACGA
>CAZGOH010000124.1:1796-4557 GCA_964527195.1 uncultured Methyloversatilis sp.
TGTTCTTCGGCACGCTCAAGGAAAACATCCTGCTCGCCGCGCCGCATCTCGACGAACCTACCGGAGCGATGGACCACTCCAGCGAGGAAACCATCAAGCAGAACCTGCGTTCCTTCGCCGCCGGCAAGACCATGGTGATCGTCACCCACCGCACCACGCTGCTCGACCTCGTCGAGCGCCTGATCGTCGTCGATAACGGCAAGATCGTCGCCGACGGACCGAAGGACCGCGTCGTCGAGGCCCTGCGCCAGGGCCGCATCGAGAAAGCCGCATGAACGCGCCGCACCGCCCGCCCGGCAAGTCCGGCCAGACCAAGCGCTCCAGCGGTTTCATCGATCGCCTGTTCGGCCGCTGGGTGCCTGATCACACCGAGGAAGACCTCGACTGGGTCAGCGACGCCGAATGGGCGCGCCTGCAGCAGGAACCGGTGCGCGCCCGCGCGGTGTTGCGTGCCGTCGGCCTCGTGCTGTTGCTCCTGATCGTCTGGGCCTATTTCGCCGAGGTCGACGAGGTGACGCGCGGCTCCGGCAAGGTGATTCCCTCCAGCCAGTTGCAGGTGATCCAGTCGGTGGATGGTGGCATCGTTTCCGAAATCCTCGTCCGCGAAGGCCAGGTGGTCGACAAGGGCGAACTGCTGCTGAAGATCGACGAGACCCGCTTCGTTTCCTCGCTGCGCGAAAACCGCGCCGAGTACATGTCGCTGCGCGCCAAGGCGGCGCGCCTGACGGCGCTCGCCGAGAGCCGGCCGCTCGCCATGCCGCCGGAAGTGGAAAAGGAGTTCCCGCAGATCGCCGCGCAGGAGCTCAGCCTGTTCACCTCGCGCCGCATGGAGATGGAAGCCCAGATCGGCATCGCCCGCCAGCAGCTCGCCCAGCGTAACCAGGAGCTGATCGAGGTGCGTGCCCGGCGCGATGCCGCGTCCAACGGCTTCGACCTGACCCAGCAGGAACTCAACGCCACCCGGCCGCTGTTGGGCACCGGTGCGGTTTCCGAGGTGGAGATCCTGCGCCTCGAGCGCGACCTCGGCCGCTTCCGCGGCGAGCGCGACCAGGCGGCGGCCCACATCAACCGCATCCACGCCGCCGTCGCCGAGGCCACCCGCAAGATCGAGGAGGTCGAGCTCAATTTCCGCAACGACGCGCGCATCCAGCTCGCCGACATCTCGGCCAAGATCAACGCGCTGTCCGAAAGCAGCACCGCGCTCTCCGACCGCGTCAAGCATTCCAACGTCACCTCGCCGGTGCGCGGCACCGTCAAGCGCCTGCTGTTCAATACCGTCGGCGGCGTCGTGCAGCCCGGCAACCCGATCGTCGAGATCGTGCCGCTCGAAGACACGCTGCTGATCGAGGCCAACATCCAGCCCAAGGACATCGCCTTCCTGCGCCCCGACCAGGAAGCCATCGTGCGCTTCACCGCCTACGATTTCGCCATCTACGGCGGCCTCGAGGCGGTGCTCGACCATATCGGCGCCGACACCATCACCGACGAGAAGGGCAACACCTTCTACATCGTTCGCGTGCGCACCCTGAAACCCAGCCTCGGCGAAAACCTGCCGATCATGCCCGGCATGGTCGCCGAGGTGGATATTCGCACCGGCAAGAAAACCGTGCTTTCGTACCTGATGAAGCCGGTGCTGCGCGCCAAGATGCACGCCCTGTCGGAACGTTGAGGGAGGAACCAGCATGAAACGGCAGATTTTCCTCACGCGGCGCGACGTGCCGCTACCCGGTTGGCGGGGCGCCTTTCCCGGCGCGGAGATTCGCGCCTATCCGGCCCCCGGCGAGAAGCTCGCCGAACCCGGCGGGGCCGTGCTCTGGCTGCACATCGACACCCACGTGCGCCGGCCGGACGGCGTGGTGGCCGAATTGCGCAAGAACACCCCGGGTTGCGCGGTGGTCGTGCTCTCGAACGTGCCCCACGACGACGAGGGCCTGGCCGTGCTCGAAGCCGGCGCGGCCGGCTATACCGGCGCGCTGGCGATCGCCGACGTCTTGCAGCAGATCGAGACGGTGATCGAAAATGGCGGGCTGTGGGTCGGCCCCGACCTGCTGCGCCGCCTGCTCGTCGCTCTCGGCGCCCGCGGCCAGCGTCCGCAGGCCGGCGGCCCGCTCGACAAGTTGAGCCCGCGCGAGCGCGAGGTCGCCCTGGCCGTCGCCGCCGGCGGCACCAACAAGGAAGTCGCGCTCAAGCTCGACATCGCCGAGCGCACCGTCAAGGCCCACCTGCACAACATCTTCGATGTCCTGAAGGTGCGCGACCGCCTGCAACTGGCGATCCTGATCAACGGCCTTCCCGGCCAGGGCAGGCCCGCCCGCCACTGACGCCGTGCCGCCGGGGCCGACTTTCGGCCCGGGCCTTCCCTGCCGGTAGTCCACCGGGTCCATGGACTTCCGTCCCCGCACGACCTAAAAAGAGCCTCTTTTGAATTTCGAGTGGGTGAACTGGGCATCCGGCTGGGTGGGGCCGGCCGGGTCAAGGGCGGGCGAAGCCCGGCGCAGCGAACCCTTGACGTGGCAGGGGCCACCCCTACGCTCAAGGGCTTGGGGCAGGCAAAGCCTTGCGGCGCCTGCTCCCGAGCCCGTCCGGCGGCGAGGACTTCCCCGCCTTGGGGCGGGGATAGGGGTGGGGAATCTGGGGTTGCCGTCCGCCCAGCCCGTCCCGCGTATGACGCCAGCACCCACTCAAAATTCAACAGAGCCTAAAAAGGGCTCTGTTGAATTTCGAGTGGGTTAAGCGGCATGTGGGTTGATCTTCGAGAAGT
>CAZGOH010000125.1:0-4532 GCA_964527195.1 uncultured Methyloversatilis sp.
TCTCGCAGGTCGGTCTCGCCACGCAGGCGATGCTCTGGCATGTCGGCGCCACCACCGTGCTGCCGCCCGGTTACCTGTGCTGCGGCTATCCGCAGACCTCGGGCGGCGACGCGGACAAGGGCCACGCGATCACGACGCAAAACCGCGTGCTGTTCCACCGCGTCGCCAACACGCTCAACTATCTCGACATCCGAACGGTGGTCGTCAGCTGCGGCACCTGCATGGACCAGCTCGAGAAATACCAGTTCGAGCGCATCTTCCCCGGCTGTCGGCTCATCGACATCCACGAATATCTCTTCGAGAAAGGCATCCGCCTCGACGGGGTGCAGGGCATTCCCTACCTCTACCACGACCCCTGCCACACGCCGATGAAGCGCCACAACCCGCTCAAGGTGACGCAGGCGCTGATGGGCCGCGAGGTGCTGCTCTCCGACCGTTGCTGCGGCGAATCCGGCACGCTGGCGGTGACGCGCCCCGACGTGTCGACGCAGGTGCGTTTCCGCAAGCAGCAGGAGATCGGGGCGGGTGTGGAGAAACTGAAAGTCGGCCCTGGCGGGACGGCGACAAAAATCCTGACCAGTTGCCCGAGCTGCCTGCAGGGGCTGGCGCGCTACCGCGAGGATGCCCCGGTCGAGGCCGACTACATCGTCGTCGAACTCGCGCGCCGCCTGCTCGGCGAGCGCTGGTTGCAAGACTACGTCGATGCCGCCGGGGCGGGCGGCATCGAGCGGGTACTGTTATAAGGCGGTCAGGCGCCGGCCTGTACGCGCTTGACGAGGGCCGCGGCGAATTCCCTGGTGCCCGCCTTACCGCCAAGATCGCCGGTGCGAATGTTGTCGATGTTGAGCGTTTCGTCGATGGCCTTGCGCAGACGGCTGCCGAGATCCAGGCGGCCGACATGGTCGAGCATCATCGCGGCGGCCAGCATCAGCGCGATCGGGTTGGCGATGCCCTTGCCGGCGATGTCCGGCGCCGAGCCATGCACCGCTTCGAAGATCGCGGCCTTTTCGCCGATGTTGGCGCCCGGCGCCATGCCCAGCCCGCCGATCAGGCCGGCAATCTCGTCGGAGAGAATGTCGCCGAACAGGTTCGTCGTCACCAGCATGTCGAACTGCCACGGGTTCATCACCAGCTTCATCGCGCAGGCATCGACGATGATTTCCTCGAAGATGAACTTGTCCTTGTACTCGGTGTCGTAAATCTCGCGCGCCGTCTCGAGGAAGATGCCGGTCAGCGCCTTCATGATGTTGGCCTTGTGCACCGCTGTCACCTTCTTGCGTCCCTGCTTCACGGCGTAATCGAAGGCGAAGCGGCAGATGCGGCGGCAGCCCTGGCGGGTGTTCACGCCGGTGGACATGCCCACCGCGTGCGCATCACCGTCAATCGGGATGAAGTGCTCGTAGCCCATGTAGAGACCTTCGTTGTTCTCGCGCACCAGCACCAGGTCGATGTTGTCGAAGCGGCCGCCGGGAATGATGGTTTTCGCCGGGCGCAGGTTGGCGTAGAGCTTGAACTCCTCGCGCAGCTGCACATTGACGGAACGGTAGCCGCCGCCCACCGGGGTTTCCAGCGGACCCTTGAGCGCCAGGCGGGTCGTGCGGATGCTTTCCAGGCAGGCCTTCGGCAGCGGCTCGCCGCAGGCGGCCACCCCGCCGGCGCCGGCCACCTGCCGGTCCCAGACGAAGGGCGCCCCGAGCGCATCGAGCACGGCCAGGGTTGCTTCGGTAATTTCGGGGCCGATGCCATCCCCCGGAATCAGCGTGGCGGGTATTCCGCCGGCAGTTTGCGTCGTCATGATGAATCACTCCACTCTGTTTGTTTTGGTTCCGGAATGATAGAGCAACGGCGGGACGACGCCGACGACGCGTATGTCGCGGTGCGTGTCGAGTGATGTCGCGACACGGCGACGCCCGGGCGTTGCCGTGTCATAATCACCCACTCGGTTCGCGCCGGCATGGCGGGGGGATGAATCATGGAAGAGGTGCTTTTTCGTGACCTGGAGTATCTGGGAGGCGCGAAGGTTTTCACGCGACAGATTTTCGAGACGATCAGTCAAAGCTCGTTCTTCGAGGAATTCACGCGCGAGGATTGCGACCATCTGTGCGAGTACATGCATTGTTTCGCCGCACCGCCCGGCAAGGTGTTTCTCGAGGAAGGGCGCGAGGGCGACTTCATGGTCATCACCCTGAGCGGCAAGGTGCAGGTGTCGAAGATGTCCCTCCGGGGCGACCCGGTGACGCTCGCAGTGGTCGGCCCCGGCAGCCTGCTCGGCGAAATGTCCCTGATCGACGGCGAGCATCGTTTCGCCTCCTGCACCACCATCGATCCGGTCTGCTTCGCGGTGCTGACGCGCGCGGAACTCACCGAAATCCTCTTCACCTACCCCCGTCTCGGCAACAAGCTGCTGCTCTGGATCCTGCGGATCGCGATCGGTCGCTTCCGCGACCTCGACATGCGTGCCGTACTCAATGTTCCCGGTTTCACCACCCTAGATGCAACCCATGAAAGTTGAAACAGAAACGACGAACAGGCCGCCCTACCCGAATCTGGTGGCTGCCTGCGAGGAAGGCGCGGCCACCCCGCCCTTCCACCTGATCGCCCGCCACGCCGGCATTGCCGCCAAAATCGACGCCACCTGGGGCAGCCCGGCCTGCGTTACGCTACTCGAGGAGATGATCTACTCGGAAAACGCGTCGCGCCCCGAACTCAGCTTCGCGGTGCTCGGCGAACTGACCGCCCTGAAGGCCCTGCACGAATCCCGTTTTCCGCGCCTGCATGGGAACGACGCGGCCCCGCCCGTGATCGACCAGGGCATCGCCTTCGACGACGGCACCCCGAAGTCCGGTTCGACGGAAACGTCCGCCGCGCCGCCGGACGCTGCGACGGCAACCGGGTCGCAAGCCGAGGAGGCCGAGCCGGTCGAGGAGAAATCGCGCTGGCCGGAGCTGACCACCCTTGACGAGCTGATCGGCGTTCTCCAGCGACGCGCCAAGGGCGAGCGGCTGCCGGAACGCGATTCCCGCCTGATGCTCGACATCCTCAAGGAGCACGCATCCCTCGCCGACACGGACATCGATCGCGCCCTCATGTTGCAAAAACAGGGCGGCCGCAAGCACGAGCCGATGGGCAAGATCCTGCAATCGCTGGGGCTGGTCGATACGGAGACCATCGTGCGCGTGCTGTGCATGCAGCAGGGCGTGCTGATGGTTAACCTCAAGCGTTTCCAGCCTCCCCCCGATCTGCTCAAGATCATCACGCTCGACGTGGCGCGCAAACATCAGGTGGTGCCCATCGTCTCGCACCGGGGCACGCTGTTCCTCGCCGTGGAAAATCCGTTCGGCTTCGAGGGGCGCGAATATTTCGCCTTCCTCACCAAGCTCAAGGTCGAACTGGTGATGGCGTCCTCCGCCCAGATCACCAGCCGGCTCGGCGAATATGGCCAGGTGCGATCGGTACGGCAGGGCAACCAGGAATTCCAGTCGCTGGCGCAAGCAGGCGCTCGGCGGCGCGACGGACGCGCTCGGCGGCGCGGAAAGCGAAGAGTCGTCGGAAGACAGCGAGGTATCGCAGAACGACGCGACCATCGTCGGCCTGGTCAACAAGATCATCTCCGACGCGGCGGAGATCGGCGCTTCGGACATCCATATCGAAAGCTTTCCCGGCGATGCGCTGGCGCGCATCCGCTTCCGCCGCGACGGCCGCATGGAGGATTACTCGCAGTATTCGGCGAGCTACCACCGCGCCGTCGTCTCGCGCATCAAGATCATGTCGAGCCTCAACATCGCCGAGCGACGCATGCCGCAGGACGGCAAGATCAGCTTCATGCGCCCGACGCGGCAGCGCATCGACCTGCGCGTGGCGACCATTCCCACCGTGCGCGGCATCGAGAACGTGACGATTCGCCTGCTGCACGCCGGCGACCCGATCCCGCTCGACAACCTGCACATGAGTCAGCGCGATCTGGAAGTGTTCCGCCGCCTGGTGTTGCGCCCCTACGGCCTGCTGCTGGTCTGCGGCCCGACCGGCAGCGGCAAGACGACCACCCTGCACTCGGTGCTGCGCGAGCTGAACCGGCCGGAAAGCAAGATCTGGACGGCGGAAGATCCGATCGAGATCGTCCAGAAGCACGTCTGCCAGGTGCAGGTGAACCCGCACATTGGCTGGACGTTCGCCATGGCGCTGCGCGCCTTTCTGCGCGCGGACCCGGACATCATCATGATCGGCGAGATGCGCGACCTGGAAACCGCCGGCATCGCCATCGAGGCCTCGATGACGGGCCACCTGGTACTGTCCACGCTGCATACCAATTCCGCTTCCGAAACGGCAGCGCGCCTGCTCGACATCGGCATCGATCCCTTCAACCTCTCGGACGCGCTGACCGGCGTGCTCGCCCAGCGCTTGACGCGCAAACTGTGCAAGGGCTGCGCCAGGAAACGCCCGACGCCGCTCGCGGAACTGGAAGAACTGGCGGCCGAATATTATTTTTCGGCGCACCTGCGCATGCCCTCGAAGGTGCAGCGCGGCGAGATCGT
>CAZGOH010000126.1:0-4354 GCA_964527195.1 uncultured Methyloversatilis sp.
GGCCCACCGTGCGGCAAGAAAAATCGATCAGACGGTGGGTTTTGCAAGAAGCTCAACCCAACCAAAGCATTACCGACCTGGCACTACCTGCCGCCCATCGAATATGGCGAAATAGTGAAGAGCTTTGGCGGCGCACCGGGCCTGCGGGTGGTCTTCTACGACAACCTGCGGTCGAGCGGCTTGGTGCAGTACCGCTACCTTGCTGCCGTGTATGTGGGGGATACGATGTTTCCGCTGTTCATGGTTGCGGCCGAGTCGAGTCCCTTCCTGGTCAGCGAAGGCAAAGACAAATGGGCGCTCGGCGTGTTCCGCCCGGAAGGCCACGGGACGGTGGGATTTTCCGATGACTACGGGATCTGGCATCCCTTCGTCGCGGCAGCGATGGAACTGATCGTGCAAGAATTCCCTGATTCGAACCCGGTGCGGTTGTGATGATCACTTACGCTGCTTACGGCTCGAACATGAACCGCCGTCAGATGCTGGCACGTACCAAAAACGAAGCAGATCCCATCGGCACCGCCCTGCTGCGCGACTGGCAGCTGGAATTTCGCCGTGGCGTGCTGACCGTGGTGCCGAAGGCAGGCGCAATGGTTCCGTTGGCCCTGTGGCGCATCAGCGATGCGGCCCGTCGGGCGCTCGACCAATACGAGGGCGCCCCATGGCTCTATGCGCCGCGCATGCTGCCGGGCAGCGCTCTCAAACTCCCGACCGGCGAACTGCCCGAAGAATTCCTCATCTACGAGATGACCGCCGACGGCATGAATACCATCGACCGACCTGATCCCCCAGGGGCAACGTATTTCGAAACGTGCATGCAGGGTTATTACGATTTTGGTTTGGAGGGCTGTCGTCATTTGCTCGATGCGGCGCGCGAGCGTGCATTGAACGGAGTTCATCATGGCTGACCTGATGTTGTTCGCATCGTTCGTCCTGCCCCTGTTGGCCGTGGTGCTGGTTGGCCGTCATCTCGAACGCGGCCTGCTCGACGTCTCGCCCGAGGAGCAGGCACGGCGGCGTTATCGCCTGTCCTGGGTGATCACGCCGGTCATCCTTGTCCAGACGGGCCTGCTCTGGTCGATCATGCTGAACTGGGGAGAGCACATGGCGACACCGGCCTGGTTTCTCGACCAGATGGGCGCATTCGCCGGTCTGTTGAAGGGAGTTATCGGGAAAGCGGCGACGGCGGCCATCCTGTCCATCCTGGGCATGGTGCTTGTGGTGCTGTATTACAGCTTGTATTCGCTGCCTTGGCTGCGGCTCGACCGGATCGCCAAGCAGGCACAGGGCAGCAGCGTGCGCAAGGCCCAGCTCAAATTGACCCTGCGCGGCGCCCTGGCCGGCTTCCTTCCGCTGATGCTGTGGATTGGCGTGATCACGCCCTTCGTGTCGCAGTTCATTGCACGCGGCGAAGTGGTGACTTTGGCACTGGTGCTGGCCGGTTTCCTGTTGGTCGTGCATAGCCTCTCGCCTTGGCAAATTCAACTGGCCAACCCGACCGTGCCACTGCCGGCGGAGCATCCGGTTGCCGCGATGGCGCGTGATCTGTGCGCGCAGGCAGGCGTCGGCATCGATCAGGTACGCGTGCTGAAACTCGGCGAAACGCGGGTAGCGAACGCGCTAGTCGCCGGCCTGTGGCCGAAGCTGCGGCGCATCTACCTCACTGACCACATGCTGGACACCTTCAGCGTGGCCGAAATCCGCGCCATCCTTGCTCACGAGGTGGGGCACATCCGCCACCGGCATCTGTGGTGGTATCTCGGCTTCGCCCTTGGAGGCGTGTTCATCATCCCGCGTCTGGTCGATGCGCTGGCGCAGTTCGATCTGCTGGGCGATTCGATCTGGACGGTGCTGATCGCCCTTGGCCTCTACTGGGGTGTGATGTTCAAGTTCCTCTCGCGTCGCTTCGAGCGGCAGGCCGACCGTTTCGCCGTCATGGCGACCGGCGACGTGGCGACCTTCCAGTCCGCGCTGAAAAAGCTCGCCGAGGTGAATGGCATGGTGAAGCGCTATTCGAAGTGGGACATCTTCCAGACGCATCCGCCCATTGCAGAACGGGTGAAAGCTGTGGTTTGAGATGAGTGCGGTGCTGATTCTTGCATCGGCTCTCGCTTTGCTGGTTGGTGGGGGCAGCCAGAACCGCGAAGTTGGTGACATCGTCGAAGCGGTCGTCATCGTCACCGGGCAGGCCGAAGATGCAAAACGGGCGGCGAGCGAAGCACGACGCATCGCCAGAGAAGTTAGCGCGGAACCGGACTTGATGGAGGCATTCGGTGAGCATGCTGCGTTCCGCGCAGGAGGGCTGGATTCCTACGCGATCCGTTTTCAGCCGGGGCAGCGCCGTGCCTGCCTTGTGCTCGTTCGAACGGAGGAGATTCGCAGCATCCTTGCATTCTCGCCGCAGGCCGATTTCAACTTGCTGGTCGAAATGCTGACCGCGCATGAGCGACGACATTGCCGCCAGGATCTCTGGATAGATGTGGATACCACTGATCTGGACATGCTGCGCGCCGAAGTGGAGGCCGATGCGGCCGCCCTGGGCATCCTGTTGCCACCCGGCACAAATGCGCGGCACGACACCGCCCGGCAAGCCTGGCTGCTGTGGCGGAACATGGATGCCTTCCTGACGGGCAAGCCAACGCACTGGACTCTGCCGGGTCTCTTTGGCATGGAGTTGTCCGAAACTGGGATCGAGCAGGGCTTGGAACTGCAAAAGCGCGCCGCCCGCATTCTGCTGGGCAAGGAAACCGGCGAACCCGAGGCAGCATGGGAGGCCTTGCGGAGCACCGCCATGGGGCGTTTGCTGCCGTCGTGGCCTGAATTTCTCGTGGCGATCCATCATGCCTATGGCGAAGGGCCGGAGGCGATGCGCAGAGCCTTACGCGGAGAGATGGCAAGGAATGCGGTGGCGGCGGAAGCGATGTCGTTCTACCAGCCGATGATGGCAGACCTCGTCACGTCCGCGCGTGCCCGGGGCTTTCCGGCCGATGTGCGCATCTGGACCACGAACCGTGTTACGGCGCAGCGCTATCTCGCTCGAAAGGACGGCGAGGAGAGGTTGAGGATCGACTGCTACGAACTTTCTCCCGACGATAGTCGGCACCTGGGGCGGTGCGGACTCGTTGCCGATGCGCTGTTCTCGAACGGTGCCTTGATTCGCCGCCACAGCGATGAAATCGCCGTGTCGCCTGTCGGCATCGGCATTCCCCAATGGCAGCGTTTGTCGGAAGCCATGGTGCGCCAAATTGGCGAAGAACTGACGCTGGCGCTGACGGCTGGGCATGAAATGGCGCATGCCGCTTGGAAATTGCATGCACATCCTCAGGCTCACGCCAGAGGGTGCGGGAAGGATTGCGATCCCGCTTTGTTCCATGAACTCGACCTGGAAGAGGCGTATTGCGACTTTCTGACGGTGTGGATCGTTTCGATTCGCTATGGTCTCCCGCCCGAAGAACTACTGGAAGCGTCTGCCGTAGGACGCGCGGCCCTGGAGGGGCAGGATGCCAACGCATGGTCGGCGCTGGCAGCCTTGCTGGCGCAGGCTCGGATTCCCGGTTACGCGCAGATGAATTTTGCGCAGGCCAGCGATATGGCATTGGAGAGGGCACTGAAGATGCCGGGACTGAAGGAAAGATGGATGCTGCCTGACTCGCAGGAATCTGCGGCAAGCAAGTGATGAGGCTGAATGGCTCCTTCCGGATGTAGTGCGGCCGGATAACTACAGGGCTGCCAGCGGCAGCAAAGGCCGAGAAGCAGTCAGTGGGCGAGTATCCCGCATCTATCCCTCAGACCCGAGCTATGCCGCCTGCCTGTAGCTTGTGATTTCAGCAAGCAGATCAGGAAGGAATAGGGATTCGTCCAGGTCCGGGAAGTAGAGATCAAGCCCCCCGCCCAGAATGACAACAGATGTGGGGATGGTTTTTCCGAGATGGATTTGCGACCACGGCACCACGAGAACGACCCCCGTCGTCAATTCGATTACCAATCGGCCATTATCGAGACCGGCTGAAGCGGCCCGAGGCGCTGTAGCGAGCCACCCGGAGAGTTTTTCGGAGCGGTCGATCATTTCGTCATATTTGTCCATGTATTGCCCTCCATTGGTCGCACAGCCTACGAATTGCCCCTTCCGTTTCGGTGAGAATCAGGCGAAGGTCAGCGCGCGAAATGCCATCGTGCCACAGCAGATCGACACTGCCCCCAGTGCAATCAAGCGCTATCTTTGCTCTTCCGTCAGTACCGACGACATGCACATGAGGCGGGGGATGATCCTTGGTCAGGATCGTGATTCGATAGCTCCCGACGTGGTAACTACTCAGGTAGGCCGGAATAGCATCGCTGTTCCGGGTTTGAGGTAGGG
>CAZGOH010000127.1:0-4225 GCA_964527195.1 uncultured Methyloversatilis sp.
GCGCCGCGTCGACCTCAAGTCCGGCGGTTACCTGATCATCGACCAGACCGAGGCGATGACCACCATCGACGTCAACACCGGCGCCTTCGTCGGCGCACGCAACTCCGGCAACTTCAGCGACACCATCTTCAAGACCAACCTCGAAGCGGCGCAGACCATCGCCCGCCAGCTGCGCCTCCGCAACCTCGGCGGCATCGTCATCGTCGACTTCATCGACATGGAATCGCCCGAGCACCAAGCCGCCGTGCTCGGCGAGCTGGAGCGCGCCCTGCAGCGCGACCACACGCGCATCTCGGTCAATGGCTTCACCCAGCTCGGCCTCGTCGAGCTCACCCGCAAGCGCACGCGCGAATCGCTCGCCCAGATCCTCTGCGAAGCCTGCCCCACCTGCGGCGGGCGCGGCATCGTCAAGACCGTGCAGACCGTCGCCTACGAAATCCTGCGCGAGCTGCTGCGCGAGGCGCGCCAGTTCGCCGCGAAGGAAATGCGCGTGCTCGCCGCGCCGGCTGTCATCGACCTGTTCCTCGACGAGGAATCGCAGGCGGTGGCCATGCTCTCCGACTTCGTCGGCCGCCCGATCTCCCTGCGCGCGGAGCCAAGTTACAACCAGGAGCAGTACGATATCGTGCTGATGTAGCCGGATTCCCCACGGCTTGTGCCGGGCCGGGTTGCCGCCACGCCGTCTTGGGGGATAATCACCCGCATGAAGATGGAGGGAGGCACCATGAATCTCAGCGAACGCATCACCGTCGAACCGGGAAAGTGCGGCGGGCGCCCCTGCATTCGCGGACTGCGCATCCGCGTCAAGGATGTTCTCGGCCTGCTGGCCGCCGGCGCCAGCCATCAGGAAATCCTCGAGGATTATCCCGATCTCGAAGAAGCCGACATTCTTGCGGCCTTGAGCTACGCCGCCCAGCAAAGCGATCACCTGATCCTGCGCGCCGCTTGAAACTTCTGGTCGACAACCAGCTTCCCGAGGCGCTGGCCGTTTTTCTCAAGGAAAACGGCTTCGATGCCCGCCACGTCCGGCGTGCCGGCCTGGGTAACGCTTCGGACGAACGTATCTGGCGGTTCGCGAAAACCAACGCCTGCGCCATCGTCACCATGGACGAAGACTTCCAGCATCTGGCATCGCGCTTCGGCACCCCGCCTCAGATTGTCTGGATCAGGCTTGGCAACGTACGGCGCCATGCCTTGTTGGCTGTGTTCGCCGCGATATTGCCCGCGTTGCGTGACGGACTCGAAAGCGGCACGCCGGTCATCGAAATCGGACAGGCCTGACCGGGTTGCGGCCGTCGGCCGCTCGATCTCCCTGCGCGCGGAGCCAAGTTACAACCAGGAGCAGTACGATATCGTGCTGATGTGAAAAAAGAATTGCCTTAACCATGTCGCTTTGCTAATTTCCAGTCTGGACAAGGTGGCGGGTCGCCGCCCAAAGAGGGAATCGGACACATGAAGCATCGAACCATCGCGTATGCGCTTGCCTTCGGGCTGGCGTTCGCCGTCGGCGCGTCGCACGCGCAAGCTCCCGCTTTCGAAATCAAGCGGTTCGAGATCGGCGGCAACAAGATTCTGGATCGCGCCGAACTCGAAACGCTGGTCGCCCCCTATCTCGGCGCCGGGCGCGGCTTCGGCGATATCCAGAAGGCGCTCGAAGCGATCGAAAACGCCTACCGACGCCGCGGCTACGGGGCGGTGAATGTCCATGTGCCCGAGCAGGAAGTCGCCGACGGCGTGGTGCGCCTGGTGGTGGTCGAGGCGCAGCTGGGCGCGGTCAGCATCGGTGGCAACCGCCACTTCGGCGAAGCCAACCTTCGCGCTGCGCTGCCCGGCCTCAAGGAAGGCAGTCCGCCCAACCTGAACAAGATTTCCGAGAACGTCCAGCTCGCCAACGAGAACCCGGCCAAGCAGGTCGAGGTCACCCTCGCCACCGGCAATGCGCCCGGCGTGGTCGATGCCCGCCTCAAGGTCGTCGAGCATGACCCGCGCCGCATCTTCGTCACGCTCGACAACACCGGCACCAGAGACACCGGCCGCCACCGTCTCGGCATCGCCTGGCAGGATGCCAACCTGCTCGGCGGCGACGAAGTCCTCACCCTGGCCTACACCGGCTCGCCCGACGTCTGGCTCGGCCACCCGGACGACGTCAGCGTCGATGTCTTCAGCCTCGCCTTTCGCAAGCCCTTCTACGGCCTGGGCGACAGCCTGGAGGTGATCTACGGCAATTCCAACGTGAACGTGCCTTCGGTGCAGAACACCGGCTTCGGCCTTTCCGGCAAGGGCGAGGTCTTCGCGCTGCGCTGGAACAGCCATTTCCCGCGCCGCGGCGAATACAGTTCGAAGCTGGTCTATGGCTGGGACATCAAGCATCTCGACACCCGCTGCACGCCCGACCAGAACGGCATCAATCCTTCCTGCACCCCTTACACCGTACGGCCGCTTTCCGTGAGCTACGAGGCCACCGTGCGCGGGGCGACCGCCCAGTGGGATTACCGTCTCGGCCTCGCCTGGAACGCCCTGCCGACCGGCTCGCGCTTCAACCACGTCGGCACCGGCCGCACCGACCGCTACAGTTTCATCGCCAACCGCCAGGTCGACGACGATTTCCACGCCCTGCGTTTCGGTGGCAGCTACGCCGCGCGCGTCGAAGGCTGGATGTTGCGCGGCGCCGTGCAGGGCCAGCTGGCCGGCAGCGGCCTGCCCCTGTCCGAACAGCTCGGCCTGGCCGGCACCACGGCGGTGCGCGGTTTCCAGGAGCGGGCCATCGTCGCCGACGGCGGTCATGTCGCCAATCTCGAGGTCTATACCCCGAATCTCGCCGGCCCGTTGGGCGCACGGGGCAACCTGCACGCCCTCGCCTTCTACGATTTCGCCTACGGCCGCAACAGCGGCGGCGCCGTCGTTCCCTTCCACACCATCCGCATCGCGTCAGCCGGTCTCGGCCTGCGCTACCAGATCGGCCGCGACGTCAGTTTCACCCTCGACTCCGCACGCATCGTCGATCCCGGCCCGCCCGGTCTCGAAAAGCAGCAGCGCGGCGACTGGCGTACCCATTTCAAACTTACCGTCGGCTTCTGAAGGACCGTTCCATGAAACCGCGTTCGCACCTCTCCACGCCGCGCCGGCAGGTTCTGGCTCTCGCCGTCGCCGCCTGTTTCGCCACCGCCGCCCATGCCTTGCCGACCGACCCCGTCGTGGTCGGCGGCAGCGCCAGTTTCGCCACCAGCGGCAACACGCTCACCGTCACCAACAGCGCCGGTGCGGTCATTCACTGGAACACCTTCAGCATCGGTGCGGGGGAGATCACGCACTTCCTGCAACCTTCGGCCAGTTCGAGCGTGCTCAACCAGGTGGTGGGCAACGGCGGCGCGCTGCAGATGAGTCAGATCTACGGCACGCTGTCTTCCAACGGCCAGGTGTGGCTGGTCAACCCGGCCGGCATCCTCGTCGGTGCGGGTGGGGTGATCGATACCGCCGGCTTCGTCGCCTCCACCCTGCCGGTGAGCGCGGCGGATTTTCTGGCCGGGCGCCATTTCTTCCGGGCGCAGGACGGCGCCGGTGATGTGGTCAATCGCGGCACCATCGCCACGCCCTCCGGCGGCTCGGTCTATCTGGTCGGCGCCAATGTGCTCAATGAAGGTCTCATCCGCACGCCCGGCGGCGAGACGATCCTCGCTGCCGGCGCGACGGTGGAGCTCGTCGATACCGGCACGCCCGGCGTCAAGGTGGCCATCACCGGCGACGCCGGCAACGCCACCAATCTCGGCAGCCTCGTCGCCGAAGCCGGCCGCATCGGCATCGCCGGCGTGATCGTGAAGAACGGCGGCACGCTCGATGCCTCCAGCGCGGTGGCCGAAGGCGGCCGCATCTTCCTCAAGGCCACGCAGGACGCCATCGTCGAAGGCGACGCCCATATCGCGGCCACCGGCACGGCCGGCGGGCATGTCGAAGTGCTCGGTCATCGCGTCGCGGTCAAGGACAACGCCACAATCGACGTTTCCGGCGAAACCGGCGGCGGCACGATACGCGTCGGCGGCGATTATCTGGGCGGCAACCCCGATGTCCAGAACGCCTGGATCACCTGGTTCGGCCCCAACGCTACGCTCAAGGCCAACGCCACCAAAGTCGGCGACGGCGGCACGGTGATCGTCTGGGCCGACGACACCACCCGCGCCTACGGCACCATCGAAGCCCGCGGCGGCCCCGAAGGCGGCAACGGCGGCTT
>CAZGOH010000128.1:0-4218 GCA_964527195.1 uncultured Methyloversatilis sp.
ATCCAGGTGATCCACAAAACTGCATCCACGGAGGCCGCTCAATGAACGCCCCCGCTACTCCAAAATACGCTGCCTACGTTTGCTCCGGCTGCGGCATCGGCGATGTTCTCAATGTCCCCGCGCTGGAGAAGATCGCCGCCAAGGAAGGCAAGATGGCCCTGGTGAAGTCTCATTCTTTCCTCTGCAATGCCGAAGGCGTGCAGATGATCAAGGATGACATCGCCAACGAGGGCGTCACCCACCTGTGCATCGCCGCCTGCTCGCGCCGCGCCAAGGCCGAAGCTTTCCAGTTCTCCGGTGTTGCCATGTCGCGCGCTAACCTGCGTGAAGGCGTGATCTGGGTCGTCGCCGAAGGTTCCGACCACGATGAAGTTCGCCAGGAAATGGCCGAAGACTATGTCCGCATGGGCTGCGCCGAAGTCAAGAAGATGACTGCGCCCGGCGGCAACGTCAAGGAAGCATCGAGCAAGAAGATTCTCGTCGTTGGTGGCGGCATGTCCGGCATGACGGCAGCGCTCGCTGCGGCCGATGCCGGCTACGAGGTGGTGCTGGTCGAAAAGACCGGCGCGCTCGGCGGCTTCGCCAACAATCTCCACAAACGCGTACCCTTCAACGGCCCCTACGCCGAGCCGCAAGAAGTCGGCGCTGGCGAGACGGCGGCCAAGGTGCAGGCCAACGGCAAGATCAAGGTCTACCTGAACTCGACTGTTACCGAAACTGCCGGCGCCCCCGGCCGCTTCAAGGTCAGCATCGCCGCTGAATCGGGCAGCGTGACCGAAGAGATCTGCGGCGCGATTGTCCAGGCCACCGGTTTCAGCACCTACCCGCTCGACAAGCTGCCCGAACTCGGCGGCGGCCAGCCGAACGTCGTCGACCAGGCTGGCCTCGAAGCCATGGCGAAACAAGCCAACGGCGGTGCCATCCAGCGTGCCGATGGCAAGGAAGTGAAGTCGGTCGTCTTCGTGCAATGCGCCGGCCAGCGCGGCCATGGTGGCAACGGCAGCGGCGAGCATCTGGAATACTGCTCCGGTCACTGCTGTGCCACCAGCATCAAGCAGGCGATGTACTTCAAGGATCAGAACCCCGATATCGACACGGTCGTGATGTATCAGGACCTGCGCGTGCCGGGCATGGGCGAGGATTTCTACCGCAGCGCCCAGAAGAAGGGCGTGATCTTCACCAAGGCCAAGGTCAATGGGGTCACCGGTGGCGACAGCTGCAAGGTGGACTTCAAGGATCTCATCCTCGCTGAGGACACCAGTGCCGATGCCGACCTGGTCGTGCTCGCCACCGGCCAGGTGCCGAACGCCGGCGTGAATCTCGACGAGTGGACCGCCACTGTCACCGCCGCCGAAAGCGGCGACGAGGCCGCCAAGACCAAGAAGTCCGCGCTGCAGAAGATTTCCGTGCTCAACCTGAACTACCGTCAGGGCCCGGACATGCCGCAGTTCAAGTATGGCTTCGCCGACTCGCACTTCATCTGCTTCCCCTACGAGACGCGCCGCACCGGCATCTACGCTGCCGGCCCGACCCGCCGGCCGATGGACCTGTTCCAGGCCACGGAAGACGCCACCGGCGCCGCCATGAAGGCGATCCAGGCAGTCGAGAACGTCGAGAAGGGTCGCGCCGCGCATCCGCGCGCCTGGGACCTTTCCTTCCCGAAGGCCCGCCTCGAAGGCTGCACCCAGTGCAAGCGCTGCACCGTGGAATGCCCCTTCGGCGCCATCGACGAGGACGAAAAACGCTTCCCGGTCTTCAACGAAGAGCGCTGCCGTCGCTGCGGCACCTGCATGGGCGCCTGCCCGGTGCGTGTCATCTCCTTCGAGAACTACAGCTGCGACACCGTCGGCATGCAGGTCAAGGCCGTCAATGTGCCGGACGAGTTCGAAGAAAAGCCGCGCATCCTGATCCTCGCCTGCGAGAACGACGCCTACCCGGCACTCGACATGGCCGGTCTGCAGCGCATGACCTATTCCGCCTTCGTACGCGCGATTCCGGTGCGCTGTCTCGGCTCGGTCAACACCATCTGGATCACCGACGCGCTGAACTCCGGCTACGACGGCGTGATGATGATGGGCTGCAAGAAGGGCGACGACTACCAGTGCCACTTCGTCAAGGGCTCGGAAATGGCCTACTACCGCATGAGCAAGATCGACGACACGCTCAAGCAGCTCGGCCTCGAACCCGAGCGCGTGCAGACGCAGGAAGTCGCGATCACCGACAGTGCCCGCGTGGTCAAGCTGATCAACGAGTATGTCGAGCAGCTCAACGAAATGGGCCCCTCCCCGATGAAGGGCTTCGGCTGATAGGAGCGAGACGAGATGACAACTGCCAATCAAACCGCCATCGCAAGGTACAAGAACAACTTCCTCAAGGAAGTCGAGGCCAATGTCGAAGATGGCCACTGGGTGAAGATGTGCATGCAGTGCGGCGTCTGCGCGGGTTCCTGCCCGCTCGGCCCGCACTGGGAACATTCGCCGCAGAAAATCTTCATGATGATCCGCGCCGGCAAGCGCGAGGAAGTCCTGGGTTCCGACTCGATGTGGATGTGCACCTCCTGCTACAACTGCATCGTGCGCTGCCCGCGCAAGCTGCCGATCACGCACATCATGCACGGTCTGGCCAACTACGCGCACCGTCTCGGCCTCGCGCCGCAGGGCCAGCCGACACGTGACATCGCCAAGCTGTTCTGGGACAACATCCTCAAGACCGGCCGCGTCAACGAGCTGACCTTCTCGCTGGCGATGTACTTCAAGGACGGCTTCGGCCAGGGCATCAAGAACGCCATGGCGATGCAGGGCATCGGCCTCGGCCTGATGAAGGCGAAGCGCCTCAACCCGCTGGAGATCCTCGGCGGCCATGCCTGCAAGGACAAGGGCGGCATTCACAGGATGATCGCCAAGGCCCGCGAAATCGAAGACCGCCGCCGCGGTCTGGCCTGAGCCCAAGGAGAAAGACGAATGTCCAAGAAGCAATACGCGTTTTACCCCGGCTGCTCGTCGCAGAAGAAGGCCTCGGCCGACAACTTCCTGCGCTCGATCGACGTCGTGTGCGAGAAGCTCGATGTCCAGATGAACGAGATTCCGGACTGGAACTGTTGTGGCGCATCGATCGGTTATGGCGAAGGTGGCGAGCTGCCGCGCCTCGTGCTGTCGGCGCGCAACCTCGCTCTCTCCGAGCAGAACTTCGCCGGCCAGGACATGGTGTCGGTCTGCCCGGCCTGCTGGTTGGCCTCGCGTGAAACCGCCGAGCGCCTGCACGAAAACAGCAGCCTGATGGCCGAAGCCAACGAAGCCCTCAAGGAAGCCGGCCTGAGCTTCAAGGGCGAGGTGAAGGCCCGTCATTTCGTCGAGGTGCTGATCGAGGATATCGGCTGGGATGCCATGAAGGCGCCGGTTTCCCGTCCGCTCGACGGACTCAAGTTCGCCGGCTATGTCGGCTGCCAGACCAACCGCCCGTTCGGCATCGTCGGCGAATCCTTCGAAAACCCGATGTATCTGGACAAGATGATCGAGACCTGCGGCGCCGAAGCCGTCAAATACGACCAGAAGGTCACCTGCTGCGGTGGCGCGCTGGCTTTTTCCGAGCCCGAGAAGGCACAGAAGCAGATCCGCGACATCGTCGAGTCGGCCTATGACCACGGCGCCGACATGATCGTCACGCCCTGCCAGCTGTGCCAGGCCAACGTCGAGATCTACCAGTCCGAAATCAACAAGAAACAGGGCACCAAGCTCAACATGCCGGTCGTCTACTACTCGCAGCTGATGACAGTCGCCTATGGCGGCACGGCGCAGCAAGCCGGCCTCGACGGCCAGCTGATCAAGGCCGAGAAGCTCGAAAAGATCGCCGGCAAGTAAATCAAAACGCAGCAAAGGGGAACCATGGCCGGCCAGTTTGACTGTGCCGGCCATTTTTTCGTTGCTATACTTCGCCTCAACGTGGGGGGGTAGCTCAGCTGGGAGAGCGCCGCGTTCGCAATGCGGAGGTCGGGAGTTCGATCCTCCTCCTCTCCACCACATTTTTGTCCAACCTGTTTCTAGGTTGGACTTTTCATTTGTGCTGTTCTCCCAAGCCCTGTGCGGTTTCCCGCCATTTTCCGTGTGCCAAACAGGTGCCTCGGCAGGTCTTTTTCGGGCATTCCCACCCGGCTTTTCGACTCTCTATGGCGTTGGCGCAATATAATGTCATAGACCGTCAAGTGACGGGGATTTGAAGCGG
>CAZGOH010000129.1:0-4153 GCA_964527195.1 uncultured Methyloversatilis sp.
AGCGCTTGCACCCCGGTGCGCGCGTCAACCTCGAAGTCGACCTGATCGCACGCTATGTGGAACGCATGCTGAACGCGTGATCCTTCGCCGTCCCGCCAGCGCCGACTTTCACTGTTCCATCGCCTGCTGGTGCAGGTGGAAGTACTGTTTCGCGATGGCCGCATGCGCTTCGCCCAGGTCGCTCTGTACCTGGTCGAGATATTCGTGCAACACCGTCGGCTTGAGGTCGGCCAGCTGCATGCCTTCGACGCGCCGCCAGGTCTGGCGCACTTTCTTCATCGCATCCTTGTGGTTCGGCAATACCGAGAGGCAGCCCTCGATCTCGGCCAGGCAATGCAGCACGCTGCGCGGGAAGTGCGGGTTCTTGAGCAGATAGTCCATCACGGCGTCGGCGCGCACATGCACGCCGACATGGCGGCGGTACATCTGGTAGGCGGAGAGCGCGTTCAGGGTGCACATCCACATGCGCTCGGTGGCCACCGTGGCGAGCGCCGGGTCGCGCGGCAGGCAGACCGCCGAATTGACGTCGATGATGCGCGTCGTCATGTCGGCGCGCTCGACGTTGCGGCCGAGCTTGATGCACTGGTAGGCGACGTCGCGGCTCATCGACCCGGTCAGGAGCCCGATGATCGACTCGCGCCGGCCGATGATGCCGGCGAGCACCTCGCCGCGCGGGCCCCGGCCGATGCGCGTGCGCGGCGCGTTGTCGCGGGCGTACAGGTAAAGGCCGTTGATGCGTTCCCACAGCGCCATCGGCAACACCTCGCGCACCGTACGGGCGTTTTCGCGCGCCTGGTGGATACTGGCGAGGATCGAGCTGGGGTTCGCCTCGTCCTCGATCAGGAAGGGCATGATCCCGTCCTCGTCTGCGCTCAGGGAGCGCTCGGCGAAAAGTTCGTCGAGGCCGGCGACTTTCAGCAGCACGTCCCAGCCGAAGGCAGCATCCTTCGGCAGGTCGAGCAGAACCTGCGTCGTGCTGTCGATGAAGCGCGCGGTGTTTTCGGCACGCTCGAGGTAGCGCCCCATCCAGTACAGGTTCTCGGCGACACGGGAAAGCATCAGGCGTCCTCCGTATTGACGATCCAGGTGTCCTTGCTGCCGCCGCCCTGGGAGGAGTTCACGACCAGCGAGCCCGCGCGCATCGCCACGCGCGTCAGGCCGCCCGTGGTGGCATGCAGCTTGTCCGCTTGCAGCACGAAGGGCCGCAGGTCGAGGTGGCGTGGCGCCAGGCGATCGTCGACCAGCGTCGGCGCAGTGGAAATCGACAGCGTCGGCTGCGCCATGTAGTTGCGCGGGTTGGTGCGGATCAGATCGGCAAAGCGGGCGCGCTCCTCGGCGCTGGCGCGCGGGCCGATCAGCATGCCATAGCCGCCGGATTCGTTGGCAGGCTTGACGACGAGCTTGTCCAGATTGGCAAGCACATGCCCCATCTGGTCGGGGTACATGCACATGTTCGAAGGCACGTTGGGCAGGATCGCATCCTGGTCGAGGTAGTACTTGATGATCTGCGGCACGAAGGTATAGACGACCTTGTCGTCGGCGACGCCCGCTCCCGGCGCATTGGCGATGCCGACCTTGCCGGCCCGCCACGCCCTCATCAAGCCCCTGACGCCGAGCGCGGAGTCGGGCCGGAAGGCATCGGGATCAAGGAAGTCGTCGTCGATGCGGCGGTAGATCACATCCACGCGGCGCAGGCCGGAAATCGTCTTCATGTAGACGCAATCGTCGTCGCGCACGACGAGATCGCCGCCCTCGACGAGAAAGGCCCCCATGCGCTGGGCAAGATAGCTGTGTTCGAAGTAGGCAGAGTTGTAGATTCCCGGCGTCAGCACCGCGACAACCGGCCGTTCGTCCTGCTGCTCCCGGCGCGGCGACAGCGCAGCGAGCGTGTCGAAGAGCCGCGTCGGGTAGTCGTCGATCGGCAGGATGTCGCTGGCCTTGAACAGATCCGGAAACAGACGCTTCATCAGCTCGCGGTTCTCGAGCATGTAGGAGACGCCGGAGGGCACGCGCAGGTTGTCTTCGAGCACATACATGGTGCCATCCGCGTCGCGCACCAGATCGGTGCCACAGACATGCGACCAGACACCAAAACGGGGCGACATGCCTTCGCACTGCCTACGGAAATTCTTCGAACCGGCCAGCACCTCGAGCGGAAACACGCCATCGGCAACGATCTTCCGGTCGTTGTAGAGATCGTCGATGAACAGGTTGAGCGCCGTCAGCCGCTGTTTCAGTCCGGCATCGATACGCGCCCATTCCCGCGCCGACAAGGTGCGCGGCACAATGTCGAAAGGCCAGGCGCGATCAATGTTTCCGGCGTCGCTATAGACGGTGAAGGTGATGCCCATCGCCATGATGGCGGCATCGACGCTGGCGCGGCGCGCGCGCAGTTCTTCGACGCCCAGCTGGTCGAGGTACTCGAAAAGGATGCGGGCGGCCGGACGCGGGCGAAGTTCTGCATCCAGCAGTTCGTCCCAGCAACCCGGGGGCGGATAATCGGTCAGTACGATGCTCATGCACCTGCATGTGCAACAAACGGTCCACCCCGTGGCCCGGGATACCGGCATCAGGCTTGCTTGGGCATAGAATCACACTGTCTGGATCATCGCCCTGCCATCATGACCTACTGCCTTGCCGTGAATCTCAACGAAGGACTCGTGCTGTGCTCGGATTCGCGCACCAATGCCGGGGCGGACAACGTCAGCATCTATTCGAAGATGCACACCTTCGTCTGGCCCGGCGTGCGGTTCTTCGCCCTGCTCTCCGCCGGCAACCTCGCCACCACCCAGGCCGTGGTGAAGAAGCTGAACGGCGACATCCCGGCCGGGCTCGTCCCCAACCTCGCCACCGTGGCGACCATGCAGGAAGCCGCCGATTACGTCGGAATGATCAGCGCGCAATTGCAGAAGCTGCATTCCGAGCGCGACACGGCCAAGACCAACTTCGAGGCGAGCTTCATTCTCTCCGGGCAGATCGCCGGCCAGCCGCCCGAGACTTTCATGATCTACCCGCAGGGGAACTACATCCACGAGTCGAGCGAACACCCCTTCCTGCAGATCGGCGAATTCAAGTACGGCAAGCCGATTCTCGACCGCGTCATCAAGCGCGACGTTTCGCTCGAGCGCGCTGCCCGTTGCGCGCTGGTCTCGATGAACTCGACGATCCGCAGCAACGTCACCGTCGGCCCGCCGATCGAACTGCTGATCTACCGCCGCGACAACCTGGACGAGGGGCTGCGCCTGTTTTTCCGCGAAGACGACTCGTTTGCGCACCACCTGTCGGAAAAGTGGAACGAGGGCTTGCTGATGGCACTGGAAAATCTTCCGCCTTTCGGCTGGGAACTTCAGGGGACCGACGCGGACACGAGATTCGCCAACCCGTAGAGGCCGTAGCCCATCACCGCCAGCCCGGCGACGACGCGCGTCACGCGCGCCTGGGCAAATCGGCGAAAGCGCGCCAGCAGCAGGCCGGCGAGCAGCAGGCTGGGCAGCGTGCCAAGCCCGAAAACCAGCATCAGCAAGGCGCCCTGCCCCGCCGAGCCCGCCGCCAGGGCGGTGGCCAGCGCGCCATACACGAGGCCGCAGGGCAACCAGCCCCACAGCATGCCCAGCGGCAGTGCCTGCGCGACGCCACGCACCGGCAGGAAGCGCGCCGTCAGCGGCTGGATGCGCCGCCAGAGTGCCTGTCCACCACGCTCCAGCCAGGCCAGCCCGCGCGTCATGCCGAGCAAATACGCGCCCATGGCGATGAGCATCAGGCTGGCGAAGAGGTAGAGCCCCAGTTGCACGACCGCCAGGCGGCCAAAGGCCTGCCCGAGCGTACCGGCGATCAGGCCAGCCGCCGCATAACTGCCGATGCGGCCGAGGTTGTAGGCCAGGTGGACGGCAACTGCGCCCGGGCCGCGCGGCCCCTGCATCGACAACGCACCGACGATGCCGCCGCACATCCCGGCGCAATGGCCCGCGCCGAGCAGGCCGACGATGAAAAGCGCAAGGAAAGGATTATCCACGCCGTGTCGCCAGGGCCGACTTTCGGAAAAGGAGGATTCAAATGACCTTCGAGTAGCGCACGCGCTCGCGGTCGGCGCGCAGGTATTTGTCGAACACCATGGCGATGACCCGGACGAGGATGCGTCCCTTGGGCTGCACGG
>CAZGOH010000130.1:0-4076 GCA_964527195.1 uncultured Methyloversatilis sp.
CTCCAGCGAGGCGATGCGGCTGGTCTGCGGTTCCTTGAGTGCGCCCCGGTCGATGGGGGTGCCGTATTGGTCGATGATGAGGGGCATAGTCAAACCATCCTGCGGCTGCCGCCGCTGTCGTCGTCGTCGGAAGCGACCATCGGGTTGCCGGCGCCGGCAGAACGATGGCGCGGCAGGGCCACGTAGCCGTCGCAGCGGCCGGAGGCGGCATCCGCCGCCGCATTCACCGCCAGAAAGCAGGCCCAGGCGCGGTCGGCGTGGCCCGCCGCGTCCGATTCGGCCACGAAGCGCGGCGTGCCGGTGGGGCCGACGGTCTTTTGCAGCTTGTGCAGATCCGCGCGCAGCTCGGCGTCACCCTGCGGGATGCGGATCGTCTTGTCCTCGAAGGCTTCCTTGCCGGCGGTGGCCAGGGTGAGCTTGTTCGCCGCCGTGAACATCACGCCCTCGACGCGCATCGAGCCGTGGCGGCGCCGCGCGTCCTCGACGGGCTTTTCGCCCATGCCGGTCTGGTCCATGCAGCAGCGCGTGACCCGGTAACGCCGGAACACGTCGTCGAGCAGCGCATCCTGCTCGGCGAAACTGATGCGGCGGCGGGTGATGACTTCGCGCGTCCACAGCACGTCGCCGACGGCTTCGAGCACCCAGATAACGAAGAGGTCGTTCCGGGTCGCGATGTCCACGCCCACGAAACAGGGGCCGCCGGCATAGGCGGCCGCGTTGCCCGCGCCCTCGGCCTCGACGCCGTTGATGAGATCGTAGGAGAGCCAGGCGCTGGCCTCGTCGAGCCACTTGAGTTCGAATTCCTGCGCCCAGCCATCCGGGTCGTTCATGCTGCGCCGGTAGCTTTCGATGTCGAAGGGCAGGCCGTCGGCGACGGCCCGGTGGATGTCGACGACGTGGCGGCTCCAGTCCTGCGCGATCGCGGCGTCCGTCATCAGCTCGTAGAACTTGTTGCCCTTGCCGTTCGGGGTGCTGGTCACCCGCAGCTTGTAGCCCCGGCTGGTAACGGGCATCAGGGCGCGCCAGATGGCGTGGCTGTCCTGGTGGAAGGCGAATTCGTCGAGGAAGACGTTGGCCGAGAAGCCGCGCGCGGTGTCGGGGTTGGCCGGCAGCGCCGTGATGCGGCTGCCGCCGGGGAAGGTGACTTCGAGCTTGTTGTAGAGCACGCCGCCGGCTTCCTCGCGGCCTTCGCTGGCGGCGAGCATCAGCCCGTAGGCCTTGGCGTGGCGCTTGACGCCCTCCTCGATGGCTTCGCGCGCCTGGCGCTCGCCGCGACTGAGGATGACCCAGCGTGCCTTCTTGCCGGCGGCCTCGGCGGCGTAGCAGTCGTCGACGATTTCCAGCGTGGTGGTGAAGGTCTTGCCGGTCTGGCGCGCGAACATGCCGATCTTGAAGCGCGCGCGATCGAGGAACCAGGCGCGCTGGTAGGGCAGCAGGCGGACGGCCGGCGCCGGCCTAGATGCCGTAGATTTCTTCGCGGACACGGCGCAGGGCTTCCTCGGCCGAGAGGCCGGCGGATTCGGCTTCGAGCCGCTTGAGCTTCTCGCCCATCGCATGGGCCTCGGGCATCATGCGCCGGCTGGCAGCCTGGAGCTTGCTCACAGTGTCGCCCAGCACGGCCATCGCCTTGACGGCTTCGACCGGGTCGGCGTTCTCGGTGGCGGCCAGCAGCGTCTCGCAGCGCAAGAGCGCGGCGGCGATGATGCGCCCGAGCGCCTGATCGACGCCGCCGCCGGCCACTACCAGGGAGGCTTTCTGGAAGGCGTCCCAGTCGTCGCCGGCCTGTTTGTCGGCGCGATACCAGTTGCGCGCCGTGGGCAATGGCACGCCGATCTTGTCGGCCGCCGCTTCCAGCGGCAAGCCGCCGATGTAGGCGGCCCGGAGCTTGACCTTCTTGTCGGGGCTGTGGGCCATCAGAACAGGCTCCGCAGCCGACCGACGTGCTCGCGCCCCTCGGCGGTGAGCATGGCCAGATCGCCATCGACGCGCACGGCGCCCACGTCGGCCAGCCAGGCCAGGTCGGCGCGCACGCGGTCGAGCGTGGCCGGGATGTTATGCACGTTCTCCAGGTCGGCGCGCAGGCGTCGCGCCGTGCTGCTGCCCTCGTCGAAGGCCAGGCTGGCCAGCAGGCTGTTGCGGCGGCGCTTGTCGGCTTCGGTCATCTCAGCCCCTTTTGCATGATGATGTTGGTGAGCTGCCGCAGGCTGGCGTCGATGCCGTCGAGCCGGCCGGCGACGCCGGAGACGTCGCCCCTCACGCCGTTGATCTTCTCGTGCAACCTGCCCATGTCGGCATGCGTCGGCGCGAACTCGACGATCTTTTCCAGCCCGGCCAGGCGCTGGCCGTGGTCGTCCAGCCGCGCATCCAGGTCGTGCTCCAGCGCGCCGATGCGCTCGTTGGTAACGCGGTTCTTGGCCGTCAGATACACATAGACGCCGATGCCGCCCGTCAGGACGAACTGGAGGATCTGGAACAAAAACTTCGCGACTTCCATGTCCATCGGATCACCTCCCCCCGCTCACGGTGGCGTATTCCAGTTCCTGCTGGCACTCGATGCAGGTCTGCACGCCAGGCACCGCACGACGGCGGGCGAGCGGTATGCGTTCCTCGCAGACACGGCAATGCGTGGCTGATTCCTCGCCCAGCCCGGCGTTACGACGGCGCGCCCACGCATCGATGGAATCGGCGCGGAATTCCTCTTCGCGCTCGCTGGCGCGATCAAGGATGTCGGTCATCGATGCCACTCGATCAGCGCGTTGCAGCGGGCGCGTTCGCGCTCGTGCTGTTCCCAGGCGTCGCTGATCCAGCCGGCGATCTGGGTATCGGTGGCAATGCTTCCAGCGGAATCAGCAGGCTCGCCGGCGGACTCGGGCAGGCCAGCCGGGGCGAGACCGGGGAGACGGTCGAGCAGGCCGAGAGCGTCAGGGCCGAGACAAGGGCGACCCAAGGTGGCAGCGGGGATTTCACGGACGACCTCCTGGTAGATGGTGCGGGTGCGGGTTTCGGTGGCGGCAAGCCGGCGGGACAGATCGTCAGCGACGGCCTGCTTCTGCTCGACCTCGGCGCGCCAGAGCGCGGCCAGATCGAGTTCGCGTTGCTGCCAGCGGGTTTCGCAGGCCGCACGGCCGTGATCGCGGCCGGTGAAATAGCCGCCAAGCACGAGCACGACGGACACGGCGGCGGCGATCAGGACGAGGGGATTAGGCACATTTCACTCCCGGCCCCCAGCTCGCGTAACGCGGCTGGTGGCGCAACAGGATTCGGGCGGGGTAGGTATGGTTTTCGGCGCAGTTGGCGGCCGAGCGGAAGGCGCCACACGGCTGACCGGTGCGCGCCTCGCGCTGGACCCAACCCAGCCCGCCGTTGTAGGCGCGCAGGATGTCGATCCAGCGGCCGCAGGCGTTACTCTTGTTCGGCACGCGATCGAACAGCCAGCGGTTGTAACGCGCCATCGCCCTGAGCGCCCAGACCGGGTTGCCGGTCTCCGCATCCTTGAGCGCGGGATCGATGCCGCCGATCCAGTCGGCCGTCGCCGGCGTGAATTGCGCCAGGCCGTGGGCGTAGGGGCTCCTGGCATCCGGCTGCCAGGACGACTCCTGATGCACTTGCGCGGCCATCGTGGCGACCGGGCCATCCAGCCCCCAGACCAGATGTACCGCGCGCGTCAGCTCGGCGCGGTATTTCAGCGCGGCGCGGGGAACCATTTTGTCGGCGTCGGCAAAATGGTCGACCGCGAAAGTCGGCGCCGGCAGGACGGCGACCATGAAAGCGACCAGCCAGCTACGCACCGAGACTGACTCCGACGATGCACGCGCCGACGACGATAGCGCGCCGGATGTAGGCGGCGGCGGTCTCCTGATGATCCAGACTCAAGTCGTCGGGCCGTGCGTACGGAAAGAGGCTGCGGTCGATCCAGTAGCCGGCCACGGCGGCGAGGCTGACCAGCGAGAGCTTGTAGAGCGTGACGCCGATCTGGTGCGGCGCGACGACGGCGATGACGAGCGACAGGAGGGCGGCGACGATCAGCCAGTCGAGCATGCGGATTTTCATGGGGATTCCTTCGCGACGAAAGCCGG
>CAZGOH010000131.1:0-4007 GCA_964527195.1 uncultured Methyloversatilis sp.
CGAACTTCGCCCGCGCGCCGGCCAGCAGGCCCATGCCGGCGAGCACTTCCTCGGCTGCCTTGCCGTAGGGCGCGAGGCGCGGGTTGGCGATGGCCAGCTTGTTGTAGTTCCCGGAACGCAGCACGCTGGCATGGGTATCCACCAGACCGGGCTTCGCCGACCACAGCGCCAGGGTGCCGATGGCGTAAGTAAAGCGGCTGCCCGGCACCCCAAGGCCCTCGGCTTCGAGTTTTGCCGGGGTCGTGTCATCGGCAGACAACATGACCTGGAACGGAGCGCCGTTCCTGATCTGGGCATAGAACTTGCCCGTGGATGCGAAGGAAAGACTTGCCCTGTGCCCGGTGTCCTTCTCGAACTCCGCGGCGATGACCCGCATCGGCGCGGTGAAGTTTGCGGCGACAGCGACCCGCACTGTATCGGCGCGTGCCATCAGCGACGGCAAGAGCATGCACAGCAGGGCGACCCAGGAATATCGCGACATCACGGTTTCTCCATGAACCCGAGGTTCAACCCAGATTGTCCATTCGGCGGCCCTGCGTGCCTACGCGGGCCCTGGCGGCCGTTTTGCGGCACCTTGGCGTGCCCGCTTCGCGCCCATAGACTCGGCTATGGGCTTGGCACGGGCACGCCAATCTGCTCGAAAACCGTCTCGCCATCCTCCCGCGTCCTAATGGACAATCTGGGCTCAAAAGGAGTCGCAGTTGTACTTCATTCCCACCCGTGTGGGAATGGTCCCTCAATCGCTTTCCTCAACGCTGGCCAGCACCAGACCGGTGGCAGCTTCGGGCTGCGTGGTGAAATTGACGCAGTGCGTGGCGCCGCTCACCAGATGGAGGGCATAGCCCGGACCCTGCGCCACGGGTGTCAGGCGCGCGGGCACGTCGTCCTCCGAACAGGCGGTGAAATGCAGGTCCGGAAAGGTGCCGCGCAGGGCGGCGACGGTGGCCTCGCCCGGGCCACGGGACTCGACTTCGGCGACGATGCGGGCGAGCGTGTCGGGAGCGATCATGCTTCTTCTTCCTCGGGCACGAACTGCGCCAGGCTCCTGGCTTCCACACCCATGATCTTGGCCAGCCAGGGCGGCGGTGCGTCGATCACGGCTTGCAGGCGGGCGATCGCCTCACGGGCGGGGGTCGGGCTCGGCACCTTGACCGGGTGCAGGCCGGCGCGCACTGCCTTGGCGGCGGCCGGGCCGCCAATCGACTGCACATATACGATCTGGCAATCGTTGATCAACTCGGAACGGGCGACGTTCTTGTCCTCGGCCTCGTCGGCGATCAGGGTGGGACGCACGTCGATCAGACGCATGGCATCCCGGCCGACCTGATAGACCAGGAAGCGCGGCGCCGAGCCGAAATGGCCGTCGAGGTTCTCGCCACTGTTGGAGGCCACGGCGACGCGCAGGCTGTCCGGGATCTCGCCTTCGGCATAGGCCTCGGGTTTCGGCACGTCGGAGTCGTCCCCGTTCTCGCCCCACAGGTAGCGCACGGCCAGCTTGATCGAGGCCATGTCCTGGTCGGGCTCGACACTCTCCTCCCCGGTCAGCAGATGTTTTACTTCGGCCACGGTGACGGCCGACAACTTGCCCTCGTCCACCGGCAGTCCGACCCGTTCCGCCAGCTTGACCGTGAACGCGCGTGGATCGACGCCTTCCAGCGCCCGCGCGGCCAGCGCGATGCGCAGGGCCGCGCCTTTGGTGATCGTTGTCATGGCATGACTCCGGTGATAAAGGTGACACAAAAGGACAAAGCAAGCGGGTGACGGCGGACAAAATGCCGCACCGTCACCCGTCACCGTGTATCAGGCATACACGATGCAGTCATCCACCGCGCACACGTCCATGCACTTGGGCGAATCGAAATCACCGTCGCATTCGGTACAGGTGTCAGGGTTGATGAAATACACGCCCTTCTTCGGTTTGATCGAGGTGGTGGGACACTCCGGCTCGCAATCACCGCAGGAGGTACACAGGTCCGCTACGATTTTCAGTGCCATGATGAATTCCTTTCAGTTCATTCCGCCGCATCGAGGCGCTTTGCGCGCACCGAGTAAGGCAGACGTTCGGGCGCGGTCTGGGGTTCGATGTAATAACTACCGCCGTTGTTGAGCCGGATCTCGCCGCCCCACTTTTCCGGGGTGTCGAACTCCATCGATACGATGGTGTCCTCAAGATCGCGCTTGGGCAGGTAGAACACGTATTCGCCCTTGTCGCCGCGCCGGCATTGGGCGCGGCGACGAAGGCCAGACCCGCCGCAGCGACGCCCGCCCCCGGGACGCCTGCC
This sequence comes from uncultured Methyloversatilis sp., assembly GCA_964527195.1. Classification (GTDB taxonomy): domain Bacteria; phylum Pseudomonadota; class Gammaproteobacteria; order Burkholderiales; family Rhodocyclaceae; genus Sulfuricystis. The sequence goes on from CAZGOH010000131.1 coordinate 2,283, forward strand.
GCCGCCGTCAGCCTGGAAAACAAACGCCGCGTGTCGCTGGTGAGTTTCGAAATTGTCATCCCCGCGAAAGGCAAGGCGCCCGAGGCGCTGGTCGGCAAGCTCGAAAAGCCGCTGGCCTCCGGCGCCACAGCGAGTTTTCCGCTCGTCGGCGGAAAGGGATGCTCCTATGAGGCGCGCTGGGCGTTCGAGGATATGACGGACGCCGGCGAGATCAATCTTTGCAACGACGCGCGCATCGTGCTTGTCGATTGACGCCTCCCGCTGCGAGTTCAACCCCAGGAAACGTTAAGATGTCGAGAGTCGCGTCAAAGGGCAATGGCAAGGGACCGAAGCGCAGTGGCGGTCCGGCGCCGGGCGGTCCCGCCGTCTCCAAGCCGCTCGTCATCGGCGCCGCCCTGATCTTCGCGATCATCTTTGCGGGTTTTGTCGCGTTCACGGGATCCAAGGCGCCCCAGCCCGGCGCCGCGGCGATCGGCGGGCCGTTTCAGCTCACGGCCCATACCGGCAAGGATGTGAGCGAGCAGGATCTTCTCGGCAAACCCTATCTGGTGTTTTTCGGTTATACGAACTGCCCCGACATCTGTCACACGACGCTATTCGAAATGTCGGAGATTTTGCGCGCCCTTGGACCCGACGCCAAAGTCGGCGCGCTGTTTGTGACTGTCGACCCGGAACGCGATACGCCCGCGGTCCTGAAGGAGTATCTCTCCAATTTCGATCCGCGCATCATCGGCGTGACCGGTCCGCGCGCCCAGCTTGATCCGATGTTGCGCGAGTACAAGATATTTTCCAAACGCGCGCCGGGAAAAGGCGCCGACTATTCCGTGGACCATACGACCGTCATCTATCTCCTCGACAAGAACGGCCGCTTCGTGAGCACGTTCAATGTCGCGCGCAAGCCCGCCGAGGCCGCGCGCGAGCTTGGGCGTTATCTCTAGCGCTCCGGCGTTTGAAAAAATTTTTCGCTTGCGACGCGTTTCCGCCTCGCGACTCACATCGTCTTTGCGCTAGCATGCGATCATGCTTCGACTCCTGCGTGACGGCTCCGCGCGCGAAGGCGCGTCCCTCATCACCTTGACGCATGCCGGCGAAACCATCGTCGTCGCGCTGAAGCGCGCGCCCACCGCGCGCCGGTTTACGCTGCGGGTTCGCTTCGCCGCGCGCGACGCGGTGCTAACCATGCCGCAACGCGCCTCGCTGCGCGACGCGCGCGCCTTCGCGGAGCGCCACGCGGCATGGATCGCGGCGCGGCTGCATCGCTTGCCGGCGCGCATTCCCTTCGTACATGGCTCCGTCGTGCCGCTGCGCGGCGTGGATCACCTGCTGCAGCACTGCCCCGACCGGCGCGGCGCGGTCTGGAGCGAAGCGCGCGACGCTGGCGCCGGGGACGCCAGCCACGCCCTCTGCGTCGCGGGGCGGGCCGAATATGTGCATCGTCGCGTCAGGGATTATTTCAAACGCGAAGCGCGATCCGATCTCGAGACCGCCGTCGCCCGCCACACGCATGCGCTCGGTCTTGCGCCGCGCGGCGTGGGCCTGCGCGACCCGGTGAGCCGCTGGGGCTCCTGCTCCGCGTCCGGCTCGTTGAATTTCTCCTGGCGACTCGTCATGGCGCCGCCTTTCGTGCTCGACTATCTTGCGGCCCATGAAGTCGCGCATCTCGTGCATCTCGATCATTCGCCGCGCTTCTGGTCGCTTGCGCGCAAACTCTGTCCGGACACGGAT
>CAZGOH010000132.1:0-3985 GCA_964527195.1 uncultured Methyloversatilis sp.
GCCCGCTCATCGAGGAATCCGAGGCGCTCCAGCTCAAGACCGCCGAGGAGACGCTGGCCCATCTCACGGCCGAACTGCCGGAACTGAAGACCGGCCTCGTGCATGGTCGCCTCAGGCCGGAAGAAAAGGCCGCCACGATGAGTGCCTTCGCAGCAAACGAAATCCATCTGCTGGTGGCGACGACGGTGATCGAGGTCGGCGTCGACGTGCCCAACGCCAGCCTGATGGTCATCGAGCATGCCGAGCGATTCGGGCTGGCGCAGTTGCATCAACTGCGCGGCCGCGTCGGACGTGGCGCTGCCGAATCCGCTTGCATTCTGCTCTACGCCGCGCCGCTGTCGGAAACCGCACGGCAGCGCCTGCGCATCATCTACGAAAATACCGATGGTTTCGAGATCGCGCGGCAGGACCTGCACCTGCGCGGCCCGGGCGAGTTTGTCGGGGCGCGACAAAGCGGCCTGCCGCTGTTGCGTTTCGCCGATCTGGAAGACGACGCACTGGTCGAGACGGCGCGCGCTGCCGCGGAAGAACTGTTGGCGCGTTGGCCGGAACACGCGGCGCGTCACCTTGAGCGCTGGCTGGGCGGCCGCACCGAACTGTTGAGGGCATGAGGGACATGGATGCGCGCAAGGCACTCGACGGACAGGCGATGAGCCTCATGACCCTGCTCTGCGTGATCTGGGGCCTGCAACAGGTGGTGCTCAAGGCGGCGGCTGCGGACATCACGCCGCTGTTGCAGATCGCCATCCGCAGCGGTGTCGCGGCCGTGCTGGTCGGCCTGCTGATGGCCTTGCGCGGGGAGCGCCTCGACTGGCGCGACGGCACCTGGCGGCCCGGCCTGCTCGTCGGTTTCATCTTCGCGCTGGAGTTCTTGCTGGTCGGCGAGGGCCTGCGGTTCACCACCGCCTCGCACATGGTGGTGTTTCTTTACACTGCGCCCATCTTCGTCGCCCTCGGCCTGCACTGGAAGCTGCCGAGCGAACGCCTCGCCGCGCCGCAGTGGGTCGGCGTCGCGCTCGCCTTCGGCGGCATCGCCGTCACCTTCCTCGGCCGGGCCCCGGGCGACAAGGCACTGGCCGACATCCTCTGGGGCGATTTCCTCGCCCTGCTGGCAGGGATCGCCTGGGCCGCGACCACCATTGCGGTACGCCTCTCCCGCCTAGCGCAGGCGCCGGCCACCCAGACCCTGCTTTACCAACTCGTCATCGGTTTCATCCTGCTCATGCTCGCCGCTGTCGCGCTCGGGCAGACCGGCTTAAAGCCGACGCCGCTTGCCTGGGGCAGCCTGCTGTTCCAGTCGCTGGTCGTCTCCTTCGCCAGCTATCTGGCGTGGTTCTGGCTGCTGCGCCACTACCTCGCATCGCGCCTCGGGGTGTTCTCCTTCATGACGCCGCTGTTCGGCGTCGCCTTCGGCGTGTGGTTGCTCGACGAGCCGCTCGAACCCGGCTTCCTCGCCGGTGCGCTGATGGTCATCGCCGGCATCGTGCTGGTGAGCGGCTACGGCTGGTTCCGGTCGCTGCTGCAACGGAGGGCCTGAAAGTCGGCCCCGGCAGGACGGCGGCGTAGAATCGCCGCATGACCACGCTGGCTCTCGTCAAGGAACGCCTCGACCGCTACGAAAAGCTGATGCGGCTCGACAAGCCGCATCATGGCGTCTTTCCATGCGGGTATCAAGTCGTATAGTTGCAGTATTGGCAATGGATTACGTTGCATTGGCTTGCACTCGATATACATTCGATTTCTCTTGCTTGTCACAGTCTACTGTGACGTAGCGGTGACAAGCCTTTTGAATCAGGGCGAACAAGAAATACTTTGTCACAGCAAACTGTTGACATGTGGTTTCCTCTTTGGTAGCTTGTATTCTGTTTTGAAGCCTACCCGGCGCTACGTGACCAGTCATCCGTAGCTGAGAAGAGCAGCACCATGAAGGAGGGCTCCACGGTGCTGATAAAGGGTGTTCCCTCCAAATCACATTGGCGTATTCAGAGTCCGCAGCCTAGTAGGTTGGCTCGCCCAGCATAGCGAGACCGAAAGAACGGCATCCCCGATAAGGCGCCCTGATGCACAGGGGCGGGCGCACTGGGGTAAGGCCTGTGCAACCTGATTCAGCGCTTCGATCGCTCCACCGACTGGGGGAGGGGCTTCGTAGGGGCTGAGTCATGTCCGTTGCGAACCATGATCCTGCCGGCTCACCGGCAATCAAGGTCGATTTCCCGCCTGCTTTCGGGTACGACCATCTATCCCTCCTGCTTGGCCGTTCCGTTGCGTCATTGCGAGCGGATCGTTGCCGCAAGCCGACGACACTTCCTCCCGCCTGTACCCCGCCCGGCACCAAGTCCCCGCGCTGGCTGCTGACGGATGTCCTGGCCTGGCTGGCTCAGCATCGGGAGATGCGCGGCGGCAATCGAGGGTCGGGCGGCAGTATGCCGGCGAGGGCCGGGCGGCCGACAAAATCACAGCAAGTTGCAGCCCGTAGGGCTGCCGAGGCCTCGGCATGAGCTTCCGCGCGATTGTCTGGGCCTTCGACCAGATCCGCGCCGGCCGTAGCCCCAGCGCGAGTTGCTCGCTGGTGCTGCTCAAGCTCGCCGATCGGAGCAATGACGACGGTTATTGTTGGCCAGGGCAGGAACGCATCGGCTCAGATATCAGCCTCTCGGATGAGACCGTCAGGCAGTGCTGCAGGCGACTTGAAGATACCGGCTTGATTGAGATCCTTCGCCGGAAAGATGCTGCTGGCCGCGATCTGAGCAATCTCTACCGACTTCCAGGGTTCTCCAGGGGGGATGGCCAAAATTTCACCACCCCCTCCCAAGAATTCGGGGGGCGGCCCCCGGCGATTGGGGACGAACCTATCAATAGAACCTGTCATAAGAAAGAAGCAGCAGCACGCGCGCCAGCGCGCTCTGCAGCCGATGCTGCTGCTACGCCACAGAGGAAACAAGACCAAGGCCGTCGCCGACGCGGCGACGAGACCATCCATCACGGCGTCGAGGTCTGGACGCCTGCCGACACTGAAGGCCTCCAGGCTCTCATTGATCGACATGGCGCTGTGCGCGTCGAGGAAGTGGCCGGCGGTCTCACGCCCGCCGCTGGCCATCGTGCGCCATATCTGAGCGCAGTCGTCGCGGCCTTCCAGGCGCTCGCGTCCGCCGAAGTTCAGGCAGCAGCCGAGGCAATCCGGCAGGCACGGCTTGCCGCTTCCCCTCCAATCGATCCCGAAGCGCGCGAGCGCGGGCTTCACCTCCTACCGGCGAAGCTCCGTGATCGCGTTGCGAATCGTGTTACCTCCATGGAGTCAGAACAGTGAGCAACGAAATCGAAAAGCTCCGCGCTCGTGAGGCGCAAATCCGAAAGCGCATCGCCGAGATCCAGTCTCGCCAGAAATCAGCCGAACGCAAGCAACGAACCGCCCGCCTGATCCGCTGGGGTGTCGTGGTCGAGGCGATGCTGCGAGTGCAGAAGATCGAGGCCGCCGAGTGGGTTGAGGCGTGCCGTGAGGTTCTATCTGCCCGCGATTTTGAGATTGCGACAGCGGAAATCCGTTCCTCGTCGTCAGACGAGGCGCACTTAAAGGTTTCTCAGCCTGCGGCCGAGAAACCGTGCGCGCCTGCGGCGGGCGAGAGCGCATAGGTTCGCTGTCATGAGCGAATTTGTCGATGGCCATTTCCATTGCCATATCGACTTCGCCAATCGTGGCGGCGACAAGCTATGCGCCACGGAAAGATTCGACTACAACAATCGGCTTGGTCGTTGGGCCAAGAAGCACGATGGCCCACTCGGCTTTACCGAGAGCGGCAGCATGCCGGAATGGGCCGCCGCTGATCCGCGCAAATTCTGGGAGGCCGTTGACAAGTTCGAGCGCGCGAATGGTGCGCTTTACTTCAAAGCCGAATTCGCGATTCCGCTCGACCTTGCCAGTCGAGATCAGCAGCTTGTGTACCGCCCGCAGTTGATTGGACACTGATTTGCAGTTCATGCGGCCTTC
>CAZGOH010000133.1:0-3935 GCA_964527195.1 uncultured Methyloversatilis sp.
GCGGCGCAAACACCCGCGCCGCCAGCCGCTGGAATTCCTCGCCGAGCGGATCGCCATCGGCGTCGCGCAAGGCCAGGCGCACGTAGGCATCGTCGCGTTCTCCCGGAATGTCGCGGTAGGGATCGCCATACCAGGCGCGTTCCCACTTGCCATCGGTCACCCAGGCCCAGGCGGTTTCGGGGAAGAACGGCAGCGGCGCACCGGCGCAATACAGGTCGAGCAGGTCGGTCAGGTTCGCGGCGGCATCCGCCTGCGGGCCGAGGCGCAGCACTCCTTCGGGCGCGATCAACGCGCTGTCGAGCGGCACGCCGGCCGGTGCGGCGACGTGCAGCAGCAGGTGGTCGAGCCACAGCGTCAGGCGATCCACCGCGCGGATGCGACCATGGCGCACGCGCCAGAGCCCGGCGGCGGAAATGCCCTCCAGCGTGCCGACGAGCGTCGTCGCACCGGCCGCGAAACGCAGCGGACACGGCGACACGGGCGTCGCCCCGACCCAGGGTTGCGCGGCTTCCCACAGCGGCGCGGCGCCGTCGCGGGCGGCATGGCACGCCAGTTCGCCCGCCACGCCGTGCGGCAGCGCGCCTTGCGCCGCGAGCAGGCGCGCGGTCTCCTCCGCGCCGCGCCCGGCGCGCCAGCCGTCGAAAAAGGCGGCGCGCAACCGGTAGGCCAGCAGTCCGTCGGGCACGAAGGGTTCGTGGATATCCAGCAGTTCCTCGCGCGCTTCGAGGTGGATGCCGAGCCGCTCGCGCAGGAAGTGGCGCAGCGGATGGACGAGGAAACGGCGCAGGCGATCCGCTTCCACCTCGTCGGCGCCAGCCGTTTCCCCCGGCGCGCCGGCACAAAGGAAAGGCGCCGCCGCCCGTGGCGCGCGCGCGGTCGCGGCCGCCACGCACTGCTCGATGTCGTGGCTGAACAGGTCGTCGCGCGCGGCGTCGAAATACGCCGGACTGAAGGGTTGCAGCGGATGCCGCGTCACCAGGTCGGCCGCCGCGCGGCCGCTCATCGCGGCGAGCGTGTCGAGCAGTTCCGCGAGCGGCGCGGCGGGCGGATATTCGGTGTCGCCGCGCGGGTCGCGGCCGGCGTAGGTGACGACCAGGGCATCCTGCGCGCACAGCAGGGCTTCGAGGAAGGCATGGCGTTCCTCGCCGCGCCGTTCGCGGTCGCCGGGACGCGGATGGCGCGCCAGAAGATCGAAGCCCGGCACGCTCGCCGGACGCGGGAAGCTCCCCGCGTTCATGCCGACCAGGCAGATCACGCGCGCCGCCAGCGGCCGCCCCGCCTGCAGGGCGGCGAGGGTCGCCGCGCCGCAGGCGAAGGCGCGCGCGGGGGCCTGCGCCTCCAGCTGGGCATCGAGTTCGCGCAGGATCGCAGCGAGCGGCAGGCGCACCGTGCAGTCGGCCGCGCGTGCCTGCGCCGCGAGCATGGCGCAGGCCGCGCGCACGCGCTGCGCGTCGCCGGCCTCCGCCTCGTCCGACGCGACGAAGCGCTCGAAAGCGGCGACGAGCCAATCGCCCCATTCCATCGCCGTCCTGCCGGCGCCGACTTTCGCGGACAGATCGAACACCGCCTCGACATAGTCGATGAAACGCCCCAACAATTCCGCGCGGCTGCCCTCGATGCCGGGCAGTGGCAACACGTCGCCAACCAGACGTTCGGCGTCGGGCAATGCGACGCCGAACAGCAGGCGCCCAAGGCCGGCGCGCCAAGTGTGCGCTTCCGTGGCCGGCAGGCCGCGCCGCTGGCGGTCGCGGGCGTCGATGCCCCAGCAGATGCCGGCCGCCGCGACCCAGTCGCGCAACTGCCCCACCTCATTTTCCGCAATGCCCCAGGCGCGTCGCACGGCCGGCTCTTCGAGCGGCGAGAGCACGCTTTCGGCATCCAGATCGCCGCCCGCCACCGCGCACAGGCTCCGCAGCGCGCGCCAGCACGGCAACTGGGCGAGCGCACGGTCGGCCACCGCGCAGGGAATGCGTCGCCCGGGCGGGGCATGGGTCAGCACGGCCTCGATGACCGGGGCATACGCTTCGATGTCCGGCGTCAGGATCAGAACGTCGGCGGGCGTCAGTCCCGGCAGTGCCGCGAACAGCGCGAGCAGGCGGTCGTGCAGCACCTCGGCCTCGCGCAGCGCGCCGTGGCAAGCATGCACCTGCACGCTCGCATCGGGCACCACGCCGCGGCTTGCGGCAAAGTCGAGCATGTCGCCTTGCAGGCGGCCGAGCAGCGTCGGCGGCGGCGCGACGAAACGCTCGTCCTCCCGCGCGAAGGGCGTGTCGGCGAGGCGCACGGCGGCCGGACGACGCGCGCGCGCCAGCGAGGCGAGCAGCGCATGGCCGGACTCGAACAGCGCGGCGGCCTCGGGTTGCTCGACTTCCATGCGCAGCCGCTCCCGTTCGCGCGCAATGTCGCCCCAGTATTCGCGCGAAGGCGCCAGAGCGAAGACCTGCACGTCGATCCATTCGCCGAGCGCAACGAAGACGTCCCAGTACAGTGCCGGCATGGCTTCGACGCAAAAGAGCGCAATGCGTGGCGGCAGGCGGGCGCACGCGCCCGGATCGTCGCGCAGCCGGGCGAAAAAACGTTCGCGCGGGTGTTCGGCCGCCTCCGGCGCGATCTCCCCCGCCAGCGCGCGCCACAGTTCGGCCTGCCAGCCTTCGTCCGCGCCGAGGCCAAGGCGGCGCCCGGCGCTCCAGGCGGCGATCCAGTCCGGACGTTCGACGAGATAGCGGTCGAACAGCCCGGCCAGCCTTGCGGCCAGTTCGAACTGCCGGCGCCCGTCGTCGTCGGTCAGGTAGCGGCGCACCTCCGTCGCCTCGCTGTCGCCGAGCAGGCGCATGAGGCGCCACTGCATGGCCGTGCGGTCGAACGGGCTCGTCGGCGCCACGTCGGGCAGCACGCGACCGAACAGGCGCCAGACGTAGGCAGCGGCAAAGGCGAAATCGATGCGCGTGGCGATACCGAGCGCATCGGCAAGGGAGAATTCGAGCCGGCGTGCGACGGCCGTCGAGGGCACGACGACCGGATCGGCCTCGAACAGCGGCAGCGGCTCTGCACGCATGATTCCCGCCAGCGACTCGACCAGCGCCTCGGGGCGGTTGCTCAGATGGAGATGCAGCATGGTGCTGTCGACCGTCAGAAACTGTATCCGCCGTCGCCGGCAGCACTTGCACGATCCATGCTATTTGGCAATGCCGAGAAATACGGCCAGGCAGCGCTCGACTTCCACCAGCGTATCGGGATCGATACGGCCAAACACCGGACCGATTTTTTCGCGTTTGATGGTCATGGCTTTGTCGATCATTACCTGCGATGTCTTCTGCAGCCCGTTAAGGGCATCCGGGACAACGCTCACTCTCAGCAGTGGTGCATCGATCATCGTACCGGACATGAGCAGCACGGTTACGGTGGCATGTTCATCGAACTGATTGGCCTGGATCACTAGCGCAGGCCGGGGTTTGCCAAAATCGCCCGCCAGCGCGATGGTGACCAGGTCGCCGCGCATCAGGCTTCCCCGTCGGCAATGTCGGCCAGCGCATCGTCCATGAATTGCTCCAGGGCGCCATCCTGTGCGTCAGCCTGGGCCACACGTCTGGACTGGCGTCGGCATTCGGCGGCAAAACCCGGGCGCCGGGTATCGGGCACCCAAATCTGGACGGGGCGCAGGCCCGCCATGCGCATGGCGTCACGCCGCTTTTGTACGCGCTCGGCAGTTGAGGCAGCCATCTTTCGCTCCTTGAGTTACATGTAGCGAGTATAGGCAATCGACATTGGCGGCGCAACGGCTACTGAGCTTCGATGTAGCGCTGGCAGGCCAGCAGCGTCATTCGCCATCGCCTCGAATTCAGTCGCGGAACATGGACCCCAATCGGCTGCCGGTGTCGCCGGATTAGAACAAGCGATCCAGCCGGCGCAGCACCTCGTCGCGCCCCAGCACTGCC
>CAZGOH010000134.1:0-3886 GCA_964527195.1 uncultured Methyloversatilis sp.
ATTTGATATTCATGGCTGCTCCTAACGTCTAAACGTCGACTGCAACAACACAACGGTGACCGGATTGCCGGCCGCGTCCGTCTGTCCGCCCACCCCCCGCGCGGTGACGCGGTATACGCCGGTATCCAGGAGCGTCGCGCCATCCTTGGCGCTTTGCCCGGCGGCCAGCTTCGTCCACACGCAATTGGGCACCGGGGTGCCTAGACCGCTCATGGTGCACTGCGCCGCCGACGAGACGTCCTCGATGATGAAGCGGGGAATCTGGCTGACCGGCATGTTGTTCATCGTGCCCGGATAGGCGCGGTAATTGGCGTTGTTGCTCCAGGTCGCCGGCAACACCCACCAGGGACGGCACGGGTTGGGGCAGGTGCTGGGGTGGGGAAGGCGTGGCATGTAAAGGCCGTTGGTGTTGTCGAACGGGCCGATGACGGCGCCGTTGAGGTAGCGCTCGGCGGCGCGCAAGGCGGCTTCCGCCGATTGCAGCGCCATGTTCCGGTCCGCGCTGTGGCCCGCCATGCGCTCTTCCAGCGAGGTCGTGCGCATGGTGGTGACGCCGAGCAGCGTCAGCAGCACCACGATGATGAGCCCAATGATCAGCGTGGCGCCTTGCTGGCGGCGCGGAGGCTGGAGGCGCTGCGGAGGGATGCGCATGTGGACGAGCCTCATGGAAGTCGGTTGCGAATGCCAAAGGTACTGGTGAAGACACGGCGCAGGCGCAGGTCGGTGGGCGGCACCGCCTCGCCAGCGTCGGCCGTGTCGCCGTCGCAGTTGCGATCGATCGCGAAGGCTTGCGCGGCGGCGGCGACCCCGTTCTCCGTGCTGCGCATCAGCAGGGATACGCGCACGCTGACGACGTTGCCCCAGTTGCCGACGTTGTTCGCTGTTCTGTAGACATTGGCGGCGGAATTGCCGGAAGTATCCTCGCCGTAGCAAAGCTGCATGTCCTGCACGCCCTCGACGATTTCCTCGGTCGCCGTGGCGCTGCCGCTGCGCTTCTGCCAGAACAGCGCGGGTTGGCCGGCCACATTGTTGCGGATGTAAAAAGTGGTTTCCTCCAGCTTCATGACCTGGGCGTCGGCACTGTAGGCCTTGCTCAGGCTGGTTGAGGAGTTGCCGGCGCAGGGGGAGTTGCCGGCGGTCGCCAGCGTCGGCGCGACTGATATGGCGAATTTCGTGCTTTGGCCGCAGACCAGGTCGGCGGAAATGCAGTCGCTGATCACCACCAGATCATTCGCTCGTAGTCCGATCGTGTTCGAATACAGGGGGATGGTCGCGCTCGCGTTGGCCATGGAACTGTACAAGCCGATGCTGGCGGCGGAAGCCTTGCGCAGCGTGACCGCATCGGTGCCGGCGACGGAGCCGCCGGTGAATGCGGCGGCGGTGATCGTGTCCTGGCCGGTGACGACCGTCGTCGCGGTCAGATTGATGCCCATCGCGGTTTCCGCATCGGTGAGATTGGCCGCCGGCGGGGTCGCGATGCTGTTGAGCGAGGCAATGTCGCCGAAACAGCCGAGGTGGCCGGTCATGCGCACGTTCTCGCCGATCTTCTCGAAGGCGAAGCGGGCGCCTTCCTGCAGGCGGGAGGAGTTTTCCGCGACCCGGTAGCTGTGGCTGCTGGCGATGTAGACGGTGAGGATGCCGCCCAGCACCAGCAGGCCCAGGGTCATGGCGATGAGCAGTTCCAGCAGCGTGAAACCGCTCTGCCGAGCGGGCTTGGGGGAGAGGCGCGCTTCGCTCATAGCCGTGTCTGCAAGGTGTATTGCTGGGTGCCGGAACCGCCGGCGCGCGAGTCGTCCCATTGCACGGTGACGGTGACGTTGATGACGGCGTTGGTCGAGGTGACGGTGATTGCGCCGTCGCCGAGCGGTATCGATGCTTCCAGATTGTCGAGCCAGAGGGTGACGTCCTGATTCGCGATGGTCGTTGTGTTCGCGGGCATGGGGTCACCCAGCGCGCGGTCGTAGAAGCCGTCGCGCGCGGCATCGTGGTTGGCGCGCATGGCGTCGATGATGTCGTAGGACAGCATGGCGGCCTGGGTGCGCAGGTAGGCGCTGTGATTGGCCTGCAGGCCGGAAGCTTGCAGGCCGGCCAGACCGAGCAGGCCGATGGACAGGATGATGATGGCGACCAGAACTTCCAGCAGGGAAAAGCCGCCCTGCCGGCAGGCGCGCGCGCGATGGGCGACGGGTTGGGCCCGTGGCGGGCGCGTGTCGATGGGTTTCATTAACATGCCCCCGCGGTGGCGCCGGCGCGGCCGGCCGGGTTGATGGCGATGACCCGCGAGACCGGGGCATTGCATAGCGTGAACGTGCCGCTGGTGGTTTCCCCCGATACGAAACCATTGCCGCGCGGGGTGCCGTTTGGCAGATAGGTGATCCAGTTGGAAACCTTGGCGTCGCCGACCAGGGTGGACGAGGGCAGCGCGGAAAACACGCGGATGACCTGATCGTTGGTGTTGATCACGCCGGTCGTGCCGGGCCGGCCGTTCTGGCCGTCCTCGATGTCGGCGAAAACGATCCAGCCCTGCGCCCAGGTGCCGCTCGTGCTGCATGCGGGAGTGGCGGCGGTGGGATCGGCGCTCTTGCACAGCGTCACCCGCGTGCCGCGTCGGATCGCTTCGCTTCGGGCCAGGGCGAGGGAGGCGAGCAGATCGTTGGACTGGCTGGCGAGCCGGTTATTCCTGAAGAAATCCTGAAACCCGGGCACGGCGACAGTCATCAGGATCACCGCGATGGAAATGGTGACCAGCAGTTCGATCAGGGTGAAACCACCAGGTATGCGGGCAGGCATCATTGCGGGCTGCTCCGCATGGCGGTTGTTGAATGGGAGGGTTGCACGTTCTCGCCTGTGGATTGGGGCGATCCCAGCATAGCCACGCGCGCTGACACCGCGGGCGGCTATACGACGAATGGCGTCTTTCGTGCGATGAGCGGCGAGGTCGGATAACCAGCGCCGAGCGCGGAACAGGGTGGAGGTGTTGGCGAGATGTGAGGCAAATCTGTCGAAAAACTTTACATTCCCCGCCTGGAGATCTGCATAACCCTATGATTAATAATCATAAATAGTTCTGACATGTTTCGTGCTTAGTTTCACATGCAGTATGGATCCCAACCTCAGCAGGAGAATTTCAAATGAAACGCTCGCTTCTCGCCATCGTGCTGGCTTTCGCCGCCACCGGTTCGCAGGCCGCCGTCCTGCTCACCGATTTCAACACCTACGCTGGCCCCGGGCTTGATCTCAGCGCCTACATGACTGGGGATTACAACTTCACCTTTGGTCCGAAGTCCATTCCGGGCGGGATCGAATTCACGGCCGCGCCGGGCGGTGGCGGCAACTCCACTCAGGGGTCGGTACTCGGCCAGGGGCCCTATGGCCTCGTTGATAACGGCTCCTTCGGCGGCAACGCGGTATACGCGGGCCTCGACAGCGGAACGGGTGATATGCAGTTCTCGTTTGCCACGCCGATCACCGAGTTTGGTGCCTTTTTAAACTATGGTCTGGTGAATGCATCGCCCGTGGGTCATAACCCCGTGATTTCGGTGCTGCTTGGTACTACTGTGGTGGCGAGCTTCGATCTATTCACAGACGCGCCGATTTCAACGCCCGGCGGATTCAACCAGTTCCGCTTCCGCGGCATCCGCCTGGGGGCCAACGAGGGTACCTTCGACACCTTCCGTCTCGGTGGCTCCTATATCCTGGCCGCCGCCACCGAGGACGGCAAGCCGGTAAACCCGGTGCCCGAGCCGATGTCCCTGGCGCTGCTTGGCCTGGGTCTCGCCGGACTGGTCGTGGCACGTCGGCGGCGCGCCTGATCGTCGCCCGCCGCCACGTCGGCGGCCAATGCGCGAAATTGCACACGGCGCCTGCGGGCGCCGTGTGCGTTGCG
>CAZGOH010000135.1:0-3732 GCA_964527195.1 uncultured Methyloversatilis sp.
AGAGGCGCACAACTACCCATCAGACCGCTCCGGCGAGGAGTTTTGCAAGAGGCTCCGAGTACACTGTAAAAATTGACGATCTGTACGCTTGGTTCCCCAACAAGGAGGATTACGACTATGCCAGTGATAGACAATCGGGGGAAACCCCTGGACGACAATCATCCCTTCAAGGGGACGCGCATCGTCTTCGGGACGAAGCGACCCGAGCCATCCTCGCCGCCATCGAAGGCGGAAGCTACCGACAGCCGGGGCTACCGGCCGGAGGAACTTTGGACAGCGGAGGAGCTGGGGCCGGACGAGCAGCAATTCGTGGGGACGGCGAAACCGACGGCGTTCGACTTGGAAGTGGGCGAACGTTACAGGCAAGCGATGTTGGCACTACGCAAGCGCGATACGGCGAATCCCGCGACGGAAGCACCGCCGTCCTCGGAATCCACTACTCCAAAGAGCCCCGAGCAACCTTAAGCGGACGGCACTACGGACAGGGAATGCCGGGCGCGGAAGCGCAGCGCCTGGCGAATAGTTCCGATCCGCGTATCAAGCAGCGTATCCACTTCTATGTGGATACTGGATCGGGCATCACGCCTGAATCGAATGTTGGAACGCAGGTTCATGCGATCAACCTCGATGGCCTTTATGATGCCAGCGCCGACCCGTTGGGCATCAAAGACGGCATCCCCGCTGAATTGGACGACGATACTTGGTTCAACCGACTCGAATCCGCCATCCTCGACGCGGGTTTCACCGGCGTCTATGTTCCGCAGGCGCAGGGCAATCAGGGCGTGGCTGTGCTCCTCGGCGTAATCCGTAGGTCCCTGGTTCGAGCCCAGGTCGGGGAGCCACCTAACACCAAAAGCCCGCAAAAATGCGGGCTTTTGCTTTTGTTGCAGAAAACATCTGCAGCTCGAAACGTCCAGGATCCCTCCGCCATGAACGAACTCTCACCCGATGAACGCCGCGCCCTGCGCGCGGCGGCGCACCACCTCGAACCGACGGCCGCCGTCGCCGGCAAAGGGTTGACGCCCGCCGTAATGAAGGAAATCGATGTCTCCCTCAGGGCACACGAACTCATCAAGGTCAAGCTCCATGGCATCGAACGCGTGGAGCGCGCGCCTCTTCTCGCCGCGATCTGTGCCGAACTTGACTGTGCCCCCGTGCAGCAGATCGGCAACGTCCTGGTGCTGTGGCGTCCCAAATCGGAGGACGACGAATCCCGGGCTGCGCCCCCCAGACGTCGCGCCACCGCCCCTAAAACCAAAAAGCAGGCCGCCGCCGCACTCGAGAAGAAGCGCCGCTGAGAAGGCAAAAAAAGTCCCCGCCAATGGCGGGGACGAACCTTGAGGCTTCTGAAAACCTCTCGGAGGAGTCAGTGCACCTCTTCCCAACCGGTAATCATCGCCTTGAGGTGCGAACTCAGCGTGGCGCCGGCCGTAATCAGGTAGATGTGCGCAATCAGGAAGATGAGCATCAGGAAGGCACCGATGGTGTGGCCGACGGCGATCCATTCCAGTTGCAGGTTGCCCAGCCCCCAGTCTTCCAGCGAATCCCAGAACAACAGGAGCCAACCCGTCGTCCAGAGCAGTGGCGCGACGAAGGCCAGGATGAACAGGTAGGCCAGTTTCTGCAGCGGGTTGTGCTTTTGCAACTGGGTCTGGCGGTGCGGATGCGGCGCGTTCTTGAAGATGCCCGACAGGTAATACTTGACCATTGCGATGACATTCTTGGACGTCGGCGCATACTGCCGCCACTCGCCGGTGGCGACGTGCCAGAAGATCGCGAAGATCCACAGGCCGACCAGGGTCCAGGCGGCGGCGCGGTGGTAGATCACCGCATCCTCGAAGCCGAAGATCGTGAACACTCCGTGCAGGTCGAAGGCGGTCAGCATCAGGAAGATGATCAGCGCCGCCTGCGACCAGTGCCAGAAACGCTCGAACTTCGTGAAGATGTAGATTTTTTCGCTCATTGCCGTCTCCTCAGGATTTCTTGCTGGCGACGATGCGGATCAGGCCATGGCCGATCACACCGATCAGGGTCATGAACACCAGTGCCCAGCCGATCGTGTCCACCCACTGGTTACGATGCTGGCCCATCACGTAGATGCCTTCGATGTCGCCGAGACGTCCGTTGCGTGCATGGCATTCGGTACACCCCAGCGACTTGCCCTTCGGCGCGACCATGTGGGTGATCGGCCAGTACATTTCGGTCGAAACGAAATCCACCTTGCCGGAGAACGGCAGGCCGGAATCTTTCATGCCGCTTTCGATGGCTTTCGCCCAGTTAAGGTTCTTCCAGTAGCCGTAATCGTCGTTGCCGGCGGTGTGCGGGGTGACGAGGTTCATGTTCACGGCGTCGTAGGGCTGCTTGCCGTGCATGATCTTCATTGGCCAGATCATCGACTTGCCGTCATTCGGGCTACCATTGATGCGGTTGATGCCGATCGGCTGCTGGCTCGGATCGATCTTGTCGTCGGTGAGCGTATAGGTAATTTCGCCGTTGAACCAGCGATACCCGGGCTTGACGTTGGTCGCGTTGATGAAATCACCCTTGCGCGATTCGTAGATGATCTTGCCCTTCTCGTCCTTCTTGACGAACTGCTTGCCATCGGCGTCGAGCTGGCCGGCGGTTGACCAGTCCCACAGCATCTTGGTCGGCACGCCGCCGCGGGCGAACTCGGGGATGTGGCAAGTCTGGCAGGCCACCTTCTTGGCGTGGTGGTTCAGGCGCGCGGCATGGTCTCCGGTTTTGTGCGGCGTGTTGTCGTGACAGGCGACGCAGGTGGCCGGATTGCCATTGCCGTTCAGCTTGCCGCGGATGTGCTTGCCACCTTTGTCCACGGCCGTCGGCGTGTAGCGGCTGCCGGGCACGTCGTGGCTGGACGTGGCATGACAGGTGCCGCAGGTGAAGTCGAGGCCGAGCGCATCCATGTGCACATCGAGATCAGCGTCGGGCGTGGTCAGCGAACTGTCGAGGTCGCCATGCTTGACGCCATCGCCGCCGCCACCATAGAAGTGGCAGGCGCCGCAGGTATCGCGGCTCGTCTTGCCGACCTCCTGGGCAATCATCTGCAGGTCGATACCCTTGACGATACGACCGGAGCCGGGTGGCAGTTCCATGTCCTTGCCGAAAGCCATGCCGCCGGTGCCGGGAACCTTGCGGTAAGTCCCGGTGGTATCGTGACAGACTAGGCAGTCCACCTTCTCTTGCGCAGTGAAGTCGAAATGCTTGTCCTTCCACCCGTAACCGACGTGGCAGGTGGTACAGAACGGGGTGTTTTGCGGAATCGAGATGCAGTAATTGTTGAGGACGTTCTTCTTGCCGAGTTTCTGGTTGTTCTCGGTGTTGATGAACTCCCAGGTCCAGTGCTTGGTGCGGTGGACCTGCTTGGCCGCCTCGGTGTGGCAGGATAGGCAAGCCTTGGTGACTTCGGGGCCCGAATCGAAGCTGCGCTGCAATTCCTTGAACTTCGAGTGGTCCGCCGTTGCCGTCTTGGGCGCCGAAGCAGCTGCGCCATTCACCCCTGCGATCAACAGGCCACCGGCCAGTAACAGAGACGCAAAAACGGATGCGGAAGCGTGCATAATGTCCTCCATAACATACGATGATTCAGCGTGGGCAGTCTAGGCGCGGGCAAATGGGCTTGGAATAGCACCCATGTGCAATGCAACTAATCGATATCGGTTAACCCTGCGTCGGCCCAAGGCTCAAGTCGATGAACGTACGTCGCTCCGTTTC
>CAZGOH010000136.1:0-3722 GCA_964527195.1 uncultured Methyloversatilis sp.
CGACCGCAGTTTCAGACTCGCCGGCCAGGACAAGCTGATCTGGCAGAAAGCCACCGGCACGCTCAAGGAACGTGTGGGAGCGATAAAGGAATTGTTCAAGCGGCTGAAGCCGTAAATGTCGGCGCTGGCGGAGCAACTCACCTGCAACCGGCTCACACTCGTGTTTTCACCCGAGGTTTTGCAGGTTCAGAAACCGTGGCGTGAACAGTAGAATCCTCGCGTTATGAACGCCCGCCACCCCGGATCTGGGAAAGGCCAGATTTCCTTCATTGCTTCTGATTTCGAAGCCATTCCCTCTGGCTTCGAAGAGTACATTGGACCCGCCCCCATGCAACAAACCGAAAACCTCAATATCGAATCCTTCGACCCGATGCCGACGCCGGAGGAAATCCACGCCCGCGTACCGATGAGCGAAACCGCTGAAAAGTCGGTGCTGGCGGGACGGCGTGCCATCGAATCGATTCTCGATCGCCGCGACCCGCGCCTGTTCGTCGTCGTCGGTCCCTGCTCGATCCACGACCCGGTGGCCGGCCTCGACTACGCGCGGCGCCTGAAGGCGCTGGCCGACGAGGTCGCCGACACGATGGTGCTGGTGATGCGCGTCTATTTCGAGAAGCCGCGCACCTCGACCGGCTGGAAGGGCTATATCAACGATCCGCGCATGGACGACAGCTTCCACATCGAGGAAGGCATGCAGAAGGCGCGTGAATTCCTGCTCGCCGTGGGCGAGCTCGGCCTGCCCGCCGCCACCGAGGCGCTTGATCCGATCGCGCCGCAGTACCTTGGCGATCTGCTGGCCTGGACAGCCATCGGCGCGCGCACCTCCGAATCGCAGACGCACCGCGAGATTTCCTCCGGGCTATCCACGCCGGTCGGTTTCAAGAACGGCACCGACGGCTCGCTCGGTGCCGCCGTGAATGCCATCCTGTCCGCGTCGAAACCGCATAGCTTCCTCGGCATCAACATGCAGGGACGCTCCTGCGTGGTGCGCACGCGCGGCAACCGCCTCGGCCATCTGGTGCTGCGCGGCGGCGGCGACCGACCGAACTACGACACGGTGAGCGTGGCCCTGGCGGAAGCCGCCCTCGCCAAGGCGAAACTGTCGCAGAACATCGTCGTCGATTGCTCGCACGCCAACAGCTACAAAAAACCCGAATACCAGCCGCTGGTGATGCATGACGTCGTCAACCAGATCCGCCTCGGCAACAAGTCGATCGTCGGCCTGATGATCGAAAGCTTCATCGAGGCCGGCAACCAGCCGATCCCCGCAGACCTGTCGCAACTGAAATACGGCTGCTCGGTCACCGACGCCTGTGTCGACTGGCCCACCACCGAAAAGATGATCCGCGAGGCACACGACATCCTGCGCGGCCCGCTGGCCGGACGCACGGTGAGGAATCTGCCGGCATGAGCACGCTGATCAAGCCGTTCCGCGGGCTGCGCCCCGCCCCCGGCCGCGCCGCCGAGATCGCCGCCCCACCCTATGACGTACTCTCCAGTGACGAAGCCCGTGTCCGCGCGGAGGGCAAGCCATGGTCCTTTCTGCACATCTCCAAGCCGGAGATCGACCTGCCCGCCGACATCGACCCCTACGATCCGGCGGTGTATGCCAGGGCGGCCGCGAATCTCGCCGGCATGATCGAAGCCGGCGTGCTGGTGCGCGACGCGGCGCCCTGCTACTACGCCTACCGCCTGACCATGAAGACCACTGCGGGCGATCATGTGCAGACCGGCCTCGTCGCCACCGCCGCCGTCGCCTGCTACGACAGCAACCGCATCCGCAAGCACGAATTCACGCGCCCGGACAAGGAGGACGACCGCGTGCGCCAGATCGAGGCGACCAACGCCCAGACCGGCCCCGTGTTGCTGGCCTGTCCCGCCGCCACCTGCGCGGAAACCCTCATCGCCAAGATCGCACAGGGCGAAACGGCGGCCGACGTCACGGCCGACGACGGCATTCGCCACCAGATCTGGGTCTGCGACGATGCCGACACCATCGAGGCCGTGACGCGCTGCTTCGACGGCATGGAGTCGCTCTACATCGCCGACGGCCATCACCGTTCGGCCGCCGCCTCGCGCGTTGCCGCCGCGCGCCGCCAGGAAGAGCGGCTGCTTTCCTCCGACCACTTCCTCGCCGTGATCTTCCCGCACGGCGAAATGAAGATCATGGACTACAACCGCGTCGTCCGCGATCTCAACGGCCTGGAAAAGTCGGCGCTGGTGGCACGCCTCGGCGAAGCCTTCGCGGTCGAGGAAAGCGCCGGCCGGGTCGCCCCGGAAGCCCCCGGCGTCTTCGGCATGTATCTCGACAAGACCTGGTACCGCCTGACCATCAAGCCCGACCTGGTTCCGGCCGACCCGGTGGCGCGGCTGGACGTCTCGCTGCTGTCCGACCACGTGCTCGGCCCGCTGCTCGGCATCGCCGACCTGCGGCGCGACAAGCGCATCGACTTTGTCGGCGGCATTCGCGGTCTGGAAGAACTGGAGAAGCGCGTCGACAGTGGCGAAATGGCTGTGGCCTTCGCCCTGCACCCGACGCGCATGGATCAACTCATGGCCGTGGCCGACAGCAACAACGTCATGCCGCCCAAGTCGACCTGGTTCGAGCCCAAGCTGGCCGACGGCCTCGTCTCGCACCTGCTGGACTGATGGCCCACCGCTTCCCGCTTTGTCCCGTTGCCGCGCTCGTCGGCCTGCTCGCGCTCGCCGGCTGCGGTACGGCACCCCCGCCGAAACCGGCGGCGGTACCCCCTGCGGCGGCACCGGCCATCGAGCGCTTCTCGGTCGCGCTTGACGACGGCTTCCTGCTCGAGTACCAGGTGGAGCGCAAAATCTCGACGATCAATCAGCGCAGTTGCTATGCCTTTCTCTCCGGCGTGCTCCACAACCGCTCCGCGCGGACGCTGTCGAGGAAAGCCATTCTCGACTTCAATGTCTTCCACGCGGGCAGGCAGCTGTTCCGCGACATCACCAACCCGCTGGCGGACATCCCCCCTGGCGGCAACGCCCGCTTCGGCGTCGTCACCTCGCCGCTGCACCGCGACGGCTGCGTCGCCTACGACGAAATCCGCGTCTCGCTGCGCCCGCCGGCGTCCTGACAAGCGTTCCCGCGCGGCGCAACCCGCCCGGCACCGCCGGGCGGGTGGTCGGGGCTCACTTCAACTGCTCATGCAGCAGGCCGAGAATCCTGCGTCCGGTCTCGCTGTTGTCAATGCCGCCTTCGCGGGTGAGGATGTTCACCCGCGTCTCCTCGCCGGCACCGACGACATGAATGCGATATTGCGCCTTCGGGTCCATTTGCGGCTTGCCGCCGCGCCAGAAGGCGAGCCGATCAACCCAGCCCTTGTCGCCCTTCTTGTTGCGATTCTCGGCTTCCGGATCGATATAGCGCACGAAATACAGACCCTGCGAGCGGTCACGGTCCTCGACCGTGAAACCCACCCGATCAAGCGCAAGGCCGACGCGGCGCCAGCCGCGATCAAAGGATTCCAGCAAGGTCAGCACGCCCGCGCCGTCGGCGGCGCGCGTCAGGCGCGCACGTTCCTCGGTCTTGCCGGCAGCGATCATCGCCTGCGCGCGCGACTCCTCGGCACCGAGGCGCACCATCAGGCGACGCAGCATCTCGGCCTCGAGCTCCGGTTCGGCCGGCCGCGGCTGCCAGCGTGTCTGGTCCTTGCCTTCCGTGACATAGACCTCGTACATGCCGCGATGGCTGATGTAGA
>CAZGOH010000137.1:0-3710 GCA_964527195.1 uncultured Methyloversatilis sp.
CGCCGGCGCAGATGATGGAACGCATCGCCGCGATGCGCATCGTCGCCGACCGGCTGGACACGGGCTGGCTCGACTGAAAGTCGGCGTCGGCGGGACGGCGAGCGTCCCGTCGGCAGGCCCGGTCAGGTGTTCTGGATGACGATGTTCGGGAACTTGGCGCTGTGGTCCTTGGCCATCTCGGCGATCTTCACGCCGACGCGCCGCGCGATGCCCCGGTAGATCTCGGCGACGCGGCCATCCGGCTCCGCCACCACCGAGGGCCGGCCGCCATCGACCTGCTCGCGGATTTTGATGTCGAGCGGCAGCGCGCCGAGGAATTCGGTTTCGTAGTCGGCACACATCTTCTCGCCACCGCCGGCGCCGAAGATGTGTTCCTCATGGCCGCACTTCGAGCAGATGTGGATGCTCATGTTTTCGACAATGCCGAGGATCGGGATACCGACCTTCTCGAACATCTTGAGGCCCTTCCTCGCATCGAGCAGGGCGATGTCCTGCGGCGTGGTGACGATCACCGCGCCGGTCACCGGTACCTGCTGGGCGAGCGTGAGCTGGATGTCGCCGGTACCCGGCGGCAGGTCGACGACGAGGTAGTCGAGATCGTTCCAGTTCGTGTCGCCGAGCAGCTGGGTGAGCGCCTGGGTGACCATCGGGCCGCGCCAGACCATCGGCTGCTCCGGGTCGATCAGGAAGCCGATCGACATGGCCTGCAGGCCGTGGGCTTCCATCGGCTGGAGCTTCTTGCCGTCGGCCGATTCGGGCTGGCCGTCGGGGATGCCGAGCATCTGCGGCTGCGAGGGGCCGTAGATGTCGGCGTCGAGGATGCCGACCTTCGCGCCCTCGGCGGCGAGCGCCAGCGCCAGATTGACGGCGGTGGTGGATTTGCCCACGCCGCCCTTGCCGGAGGCGACGGCAATGATGTTCTTGACGCCATTGACGAGCTTGACGCCCTTCTGGACGGCGTGCGAAACGATTTTCTGATGGACGTTGGCGGAGACGTTGCCGGCACCGGCGGCCTTGAGGGCGTCGATGACGAGCTTCCTGATCGGCTCGATCTGGCTCCTGGCGGGGTAGCCCAGCTCGATATCCACGGAAACGTCCGCACCGCTGACCTGGATGTTCCTGGCGCTGCGGCTGGAAACCAGATCCTTTCGGGTATTCGGATCGATGATGGCCTTGAGGGCCTCCTGGACGGATTGTTCGGTGAGGGACATGGGAAAACCTTTCTGGAGGGGACGGCGAATTCTATCGACCGCAGCTATGGGCGAACCGGCCCGATTCAAGCACAATGCGGCGCATGGAAGCGCCCCGTCCCTGCCGGCCCGGTTGCGGTGCCTGTTGCATCGCCCCCTCGATCTCGACGCTCGCCAAGCCTGCGGGCGTGCCTTGCCGTCACCTGGATACCGACTTTCGCTGCCTGATTTTCGGCCAGCCCGAGCGCCCGGCCTGCTGCGGCGGCTTGCAGCCCTCAGCCGAGATGTGCGGTGAGCGACGCGAGCAGGCGCTGGCTTTTCTGGCCGCGCTGGAGGAGGCGACGGCTTGATTCAAGCACTCGAATCAGGGTCGTGTGCAAAGGGATTGCGAATCCTCAGTGTCCGGTTGATGAGTAGGTCGTCCTGCATGTCTTCCGAGAGCAAGGTGCCACACCTTGCAATGATTGCTGACGCCACGATCATTGAGTCGTAAATGGACAACTGATAGCGGTGGGCGATCTGCATGCCGAGATCATGCGTTTCCTCGGTCAGCGAATGAACCTGGCACACCGTGCGAAGCATTGTGAGGATTTCGTTCACCTCGGCATGCGACATTTTCAACTTGCGGGTGGCAATCGAAGCGAACTCGTTCAGCACCTGCACGCTGATGTGACCGCCCTCGCTTAACAGTGCTTCCGTCTGGTCGGCTTTGGCTTCGTCGGCCGAAAGCAGGTAGAGCAGGACGTTGCTGTCGAAAAATCGTTCAACGACGCTCACTGGCTGCCAGCCGGTCGAACTTGAAGTCGGCAGGCAGCCGTCCACGGTATTTCCGCAAGTGCGCCAGCAACTCGCGCGGCGACGCGGCTCGCTTGACGTCAAATGAACGCTCTCCGGCGACCTGGATTTCGATATCGTCTCCTTCCTTCAATTTCAAGGCTTCGACCACCACGGCCGGAAGCCTGACAGCCAGGCTGTTACCCCATTTCGCCACTCGCATGATGTTCTCCATCACCTGAAGATATACACGTCTTCATTGTATATCCATTTGGTTGCCATGCAGGGCCGATCAGCAGGGCCTCTGCACTCGCCTCGCATCACCGCAAGGTGTTGAGCTAGAATCTGACCTGTATGGTCAGAATAAGGGCGGCACGATGCAAACATGGCAGATGCAGGAGGCCAAGGCGCGGATGTCGGAGCTGGTCAAGCGTGCGCAAGTGCAACCCCAGGACATTACCTTGCACGGCAAGTCCGTGGCGGTGGTGGTTTCCCGGGAGACCTTCGACCGCTTGTCGCAGGCTCAGGATTCGCTGGTGGATTTCATGCGGCGCTCGCCGATTTACGGTGCCGAGGACGTTGTCATCGAACGTGACCGGAGTCTTACCCGCGAGGCGTCGTTTTGAGTTACCTGGTCGATACCAACGTGTTGTCCGAGCTTCGCCGCAGGGCACCAGACCCCGGCGTGCTTGCCTGGTTCTCGCAGCGGCGACCGGAGACGCTGCACCTCTCGGTATTGACCCTGGGTGAAATCCGCAAGGGCATCGAGGGGGTGGGCGACGAAGGGCGGCGCCAGACACTGGTCGACTGGCTGGAAACCGATTTGCCGACGTTTTTTACCGGGCGAATCCATCCGGTTGATGGTGCGGTGGCTGACCGCTGGGGACGCCTTGTCGTCAACGCGGGGCGTCCGCTGCCGGCCATCGACAGTCTGCTTGCCGCGACTGCGCTGGAACATGATCTCGTGCTGGTCACCCGCAATCTCAAGGATTTTGTCGGCTTGCCTGTCGAGACCTTCAGCCCCTGGTCGGGTTGAAAGAGGCAACCCGTTAGAATCGCGCCCTCACTCCAAGGGATTCGTCATGTCTTCGCGCCAGATTCTCGTCACCTCCGCCCTGCCTTACGCCAACGGCGCCATCCACCTCGGCCATCTCGTCGAATACATCCAGACCGACATCTGGGTGCGCTTCCAGAAGATGCGCGGCCATGCCTGCTGGTACGTCTGCGCCGACGATACGCATGGCACGCCGATCATGCTGCGTGCCGAGAAGGAGGGCATCACGCCGGAGCAACTCATCGCCCGCGTGCATGGTGAACACAGCCGCGACTTCGCCGGCTTCCATGTCGCTTTCGACAACTACCATTCGACGCACTCCGACGAAACCCGCTTCTACGCTGAAGACATCTACACCAAGCTCAAGGCTGCCGGCCTGATCGAAGTACGCTCGATCGAACAGTTCTACGATCCGGTCAAGCAAATGTTCCTGCCGGACCGCTTCATCAAGGGCGAGTGTCCGAAGTGCGGCGCGAAGGACCAATACGGCGACAGTTGCGAAGTCTGCGGTGCCGCCTACGCGCCGACCGACCTGAAAGATCCGGTCTCGGCGGTTTCCGGTGCCAAGCCGGAACTGAAAAGCTCCGATCACTATTTCTTCAAACTCTCCGACTCGCGCTGCCAGCGCTTCCTGCGCGAATGGACGCGCCGCGGCAGCCTGCAAACCGAGGCTGCCAACAAGCTCGCCGAAT
>CAZGOH010000138.1:0-3699 GCA_964527195.1 uncultured Methyloversatilis sp.
CTTCGCTTGAGCCAAATCCCATCATCACGTCGCAGTACCTGAGTAGTTACGAGCACCCATCTACAATCGACGCCATGATCCGCTGCCAGAACCTCTCCAAATCCTTTCGCCGCGCGCGCGTGCTCGACGGCATCGACCTCGACGTGCGCCTCGGCGAACGCATCGCGCTGATCGGATCGAACGGCGCCGGCAAGACCACCCTGATCCGCTGCCTGCTCGGCGAATACGTGCATGAAGGCAGCGTGAGCATCGACGGCCGCTCGCCGCGCACCGACCGCACGGCAGTACTCGGCGCCATCGGCTTCGTGCCGCAGCTGCCGCCGCCGCTGAAAATGCCGGTCGGCCAGCTGATCGAGTTTTCCGCCGCGCTCTCCGACGCCGATCCGCGCCAGATCGACGCCATCGCCGGCCGGCTCGGCCTGCCGGTCGAGCCGATCCGCACGCGCCCGTTCAACCGGCTTTCCGGCGGCATGAAGCAGAAACTGCTGATCGCCATCGCGCTGGGCCGCGACGCCAAGCTGCTGATCATGGACGAGCCGGCCGCCAACCTCGACCCGGCCGCGCGCAGGATCTTCTTCGACCTGCTCGCCGAACGACAGAACGACGCCACCATGATCATCTCCAGCCACCGCATCGACGAAGTCGCCGCGCTGGTGAACCGCGTCATCGAGATGGACCTGGGCAGGATCGTGCTCGACGACAAGGTCGCCGACGACGTTTCGCTGTCCGGCCGCTTCGCCTGCCGGATCGTTGCGCGCCGTCCCGACGCGGCGCTCGCCAAGGCGCTCGAGGCCTGGCACTTCTCCGGCGCCGCCGACGGGCTCGCCTGGAGCGGCGAGGTCGCCGGCCCCGACCGGCTGCGCTTCATCGGCGTGCTGTCACGCTATGTCGCGCTGATCGACGAACTATCGCTTTGCGAGGTGAAGGACTGATGTGCATCGACCGCCGCCACTTCCTCGGGCTGTTCGCCCTGACGCCCATCGCCGCCTTTCTCGCCGCCTGCGGCGACCAGGGCGACTGGCCGGAAGGCATGCAGCCGATCCAGTGGGATCGCGACACCTGCGTACGCTGCAACATGGTGATCTCCGACCGCCGCTTCGCCGCCGAGATGAAGGGCGGCGAGAAGAACACCGTCTTCAAGTTCGACGACGTCGGCTGCCTGGTTTTCTGGCTGCGCGACAAGGCCGCGCAGTTTCCCTGGATGAGCGAGCCGGCGACGCGCCTGTGGGTGGCCAAATACAACGGCGACGCCGGTGCGCCGGTACGCTGGCTCGACCCGCGCGCGGCGCGCTACCTGCCGGGGCGCATCTCGCCGATGGGCTACAACATGGCGGCCGTGCCCGCCGCATCCGCGTCACCGGCCGACAGCCTCGACTTCGCAGCAATGCGCGACGCCATCCTGGCGCTCGGCAAATAGGCAAGGAAAGGCAATGAGACAACTCTGGCTCACCGCCCGCCTCGACATCGTCGAATCCCTGCGCGCGCGCTGGTTCCTGATCTACTCCGGCGTGTTCGGCGGCATCGTCGCCTTGCTGTTCCTCTTCGGCCTCACCGAATCGCGCGTGCTCGGCTTCATCGGCCTGTCGCGCCTCTTGGTCACCTACATCCAGCTCACCATGGCGATCCTGCCGATCTTCGTGCTCATCACCACCGTGCGTTCGGTCGCTGGCGACCGCGAGGCCGGCGTCTTCGAATACCTGCTGTCGCTACCCGTCAGCCTCGGCGCCTGGTTCTGGGGCAAGATCCTCGGCCGCTACATCGTCATCTTTGCTCCCGTCTTCATCGCCATGCTGGCCGCCGTGCTGATCGGCATGGCCCGCGACATCGAGATTCCCTGGGGCATCTTCGGCTACTACACCGGCCTGATCGCCGCCATGGCCGCCTGTTTCCTCGGCCTCGGCATGCTGATCTCGGCCGTGGCGCGCAGCACCGACGTGGCGCAGGGCGCCGCCTTCATGACTTGGCTTGTCCTTCTGCTGTTTCTCGACCTGATCCTCCTCGGCGTGATGATCCAGGGCCGCGTGGCGCCGGAAATCGCCATCGGCATCGCCCTCGCCAATCCGCTGCAGGTCTTCCGCACCGCCGCGCTCGCGCTGTTCGATCCGCAGCTCATCGTTCTCGGCCCGGCGGCCTGGGTGATCCTCGACAACTTCGGCGTCGCCGGCTACAAGGTGTTCGCCCTCGCCTACCCGACCGCGCTCGGCCTCGTCTCCGCCGCGCTCGGCTTCTTCCTCTTCCGGCGCGGCGACCTGCCATGACGCGCGCACTGGTCGTTTTCCTCCTCGCGCTCTTCGTCCTGAACGCGCAGGCGCAGGGCAGCGCGCCGCTCTTCGAGGCCAGCCTGCGCGACATCGACAATCGCCGTGTCGCCCTGGCCGACTTTCGCGGCCAGCCGCTGATCGTCACCTTCTGGGCGCGCTGGTGCGCGCCGTGCCGCGCCGAGATTCCCGAACTCAACGCCGTCATGCAATCCCACGGTCCGCAGGGCCTGAAAGTGATCGGCATCGGCCTCGAGGACAACAGCCCGACGGTGAAGGATTTCATCAAGGCCTACGAGATGGCATACCTGCTGCTGTTCGCCCCGGTGGAGGGGCTCTCGCTGATGCGCGCGCTCGGCAACGGCCGCGCCGGCCTGCCCTTCACGCTGGCCGTCGACCGCCAGGGCCGCGTCGTCATGCACAAGCTCGGCCAGGCGACGCGCGCCGATCTCGAAAAGGCCGCGGCCGCCGCACTCAAGTAACGCACCCGGAGATCCCCGTCATGTCGCAACCGCTCGAACCCAGCCTCGCTACCTTGCCGCATCCCTTCATGCGCTACTTCGCGGCGACGCGTCCGGCCTTCCTCTCCGTCACCTTCGTCGGCTGCCTGCTCGGGCTGGCCGTCGCGGCCGCCTCCGGCATCGCGCTCGACCCGTTCAGCGCCACGCTCACGCTGCTGTTCGCGCTGTGCGCCCACGCCGGCGCAAACGTGCTCAACGACTACTACGATGCGAAAAGCGGCTGCGACGCGGCCAACGACGACCGTGTGTTTCCCTTCACCGGCGGCAGCCGCGTCATCCAGAACGGCGTCCTCTCGCTGGCCGAAGCTGGCGTGTTCGGCTATGCGTTGCTGGCCATCGTGATTCCCGCCGGCCTGTGGCTCACCGCCGTCAGCGCGCCGGAGCTGATCGCCATCGGCCTGGCCGGCCTGCTGGTCGGCTGGGCTTATTCCGCGCCGCCTTTCAAGCTGCAAAGCCGCGGCCTGGGCGAATTCGGCATCACGGCCGCCTGGCTCCTCATCGTCGTCGGCAGCGACTTCGTGCAACGGCACGACCTTTCCTTCGCCCCGGTGGCGGCCGGACTCGGCTTCGCGCTTCTGGTCGCCAACGTGCTGTTCATCAACCAGTTCCCCGACGTGCGGGCCGATACGCGGGCCGGCAAGCGCACGGTCGTCGTGCGGCTCGGCGTGGCTCGCGCCCGCTGGGGCTACGTGCTCATCGCCCTGCTTTGCTACCTCTGGCTGATCGCCATGGTGGCCTTCGGGCAACTGCCGGGAGCGGCGTTGATCGCCTTGCTGCCCGCCATCGCAAGCTTCAGGGCGGCGCAAGACCTCGCGCGCCACGCCCACCGGCCGCAACAGCTCGTGCCCGGCATCAAGCTGACGATTCTCGCCGCCACCGCGCACGGCCTGTTGCTCGCTGCCGTGCTGGTCTTCCTGTCC
>CAZGOH010000139.1:0-3682 GCA_964527195.1 uncultured Methyloversatilis sp.
CATCTCCGGCGGAATCTGCGGCTGCTGCGGTTCGCCTTCCGGCTTCGGCGGCAGGAACTGCTCGATTTCGATACGTTCGTCGAATCGACGCAGCGTCTCTTCCAACAACTTGATGACCGTCTCGGCCATGTCGGACTGCCCGGCCTGCCGCAACTGCATGATCTGCGTCACCGACTGCTGAATCTGCGGCAGCATCTGCGCCCATTGCTCGCGTTCGCGGTTGCGGTTCGGTTTGCCCGTCGAACCGGCGCGAATCTGGATCGACACCAGATCGAATACCTGATCCTTCGGCAACTGCGGCCAGACGGCATTTTGACCTGCGATGGTCTGCGCCTCTTCCGCCGTCATCATCTGAAGGCACAGTTCCGCCGCCATCTGCGCCATGTCAGATATCCAGTCCTCCACCACATCCTGGCGTTCGGCAACACGCGATTGCAGGCCCATCGCCATGATCTCGGCCTCGGTCGCCGTCTTGGCCTTGTTGATGGTGCCCTTGGCCGCATCCCCAGCGCCCATGACCATCTCGGCGTCGCGCAGGATCGGCGACACGTCGTAGGTGCCCGGATCAACCGGCGGATTTTGAAGAATCGCCACGTCCTGCTGAATCGGCTTGGACGGGTCGCCCTCGATGCCGATCCACTGATTTGCCGCCCGGTTCGCCAGCGCGCGAATGTCGGAATCCGTCAAATCTCCCGACTTCCTGAATACCCGCACCGGCAGATTCTCGCGGCGATGCTCGGCAAAGTTGGTGCGTGTCGTGTTGTATTCGTCCTGCAACTCGATCAGCAATTCAGCATCCGACAGCGGCTCACGGCTGCCATCGACCAGATTGAACGCCAAAGCGAAGAACGGGTAGAAGCGCCGACCGAATACCTCGGGTCGATACGGCTCCCGCGCCCACTCGTCCGCCCCGGCGCACAGGGTATAGACCGTCTGCGACAGACGATCCCACACCTCAAACACGGAAACCAGTTCCACCTTGTCCACATCGGGCCGGCCATTGCCGCGTTCGTTTTTGTCCTGCCCGTAGCGGCTTGCCTTCTCCGGCGGCTCCTTGCCGAACGACTCCTTATAGCGTTCCACCGTCATCCAGACGCGGTGCGCTATCGCGTCCGCCTGCTCGTAGCCGTCGAAATCCGTCAGCGTGTCGTCGAGCACAAACACATCCTCGGTCAGCACGTTATCCAGCACCACACCTGACGCCAGCATCACCTCGGCCTGTTCTTCCAGCGCCGCGATCTGCTGCTGTAGCTCGCCCTGCTTCGCCTCCAGTTCGCAGTGCGATTCGTCTCCATCTTCGATGTCGGCGATCAACTGGCGGATGCGCACCAAATTGTCCTGCGCGTCCGCGATGCGGTTTTCGATGATCGGGTCGCGGCGGATGTCTTTCTGCCACGACAGCTTCGCCCAGCCCGAACCGACCGTCATTGCCGAACGAATTGCCGCCTTCGCCCTCTTTTTCAGCCGCGCATCGTGAATGAATACCCGGTTGAGAACGGCTTGCAGCGACTTGCAGAATGGCCGCACCCATCTGTAGTTTTGTTCGTCGGCCGATTCGGACGGCGCAACGGCAATCTCGGGGTTTTTTGCGTAAATCTGCGGCAGGATCGCCGCGAAGTTGGAGTGAATGATGTTGGTGCGCACCAGACCGGGCTTGCCGTCGCCCTCCACGTCGCCGCGCACATATTTGCGCAACCGCTTGAATTTCTCCTCGACCCTCGCCTCGCGCTGCGCCTTGATCGCGCGATCGAGACGCTTGCCCCAGCGGGCAGCCAGCGCCTTATCCTGGGGCGACTGTTCGGTTTCCTCGTTCATTGCAGCACCTCATGAGCAGGCCGGACGGATACCTCGGCGTGCAATCCAGTCCCGGCGTCGAATGCCTTGGCCGAAGCACACGAAGAGCGCAGACCTTCCTGCGCAATCGTCTCGGCCTCGATCGGCAAGGAGGCGCGCACGACGATGCAATCGCCATCGACCGTGCAGCCATCCACCGTGTAAATCCAGAAATCCTTGCCGGTCTCGGCCGGCACATGCGCCTCGAACGTCGCCGACCGTTCGCCCTCGGCAAGATCGGCCAACTCAAGGCGCGGCCGCGTCGCAGCCAGCATTGTCAGAATTCGTGATATGTCGTCCATGGGCGAGATTTGTAGCGCATATAGATCAACGCGACGAATTTATTTCGGCAACACCGACCGGTACCGGCTCACCGTCTCCGGCTCGTCCGTCAGCATCAGCATGTGCGCCGCCGTGCCGGGCCTCGGCCTGGACGGTTCCGGCGGCGGAATGCGGGCATTCCTCGCTTCATGAATGTAGCGCCCCATCAGGCTGCACGTGTCGATCATGTCGTCATGCACTCCAACCGGGAACGCGATGGACTGCATGATGAGTCGGTCGGGCCACGCGGCATTCAGCGGCATATACACCAGCCCGGCGGACGCCATCGCCTGAAACGACCGTGCCCGCGTTGGCTTGTCGTGCGACGACGCCAACCATTCCAGCCGGCACAAGCTGCGCCGCTCCCTCATCCGCCGCACCAGGAACGGCTCGACCGAACGACGAATCGGCCCCGCCTCGCCGATCCACACCTGCGGCTCCCACCTGTCAATCAGGTCGAGTTGCATCTCGATCCACACGTCAGCGGCCGTCTGGCCGCTCCACCAGTCGAGCAGGTAGAGATTTCCCTCCGGGCACAAACCGAACACGCCGTGCTCGGTGTAGTCGCCGCCGTCCGCCGTCACCGCGTAGTCGCTTGCCCCGTAGATGCGCAGATGCTGCGGCGGCGTTTCGTAGCGTCTAAACCATTCGCGTTTGAAGAAGTCGCCGCTCCCGAAGGTCACGAAGTCCGCCAGATACTCTTGCCGGAACACCAATTCAGGCAACTCGGCACGCTTTTGTGCGATTTCATCCGCACTGACATAAGGATTTATCGCGGTCGGCATGTGAAACGAGTCCCAATCCGGATGATCAGGATCGGCCCCGCGTTGGAATAACTCGTGGAAGTAGTTGATGCCGTTCGGCGTGCTGATAAACCACGCCTCGCCCCTGTAGTCCGTCAGCGTTGGCGAAATAGACCGCTCCCAGGCATCCTTGAGATAGCGAGCATGGGCTGCCTCATCCAACACGACGCGTGCGTACTTGCGACCACGGCCGGCGTCCTGATCCTCCAGCGTCCAGAAGTCGATCTTTCCGCCGGTGATCAACTCGATACGCATCTCCGTTTTGTTGGCCTTGCTGGTGACAGGCTTCAACGTGCGCTCGAAATCCGACCACACATCGAGCAGCAACTTGTAGGAGGGCGCAAAGAACGCGACCGGCTTGCCTTCGACGGCCCCGCCTTCCATGAGGGCCAACCATTCCACCGCCAACAAGGTCTTTCCGAAGCGCCGGCCACATGAAGCCACGCGGAAACGTGCATTACTTTCCAGAATGCGGCGCTGACCTGGATGCAGGTCGATGTGGGGAATGGTGATGCGAGTCATGTTGATCCGGAATTCTGGTGGCGGCGCTTGAATGCGACACGGACGATGATCATCACGCCGACTGACCCTCGGGGAACGGTTCGCCGGTGGCTTCCAATGTGGCCTGCTGGCCGGAAATTATGCCACCATCATTACTCACTTGCCATAACTCCTCTCAATCACAATCGTCGGCTGCGCCTGCGCGTCATCCAGACCCCATGCGT
>CAZGOH010000140.1:0-3626 GCA_964527195.1 uncultured Methyloversatilis sp.
AACCCTGACGCTCGAGGTTTTCGAGGGCACACCTTTCCTGCCGGGGTTTGGTATGGACGAGATACCAGTGCATGACGACTTCACTCCCTCAATGGCTTGCGCGGGAATTCTAACGCCGTTTGGGTGGCAGCTCGGTGAGCTTCCAGCCCGGCGGCGGGACGATGAAAAGACTCACAGGGCAATCTCTTGCAGGAACTCACGCGGCCGGGCAGAGAAGGCGGCGAAGTTCTCCGGCGTCAC
Source organism: uncultured Methyloversatilis sp. (assembly GCA_964527195.1). Lineage (GTDB taxonomy): Bacteria > Pseudomonadota > Gammaproteobacteria > Burkholderiales > Rhodocyclaceae > Sulfuricystis. The sequence continues at coordinate 241 of CAZGOH010000140.1, forward strand.
AACGACGCGCCGGACCGTGGGGAAATGGTCGCAAAAAACCTCCAGACCCTTGGCGGATTTTTTGCGACCGGATTTGACTTCGATGGCATAGATACTGTCGCGGTATTGCCAGACGAAATCCACTTCGGCATTCCGCTCGCGCCAGTAGGACACTTGCCCCGGCTGCTGCATCAGTTCGGCCCCCACTGCAAGCTCGAAGGCTCGTCCGCGCCGTTCGGCGTCCCTAACCAGCCCACCCCCGGCGGTCATGCTGTATAGCGCCGGACAGGCCGGCAGCATCTTGGGGCTGGAACTGCGGGCCAGCCAGGCCTTGGGGGAATACTTCTGCAATGAGTGGAACAAAAAAGCACCGGCGTAGAGTTCGATGTAGTGCTTGACCAGATCGGTGTTACCTCTGTCCTGCAACTGCCCGAGCAGCTTGGTGTAGCTGATTTCTTGTGCCGGATAATGGCAGAGGATTTCAAAGGCCTGCCGGAACAACGCCGGGTTGGCCACCTTGCGGCTTTGCAAAATATCCTTGCCGATCACGGCCTCGACAATGGCATCCTTCATATAGGCATACCAGCGATCCGGATCGGCCTCCAATGCCACCGCACCGGGGTAACCGCCATACGCCAGATAGCGATCGAGATCGTAGCCGAAGGCTGTGTGCAGTTCCGCAAAAGTCCAATGATGCACGCGCAGCAGTTCAAAACGTCCGGCGAGGCTTTCGGTGATACCTCCCTGAATCTGCAAGGCGCTGGAGCCCAACAGCAGTACGCGCAAACGTCCCGGCGCGGCATCCCACCATGCCTTGATGGTCTCGGGCCAGTTCGGCACTTTCTGAATCTCATCCACTACCAGCAAGGCGCCTTCGCCCAATAGCAAGGCGCTCTGCCACTGCTCCAGCAACCAGTTGCGGTCCACGGCCAGCAGGTCGTCGGCATTGGCGTAGTGGGCCGGCCACGTCCCTTGTGCGAGCAACTGCCGCACCCCCGTGGTCTTGCCCACCTGTCGCGGCCCCACCAACACCTGAATCAGCGGCGCGGGGTCGTGCAACCGCCGCGCAAGCTGGCCGACAAACGGGCGTTGGTAAAGGCTTTTCATTGACGATGCGGAATTTACCAGTGGAATCTATTAAAAATAATAGATTAATCTAGTAAATTGTCAAACACTCCCCATGCCGTTTCACGACCCGACGGCACGATTCAGTGACCGCGTTAAGAACCCTAACGCCGTTTTGGCGGCAGATCGGTGCAGGAACCGTGGGCGACTTCCGCCGCCATGCCGATGCTTTCGCCCAGCGTCGGATGCGGATGGATGGTCTTGCCGATATCCACCGCATCGGCACCCATCTCGATGGCGAGGCAGATCTCGCCGATCATGTCGCCTGCGTTCGGACCGACGATGGTGCCGCCGACGATGCGATGCGTCTCATCATCGAAAAGCAGCTTGGTGAAGCCGTAGCCCGCCCCGTTGGCGATGGCGCGACCGGAGGCCGCCCAGGGAAACTTGGCAACGTCCACTTTGCGCCCAGCGTCCTTCGCCTGCGCTTCGGTGAGGCCAACCCAGGCCACTTCAGGATGCGTGTAGGCCACGCTCGGAATCACCGTCGCATCGAAATGCGCCTTTTGCCCGACGGCGGCTTCCGCCGCGACATGTGCCTCATGAACGGCTTTGTGGGCCAGCATGGGATTGCCGACGATGTCGCCGATGGCGAAGATGTGCGGCACGTTGGTGCGCATCTGGCTATCGACCGGGATGAAGCCGCGCTCATTGACAGCAACGCCCGCTTTGTCGGCAGCGATCTTCTTGCCGTTTGGGCTGCGCCCGGCGGCCTGCAGGATCAGGTCGTAGCGTTGTGCCTCCTTCGGCGCAGCTTCGCCTTCGAACGTTACCCAAAGGCCATCGGGCTTCGCCTCGACGGCAGTGGTCTTCGTCTTTAGCATGATCTTGTCGAAGCGCTGGCTGTTCTGCTTTTCCCAGACCTTGACGGCATCACGATCCGGCCCCTGCATCAGGCCGTCGAGCATCTCGACGACATCGACCTTGGCGCCGAGCGTCGAATAAACGGTGGCCATTTCGAGACCGATGATGCCGCCGCCGATGACGAGCATCTTTTCCGGCCGGGTACGCAGTTCGAGTGCGCCGGTCGAGTCGACAATGCGTGGATCATCGGGAAGGAAAGGCAAATGCACGGCCTGCGAACCTGCCGCGATGATGCACTTTGCGAAGCGGATGGTTTTGTCGCCAACGGCCAGGTGGTGGGCATCGACGAACTGACCGACACCCTGCACCACCTCGACTTTCCGTGCTTTCGCCATGCCGGCCAGGCCGCCTGTCAGCTTGCCAACAACCTTTTCCTTGTGGGCGCGCAGCTTGTCGAGTTCGATCTGCGGCGGCGCAAACGTCACGCCGGCGGATGCCACATGCTGCGCCTCCTCGATCACCGCCGCGACGTGCAGCAGCGCCTTGGAGGGAATGCAGCCGACGTTGAGGCAGACGCCGCCGAGCGTGGCGTAGCGCTCGACCAGCACCGTCTTCATGCCGAGGTCGGCGCTGCGGAAGGCGGCGGAGTAGCCGCCGGGGCCGGCGCCCAGCACGAGCATTTCGGTTTCCATATCGACGGTCATAGCATGACCCTTCGGAAGTCGCCAAGCAGTTGGGCGAGAGTGGCATTGAAGCGCGTTGCCAATGCACCGTCGATGACGCGGTGGTCGGCCGACAGCGACAGCGGCACGATCAGGCGCGGCACGAAGGTCTTGCCATCCCACACCGGCTTCATGCTCGATTTGCTGATGCCGAGAATCGCCACTTCCGGCGCATTGACGATCGGCGAGAACGCCGTGCCGCCGATGCCGCCGACCGAGGAAATAGTGAAGGTCGCCCCCTGCATGTCGGCGGGCGGCAGCTTGCCTTCGCGTGCCTTCTTCGCCAGGTCCGAAGTTTCCTGCGCAATCTCGAACACGCCCTTCTGGTCGGCATTCTTCAGCACCGGCACCATCAGGCCGTTGGGCGTGTCGGCGGCGAAGCCGATGTGCCAGTAGTTTTTGTAAACCAGATTGTCACCGTCGAGCGAGCTGTTCAGCTCGGGATACTTCTTCAACGCGGCCACGCAAGCCTTGATCATGAAGGCGAGCATCGTCACCTTGGTGCCCGACTTCTCGTTCTCCTTGTTGAGTTGAACCCGCAGTGCTTCAAGGTCGGTGATGTCGGCATCCTCGTGATAAGTGACGGCCGGAATCATTACCCAGTTGCGTGCGAGGTTGGGGCCGGAAATCTTCTTGATGCGCGACAGCGGCTTGACCTCGATCGGGCCGAACTTGGCGAAATCGACTTTCGGCCACGGCAGCAGATCCAGCCCGCTTCCGCCACCAGAAGTCGGCGCTGGCGAGACGGCGCCTGCA
>CAZGOH010000141.1:0-3606 GCA_964527195.1 uncultured Methyloversatilis sp.
GCTTCGAGGCGGAGACGCTGGCCTGATCCGAAAGTCGGCACCGGCGGGACGGCGCGCCCGATCATATCCTTGCGGGGCCGTGCTTACCGGCGAACGGTCAATGGGTCAATGGGCGCCTGCGCCGCATCATGCCGAAGATCAGGGGCGGCCCTGCCATACTGCGTCGAGCAGCGCGTCGAATGCCGCTTGTGCTTGGCCGGCTTGCGCATGATTGACGATGAACACAATCATGTGGCGCTTGCCGCGCCGGTCGAGCAGGTAACCGGCGATGCCGCGCACGCCTTCGAGCGAGCCGGTCTTGAGGTGTGCGCGGCCGGCGACGCCGTTGCCGTTGAAGCGTTTCCGCGTGGTGCCGTCGGTGCCGGCGACCGGCAGCGAGGCGAGCAGTTCGGGCATGACGGGGCTGGCCCAGCCGGCGGCCAGCAGGCGGGCCAGGCTGGCGGCGGAGATGCGGTTCGTGCGCGAGAGCCCCGAGCCGTTGTCGATCACCAGTTCCGGAAAGTCGAGGCCCTTGCCGGCGAGCCATTGCCTGATCTGCTGGTCCGCCGTCGCCGTGTCGCCGTTGCCGACTTTCAGAAACAGTTGCCAGGCCATCACGTTGTTGGAGAACTTGTTGATGTCGCGCACGATCTCGGCCAGCGGTGGCGATTCAGTGACGGTGAGCATCACTGCGTTTTCCGGCGCGCGGCCTTCGCGTACCCGACCGGAGAAATTGCCGCCCAGTTCGCGCCATAGCCGCGTGAACACACCGTGCAGCAGCAAGGCGTTTGGCAGGCCGGCGAGGTGCCAGCGTTTTTCGTTGCAGGCGCGCGGATAGTCGCCGGAGAGGACGATGCGCTCCGGCGATACCTGCGCCGTCAGGCGCTCGCGCCAGTCGGCCGGGCAGTTGCGTGCATCGACGGCCCGGAGGCGGTTGTCGATCTCCGTGCCGGCGGGCAGCGGCTCGGCGAGCACGCGCACGCGCTCGCTCTCGGGCAGCAGCGTCAGATGCACGGTGGCGAAGTTGAACAGCAGCGGGTCCGGGCCGACGTTGTAGGGCCGCAGCGGCTTGCCGTCGAAGGCTGCCGGGTCGTGCTCGACCGGCGCGAAGGCGGCGCGGTCGAGCACCAGGTCGCCGCGGATGTCCTTGAGCCCGCGCCCGCGCAGTTCGCGCAGCAGCAGCCACAGGCGTTCGTGGGTGAATTTCGGATCGCCGTTGCCACGCAGGAACAGGTCGCCGGCGAGCACGCCGCCGGTTGCTTCGAAAGTGTTGGGCTCCGCCCAATCCCTCGCTTTGCTCGGGACCGCCACTTTGTGGCGTCCTGCGCCCTTCGGGCTGGTCGGCGCGGGCGGCACGGCGAGCGCCTCGGTCTGCCAGGTGTGGGCCGGGCCGAGCGTCTCGAGTGCGGCGAGCGTGGTGAGGAGCTTCATCAGCGAGGCCGGGTTCATCGGCGCCTCGGCGCGGTGGCGCAGCGTGGGCGTGGTGCCATCCACCGGCTGGACGACGACGGCGACCGCGTGCGCCGGAATGCTGGCAGCCTGCAGGGCGCGCAGCACCGGCGGTGGCAGGTCCTCTTGTGCGGCGACGGTTGCCCAGGCGAAGGCCAGGAGCAGGGCAAGGAGCGTTTTCATCAGATCACGATATAACGCCGCCGCGCCTCGAACTGCTCGACGGCGGCGCGCGCCTCGGCGCGCTCGATCTTCACCACCATGACCACCCAGCGGCGCAGGTCGCGCGTTTTCAGTTCGACGAAGCGCAGAGCATCGGCGCGCGCGCGCTCGTCGGGGTCTTCGGCGATGACGCCGCAGCGATCCACCCATAAACGCATCGGCTCGATGCCGAGCGAGGTTTCCGGTGCGGCGAGATGGTCGGCGAGTGCCGCCAGTAGCGGCCGGGGTTGCAGTGCGTCGTCGCGGGCGCGCAGGCGTTCCTGCAACTCGGCCAGCCGGCGCGTGTGGGATTCGGGATCGGTGGTGTGGGTCAGGGCGCGCTGGATCGAGGCGGCATCGTGCAGGCCCTGGCGCTCCGCGCGCGCCTCGGCGACGTGGTCGGCAAAGCCTTTCAGCAGGCCGGCGAACATGGTGGCGGCGAGGTGCTGATGAACCCCGCCGATGTCGTGGCTCGGTTCGGTGAGGGTGTGGTCGGCGAAGCTCAGCGTCTTGCGCGGTTCGTCGCGCCGCAGCACCTCGCCCGCCATGCGTGCGCCGAAGCCGGCGGTAATCCGCACGCGCATGCCGAGGAGGGCGCAGCAGTGCCCCTGCCCGGAGACGGTCAGTTCGTCGAGGTGCTCGCGCACGCACTGGCTGGTGGCGAGCATGGTCTGGATGTCGTCGGCGCTGCCGAACAGGGCATGCACCAGCGGGTCGGTGGCGAAGGCGGCGCGGCTGATCGGGAAGGGGCCGGGAATCGCCAGGGCGACGCGTTCGCAGTAGTCCCAGGCGCGCTCGACCGCCGGTGCGAGGATGCGTTCGTGCCCACCGATCTGGCCGATCAGCGGATCGACGGCGCGAACAGACTGCGCGATGCGCGCCAGCGTGGCGGCATCGGGTGTGGGGGCGGGTTTGAGCCAGTCGAAAAGTCCCATGACGGGAAGGGATTATGCGCGAAAAAATTCCAGGCATCCCTTGAAAACTTGGCATGCCCGCCTTATTATTGGCACTCGCTGGCGGTGAGTGCTAATAACCCGCTGCCCTCATTCTCGAGTCGCTCAACCCGCCACCTTCACAGGTGGCTTCGATTTTGTCCAGAAGGAGAAAACTGCATGAAAATCCGTCCCTTGCATGATCGCGTGATCGTCAAGCGCGTCGAAGCCGAGCGTACCACCGCTTCCGGCATCGTCATCCCCGACACCGCCGGCGAGAAGCCCGACCAGGGTGAAATCATCGCCGTGGGCAACGGCAAGATCCTGGATGACGGCAAGGTTCGTCCGATGGCTGTCAAGGCCGGCGACCGCGTCCTCTTCGGCAAGTACTCCGGCCAGACCGTCAAGGTCGATGGCGAAGAACTCCTCGTCATGCGCGAGGAAGACATCATGGGCGTCGTCGAAGCCTGATTTTTCGAATTCACAGGAGAGATAAACAATGGCTGCTAAAGAAGTTCTGTTCGGCGATTCCGCCCGTCAGCGCATGGTGCGCGGCGTCAATATCCTCGCCGACGCCGTCAAGGTTACCCTCGGCCCGAAAGGCCGCAACGTCGTACTCGAGCGCTCCTTTGGCGCTCCGACCGTCACCAAGGACGGTGTTTCTGTCGCCAAGGAAATCGAACTGAAGGACAAGTTCGAGAACATGGGCGCGCAGATGGTCAAGGAAGTCGCTTCCAAGACCTCCGATATCGCCGGTGACGGTACCACCACCGCGACCGTGCTGGCCCAGTCGATCGTCCGCGAAGGCATGAAGTATGTGGCCGCCGGCATGAATCCGATGGACCTCAAGCGCGGCATCGACAAGGCCGTCATCGCCATCGTCGAGGAACTGAAGAAGATTTCCAAGCCCTGCACGACCTCCAAGGAAATCGCCCAGGTCGGCTCGATTTCCGCCAACTCCGACGCCGACGTCGGCCAGATCATCGCCGACGCGATGGACAAGGTCGGCAAGGAAGGCGTGATCACCGTCGAGGACGGCAAGTCG
>CAZGOH010000142.1:0-3559 GCA_964527195.1 uncultured Methyloversatilis sp.
CGGCGGCCTTCGCAGCAGCGGCCTTCTTCGCGGGTGCGGCGGCCTTCGGAGCAGCAGCTTTCTTGGCGGGCGCGGCGGCCTTCGCAGCAGCGGCCTTCTTCGCGGGTGCGGCGGCCTTCGGAGCAGCGGCCTTCTTCGCGGTGGTTTTGGTAGTGCTGGTTGCAGTCTTCGCAGCGGGCATTTTTGACTCCTCTATTGATGAAGGATAATCGGCCGGAAAGCCTTATGCCTCAAGCATTTCCACGCGCTCAGAGGCGTGCCCGGATTGTAGAACAAAAAAAAGCGCGCTCCGCAAGAGGGGGCGCGCATTTTGCCGAATTATGTTGCACGCATGCGATCAGGGCACGATTCTCTCGTCGGCGAAAAGCGCGTCGACGCGCTCTCTTGCCCTGATTTCAGAGGGCTTCGCGCCATCCACCATGACCTCCGCCGCACGCGGTCGCGTGTTGTAGTTGGAGCTCATGCTCATGCCATAGGCCCCGCTCGAACACACCACCAACAGATCTCCCTCGGCAATCACGAGGTCCCGATCGTGCCCGAGGAAGTCGCCTGTCTCGCAGACCGGACCGACGATCGCATAGCGGCGCGCCTCGCCCTGGCGCTCCATCACGGGCCGGATGTCATGCCATGCATCGTATAGCGCGGGTCGCATCAGATCGTTCATGGCCGCATCGACGATGGCGAAATCCTTCGCCTCGCCATGCTTCAGGTATTCCACGCGCGTGAGCAGCCATCCGGCGTTGCCCACCAGCGAGCGGCCAGGCTCCACCACCAGGGTTTCCGTGCGGCCGGCCATGCCGTCGAGCAGCACGCCCGCGTATTCGTCGAGGGACGGTGGCGACTCGTCGCGATAGCGGATGCCGACACCACCGCCGATATCGATATGGCTGAGGGCGATGCCCTGCGACTCGATCTCATCCGTCAGCTCGAGCACGCGGCGCAGCGCCTCGGCGAAGGGCGCGCTTTCGGTGAGCTGCGAGCCGATGTGGCAGTCGATACCGACCACATCGAGATGGGCCATCGACGCGGCCTCGAGATAGACGCGCACGGCCTGGTCATGGGCGATGCCAAATTTGTTCTCGCGCAGGCCGGTGGAGATGTACGGATGGGTTTTCGCATCCACGTTCGGGTTGACGCGCAGGCTCACGGGCGCGCGCAAGCCCTCCGCGCGGGCGATGCGGTCGAGGCGCGTCAGCTCGCTTTCGGACTCGACGTTGAAGCAATGGATGCCGGTGCGCAACGCCGCGCGCATCTCGTCCTCGCGCTTGCCGACACCGGAAAACACCACCTTGCCGGGATCCCCGCCGGCGGCGAGGACGCGCGCCAGCTCACCGCCGGAAACGATGTCGAAGCCCGCGCCGAGACGCGCGAACAGATGCAGGATGGCAAGGTTCGGATTGGCCTTGACCGCGTAGCAGATCAGGTGCGGATGCCGCGCGAGCGCCGCATCATAGGCGCGGTAGGCCGCTTCCAGGGCCGCGCGGGAGTACACGTAACAGGGTGTGCCGAAGGTCTCGGCGATGGCCGCGAGGGGCACGTCCTCGACGTGCAACGCCCCGCCACGACGGGTAAGGGCGTTCATCGGCGGTCGGGTTGGCTGGTAGTCTCCTGGCCGGGCGCGTCGGGCAGATACAACGCCCCTTTCTTGCCGCAGCCGACAAGCAGGAAGAGAGAGAAAATGAGCACGAGAAATCGCATGACAAACCCTTAGAATCGCGGACGAGTCTAGCATGGAGAGCAACATGGATGAACGCGAGTACGAGCGTCTGGCTGACGCTGCCCTGACCAGGATCGAGGCGGATCTGGAAGAAGCCGACATCGATTTCGAGGTGGTCGCCGGAGGTATCCTGGAGATCGAGTTGGCGGATGGCGCGAAGGTCGTCGTCAACAAGCAGTCGACGGCCCGCGAGATCTGGGTGGCGGCGCGCAGCGGCGGCTTCCATTACCGCTGGGACGGCGAAGCGTGGCTGGACACCCGCGGCGGCGACGAACTGCACAGCGCCCTGGCGCGCCTGACGCGGGGCTGAGCAACATCGCCGGAGCGTTCTAGACTGGAACCATCACCATGAACGAACAGACTCTCTTCTCGCATCTGCCCGAGCTCACCGACCAGCTTGGCGTCGAGCACATCAAGCCTTTGCTGGACCGTGTCACCACCCACGACCTGCCGCAAGGCGAAGTGCTGGTGCGCGACCAGAGCCCCATCGATGCATTCCACCTGGTGCTCTCGGGACGCTTGTCCCTGGCCGTGGAGATGGCCGGCCACAGCATCGTCCTCGGCGAATTGCTGCCCGGCAACTGGTGTGGCGAACTCGCCTATTTCAGCGGCTTGCGCCGCGCGTCGAGCACGGTCACCGCGGTCGAGGACACGGTGGTGGCAAGACTCGCCTTCGCAGACTTCGAGGCGCTGATGGCCGAGGATTCAGTGGCCGTCTGCCGGCTCACCCACGCCTTTATCCGCATGATGATGCGTCGCCTGCACGCGACCGCGAACAACCCCATCATCGATCCGCACGGCCAGATGCTCATCGTCGGCGACCTCTCGGTGCCCTGGTCGGAGTTGGGGCAACCGCAGCACGGCGTGGTCGAGTTCATCAAGAAAATGTTTGGAGCGCGCTGATGCTGCTGCGAAATTTCCTGCGGTCGCTGGACGGTTTCCAGTTCCTCTCCGACAGCGACATCGACCATGTCGCCGCCGCCATGCGCGTGGAGGAATATCCCAACCATCACATCTTCATCTACCAGGACAAGCTCAACAAGGAGCTGTTCCTGCTGCTGGACGGCCGCGTCAAGGTCGGTCACTACGGCTCCGCGGGCCGCTACTACACACTCAAGACCATCCAGCCCGGCGAGCTGTTCGGCATCCCCTCGCTGTCCGAGGGCCGGCCGGCCACCGCCACCTGCCAGGCTGACGGTCCTGTCACCGTCGCCAGCATGCCGTTCTCCGCCTACCTGTTGCTCTACCAGCCCGATTCCGAAATCGGCTGCCGTTTCCAGTTCGTCATCGCCAACCAGCTGGCCAAGGACCTGCACGACCGCCATGACGCGCTGCGCCGGCTGCTTGCCCAGGTGTATGGCGGAACGCCGGGTGAAGCGGCCTGACGGCGCCCACCCGCCGTTGTCGGCTTGAGCATCGTCCTCGTCATCCTGCCCATCTTTGCCCTGATTCTGCTCGGTGCCGGGCTCAAGCGTTATGCGGGGGTCACCGAGGAAGGCTGGCGTGCGCTCGAGCGACTCGTCTATTTCGTTTTTTTCCCCGCCCTGCTGTTCCACTCGCTGGCGCGCGCCCACATCGATTTTCCCGCCGCCGTTTCGATGCTGCTGGTCGGCCTGGCGGTCACCCTGTTCGGCATGGGCATGGGCTATCTGGGCAAGTACCTGTTCGACGATCCGCCGCGCGTATTCGCCTCCGCATTCCAGTGTTCCTTCCGCTTCAACAGCTATGTCGGCCTCGCCGTCGCCGCGGCCTTGCACGGGCAGGCCGGAATCGCCGCCATCGGCCTGTTGATGGGCTTCATCGTGCCGCTCGCCAACGTCGTCTCGGTCACCGTGCTGGCAC
>CAZGOH010000143.1:0-3453 GCA_964527195.1 uncultured Methyloversatilis sp.
ATCCGGAAGGCCGCATGAACTGCAAATCAGTGTCCAATCAATTGCGGGCGGTACACTTTTCGGGCGATGCGATAATTCGCACCCCATCAGAATTTACCGCCGATGTCGCTCCTGCCCACCCCCCATGCCCAGCCCAAAGCTGGTCAGCGTGCTTCTCTTCCCACATTTGTCGGCTCTGCCGATGCCCTCGCCATTACGCAACTGGCGAGAGCTGGCCGCCTGCTCGCCACGATCACGGCCACCCCGCTTGAAGCCCAGCGCCTCGCCGAGGAAATCGGCTGGTTTGCGCCGCATTTGCGCGTACACCTGCTGCCCGACTGGGAAACCCTGCCCTACGACCATTTCTCGCCGCATCAGGATCTGGTCTCGGAGCGCCTGGCCACCCTGTTTGCCGTCACGCAGGGGCAGTGCGATATCCTGATCGTCGCCGCGCCAACGGCGGCCACCCGCCTGGCGCCGCCCAGCTTCCTCGCCGCCCACACCTTCTTCATGAAGAAGGGCGACAAGCTGAATCTCGACAAACTGCGCGCGCAGATGACGCTGGCTGGCTACCAGCACGTCACGCAAGTCGTCGCGGCGGGCGAATACAGCGTACGCGGCGGGCTGATCGACCTGTTTCCGATGGGCACGGCCCTGCCCTACCGTATCGAGTTGTTCGACGACGAGATCGAGACGCTGCGCAGCTTCGATGTGGACAGCCAGCGCACGCTCTATCCAGTGCCGGAAATCCGTCTGCTGCCAGCCCGCGAAATGCCCGCCGGCGAAGCGGGCCGCACCCTGTTCCGCCAGCGTTTCCGCGACACTTTCGAAGGAGATGCCTCGCGCATCGCGCTCTACAGGGATGTCTCCAACGGCATCATGCCCGCCGGCATCGAGTACTACCTTCCTCTGTTCTTTGAAGAAACTGCCACGCTGTTCGATTACCTGCCGCCGGACACTACCTTGCTCTTGCATGGCGACGTGCCTGCAGCGCTGGCCGAATTCTGGGTCGACCTGCAATCGCGTTACAAGATGCTCGGCGGCGACCGCTCGCGGCCGGTATTGCCACCACAGGATATTTTTCTGCGCGATGAACAATTCTTCATCGCAGCAAACCGCTTCCCGCAATACGTCACGAAAGTCGGTCCTGGCGGGACGGCGAGCGGTTTGCCCAACCTCGCCGTCGACCGCAAGGCCGCCGACCCGCTCGCCGCGCTGCGCAGCTTCCTCGATGCGTATCCCGGTCGCGTGCTGCTGCTCGCCGAATCACCCGGCCGCCGCGAAACGCTCAACGAATACCTCGCCGAACACGACCTGCATGCAGCGATCTGTTCCGACTTCGCTGCCTTCCTCGCGTGCGAAGCACGGCTGTCGCTCGCCCATGCGCCGCTGTCGGGCGGCTTTCGGTTCGACGACTTCGCGGTCATCACCGAAAACGAACTGTACGCCGCCACCGCGCGCCCGCGCCACAAGCGCAGTGATGCACGAAGGGCCAACCTCGAAGGCTGGCTGCGCGACCTCTCCGAGCTCAAGGTGGGCGACCCGGTGGTGCACGAGAATCATGGCATCGGCCGCTATCTCGGCCTCGTGCATATGGACATGGGCGATGGCGACGCCGAATTTCTCCAACTCGAATACGCCAACGAAGCAAAACTCTACGTGCCGGTGGCCCAACTGGAAGTCATCTCACGCTACAGCGGCGTCGATCCGGAAGCAGTGCAACTGCATACCCTCGGCTCCGGCCAGTGGGACAAGGCCAAACGCAAGGCCGCCGAGCAGGTGCGCGACACCGCCGCCGAGCTGCTCCACCTCTACGCCCAACGCGCGGCGCGAAAGGGCCACGAGTTTTCGTTCAAGACGCACGATCTCGAAGCCTTCGCGGCCGGCTTCGGTTTCGAGGAAACGCCCGACCAGCTCGCCGCCATCGGGGCAGTCATCTCCGACATGGTCTCGGGCAAGCCGATGGACCGTCTCGTCTGCGGCGATGTCGGCTTTGGCAAGACCGAAGTCGCCATGCGCGCTGCCTTTGTCGCCGTGGCCGACGGCAAGCAGGTCGCCGTGCTGTGCCCCACCACCCTGCTCGCCGAGCAGCACTACCAGAACTTCGCCGACCGCTTCGCCGACTGGCCGGTGAAAGTGGCTGAAATCTCGCGCTTCAAGTCAAAGCAGGAACAGACCGAGGCCATCGAGATGCTGGCGCAGGGCAAGATCGACATCCTCATCGGCACGCATCGACTCCTGCAGGCCGACGTGAAGTTTTCCCGCCTCGGCCTGGTCATCATCGACGAGGAACACCGCTTCGGTGTGCGCCAGAAAGAAGCGCTGAAAGCCCTGCGCGCCGAGGTGGATGTGCTGACCCTCACCGCCACGCCGATCCCGCGTACTCTCGGGCTCTCGCTCGAAGGCCTGCGCGACTTCTCGGTGATCGCCACGCCGCCGCAAAAGCGCCTCGCCATCAAAACCTTCGTCAACAAATGGTCGACCGGACTGGTGCGCGAAGCCTGCCTGCGCGAGTTCAAGCGCGGCGGTCAGGTCTACTTCCTGCACAACGAAGTCGACACCATCGAGAACATGAAGGAACGTCTCGAAAAGCTGCTGCCGGAAGCGCGCATCATCATCGGCCACGGCCAGTTGCCCGAGCGCGAACTGGAGCGTGTGATGCGCGAATTCACGCAGCAAAAACACAACCTGCTGCTGTGTTCCACCATCATCGAGACCGGCATCGACAACCCGCATGCCAACACCATCGTCATCGACCGCGCCGACAAGTTCGGCCTCGCGCAATTGCACCAGTTGCGCGGCCGGGTCGGCCGCTCGCACCATCAGGCCTATGCCTACTTGCTCACCGACGAGCACGCCAAGCCGAGCACGCAGGCGCAGCGCCGCCTCGACGCCATCCAGGCGATGGAGGAGCTCGGCTCGGGCTTCTTCCTCGCCATGCACGACCTGGAAATTCGCGGTGCCGGCGAGGTGCTCGGCGAAAACCAGTCCGGCGAGATCCACGAAGTCGGCTTTGCGCTCTACACCAACATGCTCAACGCGGCGGTTCGTGCGCTCAAAGAGGGCAAGGCGATTCCCGACCTGACCCAGCCGCTCGCCATCACCGCCGAGATCAACCTGCGCGCCCCCGCGTTGCTGCCCGACGCCTACTGTCCGGACGTGCATGAACGCCTGACGCTCTACAAGCGCCTCGCCAACTGCGAGGACGAGGATGCCTTACGGCTGATGCAGGAAGAACTGATCGACCGCTACGGCGAAATGCCGCCGCAAACGCTGGCCCTCGTCGAAACCCACCGTTTGCGCCTGCTGGGCAAACCGCTCGGCATTGCCAAACTGGATGCCGGCGAGAAATTGATTCAACTGCAGTTCATCAAGAACCCGCCAATTGACCCGGCGAAGATCATCAAGCTGATCCAGAACGACCGCAGTTTCAGACTCGCCGGCCAGGACAAGCTGATCTGGCAGAAAGCCACC
>CAZGOH010000144.1:0-3448 GCA_964527195.1 uncultured Methyloversatilis sp.
TCCTGTCCTGATCGTCCGCACCGCCCCACCCCAGAGACTCGTCGCATGCCTTTCGCAACATCCTTCTCCAGATGCCGCCTCACCCTCGCCGGCATCGCACTGTGCCTCGCCGCCGCCACTGCCCACGCCGCGCTCGACGACGATCACAAGGACAGCGGCCAGGAAATCAACGCCACCTGCGCCGCCTGCCACGGCGCCCAGGGACAAGGCGGCAAGCAGGGCGAATATCCGCGCCTTGCCGGTCAGCGCGCCGCCTATCTCGAATACTCGTTGCGCCAGTTCCGCACGCGCGAGCGCATCAACATCCCGATGCTGCCCTACACCACGGAACGCGAACTGACCGACGAGGACATCAAGGCCGTCTCGGCCTATCTCGCCACCATCGAGCTGCCGACCAAACCGCCCGAGTTCAAGCCGACCGACGACGCCCTGACGCGCCTGCGCGCCATGGAAAACGTCATGATCATCCCGAAGCTTTCCGGCGACCTCGCCAACGGCAAGCGCCTCTACCAGGCCGAATGCGCCTATTGCCACGGCGGCAACGGCCGCGGCATCGGCCGCTTCCCGATGCTGGTCGGCCAATACACCAACTACCTGCAACGACAGATCGACATCTACCTGAAGAAGGAACGCCCCCACATCCGCGTCACCCGGGAGGAAGCGGAAGACGGTCTCGCCGCCGGCGACGGCCTGGGCGCGCTCGGCCGCCTGTCCGAAAAGGACATTGCCGACATCCTCGCCCACATCACCCATTTGCAGGATGCCCAGCCATGAAAAGATTCGCTCTCTCCGCCACCTGCCTTCTCGCCGCATGGCTCGCGGTCGCCGCCCCCGCACACGCCACGGAACTCGACGAGGCCACCCAGAACCGCATCGTCGACGGGCTCGGCCGCCTCAACGGCCAGGCGCTCGCCTGTCGCCACGTGCAGTTGAGCAACCGCATCCGCAGCATCGTCATCGCCCGCATGCCGAAGACCCGCGAGATCGGCGAGCGTTTCGAGAACGCCACCAGCGCCGCCTTTCTCGACCATGGCAAGCGTGGCGCCGAATGCCGGCCGCTGCCCGCCCTGACGCTGGAAGTCGAATCCGTCGCCAAGCCGCTCGGCGCACCGATCACCCATTCGCTCGTGAATGTCGTCGAACCGCCGGCGCCCGACCTCAACCCGCGTTATCTGCTACAGGCCACCAACGGCCGCGCCATCTCCGACGGCGACTTTTCGCGGCATTTCCAGCTGATCGCCTTCGGCTACACCTTCTGCCCCGACATCTGCCCGACCACGCTGCTGGAAATGACCGACATCATGAAGACGCTGGGCGAGCGCGCGCGCCACCTGCAGCCGATCTTCATTTCCGTCGACCCCGAGCGCGACACCCTCGCCCACCTGCGCGACTACCTGAAATTCTTCGATCCACGCATCGTCGGCGTCACCGGATCCCCGGAACTGGTCAGGCGCGCAGCAGAGAATTTCAAGGTGCGCTACGAAAAAGTCGGCGCAACCGGCGCCAATTCGCTCAACTATGCCGTGGATCACTCCGCCGGCATGTACCTGCTGGCCCCGGGCGGGCGCTTCCTGTCGAAATTCCCCTACGGCATGGCCGTGCCGGAAATTACCGGTCGGCTGGCGACGGCCATCGACAACCACCTCGCCATGCCCGGACAGGGCGCGGACAACCGGTAGGGCTGGCGATGCAGCACAGCAAGGCCATCCGCGAACTGGCCGTCGCCCGCATCAGGGCAAACGCCGCGCCCCTGCTGGAACTCGCCAAGGAATACGGCGTTTCGACCAACACCCTGCGCGCCTGGCTGCGCGAAAGCAACCTGCGCCAGCGCGCCCAGGAAGACGCGCGCCGCGTCGCCGCCACGCTCGCCGAACCCGGCGAGGAGGGCAATGCAACGCAGCGCGACCGGCTGCTGATCCACGCCATCGAGCACAGCCCCGCGACGATCATCGTCACCGACGCCGAAGGCCGCATCGTCTACGCCAATCCGAAATTCGCCGAAACCACCGGTTATGCCATCGGCGAGGCGATCGGCAAGAACCCGCGCCTGCTGAAGTCCGGCGTCACCTCCCCGGCGGATTATCGCAAGCTCTGGAAAACGATTCTCTCCGGTAACGAATGGCGCGGCAATTTCCGGAATCGCCGCAAGGACGGCTCGCTGTACTGGGAGCGCGCCTCGATCTCGCCGGTGTTCGGCGATGCGGGGCGCATCACCCACTTCATGGCCGTCAAGGAAGACGTCACCGAACTCATGGAATCGGAAATCACCAGCCGCCGGCAGGTCGCCACCTACCGCGCCATGTTCGATGCCCTGCCCACCCCGGTCATGCTGGTGGATCGCGACGACCTCATCCTCCACGCCAACCCCGCCGCCGAAGATCTGTGCCACGCGCACATTCCCTCCGGCAGCCCGTTTCGCGAACTCAACCTGCGCTGGATCGACCGCGACGGCCGCCCGGTGACGGCCGAAGAGCACCCGCTGGCGCGACTGCGGACCGACCCGGCCGCCGCCGCGGACGAATCGATGATCGGCGTCATTCCGCCCACGGGCGGGGCCCGCTGGGTGAAGGCCGCGGTGCGCCGCATCGATCTGCCCGCACCGCTCGCGCCGGCCTTCCTGCTGTGCCTGCTGTTCCAGGCGACCGCGGCGAGTCGCTGAATCCCCCTTTCAGAGGTCGTACTCGCGCAACCGGCGCAGGTTGTTGATGACGACTTGCTTGCCGTGCACCTCGATGAGCTTCGCCTCGGCGAGGTCGTGGAAAATGCGCGAGAGCGTCTCCGGCGTGAGATTGAGCCGCGAAGCGATGATCTGCTTGGATGTCGGCAGCGTCACCCGGATCTCGCGTTCATCGCCGTCCTTGGCGTTGGGCGGACACTGTTGCAGCAGGTAACCGACCACCCGCTGCGCACTGGAACGCAGCGAATACGATTCGACGTCATGCAGCAGCGAATGCAAGCGCATCGAGAGCCCGCCCAGCAGCAGATGGGCGAACTGGGGCTCCGTGGCGATCAGGTCGAAGATCGCCTCCTTCGCCACATGCAGCACCATGGAATCGCCGATGGCTTCGGCGAACACCGGATACGGCCGGTTCATGAACATCACCGCCTCGCCGAAACTCTGCTTCGGGCCGAGAATGTCGACCACCTTCTCGTTGCCGGCCACCGAGGGAAAGGCGAGCTTGATCTGGCCGAAGACGATGACGTGGAAGCCGCGCGGCATGTCGCCTTTCTGGAACAGCGTCTCGCCGCGCGCCAGGCGCCTTTCGCGCGTCTGGGTCGCGATGCGCCGGAGAAGATCTTCCCCGAGTTGTTGAAAGAGCGGAATCCGGGCCAACAATTCCGGAACATCCACGCTGACTGGCTGGTTTTGCTTCATCAATCGATTTCTCCAAGAAAGGCTCTGTTGAATTTTGAGTGGGTGCTGGCGTCATACGCGGGACGGGCTGGG
>CAZGOH010000145.1:0-3434 GCA_964527195.1 uncultured Methyloversatilis sp.
GCCGACATCATCGTGCTGGCCAACCCGGAAATCGCGCAGCTGCCCAACTGGGTGATCGCGCTGGTGGCCGCCGGCGGTCTCGCCGCCGCGCTCTCCACGGCAGCCGGTCTGCTGCTGGCGATCTCCTCGGCGATCTCGCACGACATCATCAAGCGGGTCTTCCGTCCCGACTTGAGCGAGAAGAGCGAACTGCTAATCGGCAAGATCTCGATGGCGGGTGCGATCATGCTGGCGGGCTACCTCGGTCTCAACCCGCCGGGCTTCGCGGCGGCGACCGTCGCGCTGGCCTTCGGCCTGGCGGCCTCCTCGCTGTTCCCCGTCATCATGATGGGCATTTTCAGCAAGACCGTCACCGACAAGGGCGCCATCGCAGGCATGATCGCAGGCATGGTCGTCACCTGCTTCTACGTGTTCGCCCACCACGGCATCTTCTTCATCAAGGGCACCGAATACCTCGGACTGATCGGCGGAGCGAACAGCTTCTTCGGTCTGACCCCGGGCGCCTTCGGCACCGTCGGCGCGCTGGTGAACTTCGCCGTCGCCTTCCTGGTGAGCCGCATGTCCGCGCCGGTGCCGGCCGAAATCCAGCACATGGTCGAATCCGTGCGCATCCCGCGCGGTGCTGGTAGCGCGCAGGCCCACTAAGCAATACAAGCGTCCAGCGGCGTGCGGGCCACTCCGTACGCCATCCGCTAAAATTCAACGCCCGCCCCGTGCGGGCGTTTTTTCGCACGTTCAACCCCACTGCAGAGGAACACCGCATGGAATACGGCATCGGCGTTTATGTGATCCGCTGGTTTTTTTTCCTCGCCATGTTTCCCGTCGCCTTTTTCTGGTTGCGACGGGCCTACCGGATTTTCTTCAAGAACGACTTCAGCGAGGTCGCCCTCAAGCGCGGCGAACCGCCGCCCAACCCCGGGCGCTACGCACCGCTCGTCATGGGGGTAAATTTCGTCGGCGGCATCGTCATCGTCGTGGTGATCAGCCAGGTATTGTTTGGACGGCTCACCTACGATCAATGGATTGCGGCAGCCGGCATCACCTTCTGGATGAAGATCATCATCGACTTCGCCATCAGCCGCCACGCGCACTTCGTGGTGAAGAAACGCGGCAACTGATTTTCCCGCCGGTTTCAGCGCACCGGCAATACGTGGAAGGCAGGGGCCTTGCCCTGTTTGTCGGCGCCCGCATAAACGGTCAGGTGCGGGAAGGGAATCTCGATCCCGCGCGCCTCGAAAGCCAGTTTCAGACGCCTGAGAAACTCACGCCGCACGTTCCATTGCTCCAACGGCTTGACCTTGAAGCGGCAGCGCAGCAGCACGGCGGAAGCCTCCCAGCGCTCGACGCCGTTGATCTCGAGGTCTTCGAGAATCTTGTCGCCAAAATCCGGGCAGGCACGTAGATCCGCGCCGACGGCACGCATGACTTCGAACGCCTCGTCAACGTTTTCGCGATAGGCGATGCCCACCTCGATCAACGCCTGGGCAAATCCGCGCGAACGATTGGTAACGGTGGTGATCAGGCTGTTCGGCACGTAATGCACGCTGCCCTCGGCGTCGCGCAGGCGCAGGTAGCGCAGCGTCACTTCTTCCACCAGCCCGGACTTGCCGGCCACCTCGACCATGTCGCCCTGGCGGATCTGGTTTTCGATCAGCAGGAAGAATCCGGTGAAGTAATCCTTGATCAGGCTCTGCGCGCCGAAGCCGACAGCCAGGCCGACCACGCCGGCCGCGCCGAGAATCGGCGCAATGGAGATGCCCAGTTCGGACAACGCCAGCATGCCGGCCACCAGCGAAATGACGACGGTGGCGATGTAGCGAAACACGCGCGCCAGCGTTTCGATGCGACGCCGGTCTTCGGCATCCTCGGTGCGCCCGCCCATGTAGTCGCGGAACAGGCGGATCAACCGGCGCGACACCTGCAGCAACACCCAGGCGATGACGAGGATGACGCCGACGCGCAGCAGCGAGCGCATGTAGGGAATCCATTCACGCAATTGACTCAGGTCGATGGCATCCATGTCGATTCTCTTTCGGAAACGAAACGCCAGCCACGCCACGCAGGGCACGTTGCCGCGTCAGCGCGGTGATCGGAGGTGCGGGATTCTACGCGAGGCGCTGCCGCCGTCCCGCCGACGCCGACTTTCACAAGCCAGAAAGCAAAAGCCCCGCAATGCGGGGCTTTTGCTCAAATCAGGAGGAAGGAGGGTAACGGGAGGGAACCTGGGTTCCCTCCTGTTCCTACCTCGGCATGATGTGGTCGGCTACGCCGATCACATCATGTCCATGCCGCCCATGCCCCCCATGCCGCCCATGCCGCCGGGCATGCCGCCACCAGCGGCCGGTTTGTCTTCGACCAGCTCGGCGACCATGCAGTCGGTGGTCAGCATCAGGCCGGCGACGGAAGCGGCGTTTTGCAGCGCGGTGCGCTCGACCTTGGTCGGGTCCAGCACGCCCATGGCGACGAGGTCGCCATATTCACCGGTGGCAGCGTTGAAGCCAAAGTTGCCCTTGCCTTCCAGCACCTTGTTGATGACCACGCTGGGCTCGTCGCCGGCGTTGGCGACGATCTCGCGGAGCGGCTGCTCCAGAGCGCGCATGACGATCTTGATACCGGCGTCCTGGTCGTGGTTGTCGCCCTTGACGTTGATGCCGGCACGAGCGCGCAGCAGCGCGACGCCGCCGCCAGGAACGATGCCTTCTTCAACGGCGGCACGCGTGGCGTGCAGCGCGTCTTCGACGCGGGCCTTCTTCTCTTTCATCTCGACTTCGGTGGCGGCGCCGACCTTGATCAGTGCCACGCCGCCGGCCAGCTTGGCCACACGCTCCTGGAGCTTTTCCTTGTCGTAGTCGCTGGTGGCTTCCTCGATCTGGGTGCGGATCTGGGCGACGCGCGCCTTGATCGCGTCCTCGGAACCGACGCCGTCGATGAGGGTGGTGTTTTCCTTGGCGATCTCGACACGCTTGGCCTGGCCCAGATCCTTCAGGGTGGCCTTCTCGAGCGTCAGGCCGACTTCCTCGGCGATCACCGTGCCGCCGGTCAGGATGGCGATGTCTTCCAGCATGGCCTTGCGGCGGTCGCCGAAGCCCGGGGCCTTGACGGCGACGGTCTTGAGGATGCCGCGCAGGTTGTTGACCACCAGGGTGGCCAGCGCTTCGCCATCGACGTCTTCGGCGATGATCAAGAGCGGACGGCCGGCCTTGGCCACCTGCTCGAGCACGGGCAGCAGGTCGCGGATGTTGCTGATCTTCTTGTCGTGCAGCAGCACGAAGGGATTGTCCAGGATGGCGATCTGCTTGTCCGGGTTGTTGATGAAGTAGGGGGACAGGTAGCCGCGGTCGAACTGCATGCCCTCGACGACTTCGAGCTCGTTCTGCAGCGACTTGCCGTCCTCGACGGTGATCACGCCTTCCTTGCCGACCTTGTCCATCGCG
>CAZGOH010000146.1:0-3414 GCA_964527195.1 uncultured Methyloversatilis sp.
AGAATGACATGAATATCGACCCCAGCTTGCTTGACGACAGACACGACAAGCCTATACTGACATAATGTGAAATAAATGGAGGATAAGCCATGTTGCAGATGAAAATGTCAGATGGCGGTCGGGTTGTCATCCCTGCCGAGATACGTCAGTCGCTTGGTCTCAAAGAAGGCGATCCTGTGCTCTTCGAACTGCGCGACGGCGAAGTCCTGATCACCACCAAGAAAGCGCGGCTCAAACGGGCGCGAGCCATATTCCGCAAATATGTTCCTGCGGACGCCCCTTCCATTGTCGATGATCTGATCGCGGAGCGCCGCGCCGAGGCGGCGCAGGACGATGCCGAGGTGGCCGCATTCCACGCCGCGCGTCAGCCATGATCCTGTTGCTCGACGCCTCGGCGATTCTCGCCTACCTGCACGACGAACCCGGCGCCGATCAGGTTGCGCAAATGCTCGTCTCGGCCGCCGATTGCCAGGCCACGGCCGCCAATCAGGCCGAAGTGATTGCCAAATGCCTGGATCGGGGCGTCGCGGTGGATGAGGTCACCCCCATGCTGGCCCAAATGGGCTACCGCGTCATCGGGCTGACCGCCGAGGATGGCGACCTGGCTGGCCGGCTGCGCACTGCAACCCGTGCGCAGGGCTTGAGTCTGGGCGACCGCCTCTGTCTCGCCGTCGCATCCCGTCTGGGCTGCCCCGTACTCACGGCCGACCGCCCCTGGCTCGAACTCGCTCGCCCCCTCGAACTCGACATCCGCTGCATTCGTCCGGAAAGCCATTGACCATCTTCTTCGTCACCCGCCACCCCGGCGCACTCGACTGGGCGCGGCAAAATGGCATCGCTTTCGACGAGCACGTCGTCCATCTCGACCCGCAAAAAGTCGGCGCCGGCGACATGGCGCGCAAGACATCAACAGCGGCCACGCCGCCATGCCGGAGGAACGCATGCGCAACGCCCGTATCCGCCTCATTGGCCCCGCCGAAATCCCCAAGCTGCGCGACGCCGTGCAGGCCTGGATGCGCGGCTGACTCCGGCACGCTTGCCGCCGTCCCGCCGGCACCGACTTTCATTTTGGCCAGAATCTTTTTACAATCAGGCAAATCATTTGCGTATTTGTAAAGAACTCCCCCCCGTGATCCCGCGCGCTGCCACGCATTTGCTCGACGAAGTTCGCACCGGCTATCCGGTCGTCACCCTCACCGGCCCGCGCCAGTC
Organism: uncultured Methyloversatilis sp.; assembly: GCA_964527195.1. GTDB lineage: Bacteria > Pseudomonadota > Gammaproteobacteria > Burkholderiales > Rhodocyclaceae > Sulfuricystis. Next base: position 1,213 of record CAZGOH010000146.1, read on the forward strand.
GGGCAAGACCACGCTGGCGCGGGCGGCGTTTGCCGACAAGCCTTACGTTTCGCTGGAAACCCCCGAGGAACGCGAATTCGCCCGCAGCGACGCACGCGGTTTTCTGGCCCGCTTCCCCGACGGGGCGATCATCGACGAAGTGCAGCATGTGCCGACCTTGCTCTCGTGGATCCAGACCGATGTCGATCAAGCCGGGACGATGGGGCGCTTCGTGCTCACCGGCTCGCAGAATTTCGCGCTGATGGCCAATATCTCCCAAAGCCTCGCGGGCCGCTCGGCGCTGGTGCAGCTGCTGCCGCTGTCGGTCGCCGAGCTGGCGGCAGCCGGCAAACTGCCCGACGACCTGGATGCCGCCCTGTTGCGCGGCGGCTATCCGGCCCTGCACGCCCGCACACTCAATCCGCAGCGCTGGCTGGCCGACTACACCATGTCCTATATCGAGCGCGACGTTCGGCAGATCAGCCAGATTCACGACCTGGCCCTGTTCCAGCGCTTTGTCAAGCTCTGCGCCGGCCGCACCGGGCAATTGCTCAACTTCGCCAGCCTCGCGCTGGAAACCGGCGTGGCGCAAAACACCGCCCGCGCCTGGCTGGGGGTGCTCGAAGCCAGCTACCTCGTCTTCCTGCTGCCGCCGCATCACCGCAACTTCAACAAACGTCTCGTCAAGACGCCCAAGCTTTATTTCGTCGATACCGGTCTCGCCGCCGCGCTGCTCGGCATCGCCACCCCGGCCCAGCTCGCCTTGCATCCGCTGCGCGGCGCGCTGTTCGAAACCCTGATCGTCGGCGAATACCTGAAAGCGCGCTACAACGCCGGCCTGCCCTCGAACCTCCATTTCTGGCGCGACAACGTCGGTCTCGAGGTCGACCTGTTACTCGAAGAAGCCGACGGACTGCGCCCCATCGAGATCAAGTCGGGCGCCACCGTCACAGATGAACTCATGAAAGGACTGCGCCGCTGGCTTGCGCTGGCCGGGACGCAGGCGCTCCCGCCACGGCTGATCTGCGCCGTACCGGAAAGCCACACCCGCAGCGGCATCGACATCCGCCGCTGGCAAGACGCCTGCGCATAAGTTCGGCAAGCTTGCCGCCGTCCCGCCGGCGCCGACTTTTCTAAGATGGCACAGCGTCTTGCCGGTGTTCATAGGCAACTCCGGGTGCGTTACCCGCGGAATTCGCCCGGAACCCCATTTTGCCGTTCAAATCGACACCACCCTTCATCGCTCGAAAATCCTCGTCAGTCATGGCTTTCAGAGATCTCCCCCTTCATTTAACCGGACAGCAGTGACGTTGCACAATATTGCATACCGTTGCAGGGCACGCCAGAAAAACAAACCGGGCACATCGGCCCGGTTCCCTGCCGGCCTCCCGGCGTCGACTATTGCGCTTCGGATTTCGGTGTCGGCTTGAAAATGCCGTAGCGCATCAAGTAGCGTAGCTTGACGAAGCATACCCTAGCATTCACAATCAGCCCTATGGCTACCGTCACCTTCGATACATTCAAATTCGTTGACCGTCTGGAAAAGGCGGGGCTTTCCCGCGAGCAGGCAGCGGCGATTGCCGAGGCGCAGAAAGATGCCTTTGCCGAGGCACTTGATTCCTCATTGGCGACGAGGGCAGATATTGCGCGGCTCGAAAGCCGGATGGACGGCATGGGGAAGGACATGCAGGCAATGGAGATGCGCCTGACCATCAAACTCGGCGCATTCCTTGCCATCGCAGTTGGCATCATCCTCACTGCTCTCCGCCTGCCCTGAAACGGAAAACCGGGCGCATGGCCCGGTTCCCTGCCGTCCCGCCAGCGCCGACTTTGCGAAACAGATCGCCAGAAAGACAAAACCCGGCATTGCGCCGGGTGTCGGGTTGCTTGCCGCTTGCGGGTCAGTCGCCCATCGTGCACCGTGAATTCAGGGATAGCAGAGGATCAATCCGTCGCCGTCGCCGCGTTGCTCAAAATGCTCGCCGCGCTTGATCCGGTCCCGAATCTGTAGGTCTGTCAGGTTGCCCATGTTGCCCTTCGTGTTCGCGCATTGTCGCGTGCACCACCAAAAACCATACTGGTGCATTACTGGGTGCACGTGGTAGTGCACGCAAATTATGCGCCCCATGAATCCGCATTGCGGCGGTAGGCAAACAAAAAGCCGCATGGTTAGCGGATTTCGCGGGGATGACGCTACGCCACGCGCCGGTAGAATCCGTCATT
>CAZGOH010000147.1:0-3357 GCA_964527195.1 uncultured Methyloversatilis sp.
TCCCACTCGATCGTTCCGGGCGGCTTGCCTGTCACATCGTACACCACGCGGCTGATTCCTCTGATTTCATTCACGATGCGGTTGGAAACGCGCGCCAGCAACTCGTGCGGCAGTTCGGCCCATTTGGCGGTCATGAAGTCGGAGGTCTGCACCGCGCGCAGTGCGACCACGTAGTCGTAGACGCGACCGTCGCCCATCACGCCGACGCTCTTCACCGGCAGGAAGACTGCAAACGCTTGGCTCGTCTTGTCGTACCAGTCGGCGGCGCGCAGCTCGTCGATGAAGATCGCGTCGGCCTGGCGCAGCAGGTCGGCGAATTCCTTCTTCACTTCGCCGAGGATGCGCACGCCGAGGCCGGGGCCGGGGAAGGGATGACGATAGACCATCTCGTGCGGCAGCCCGAGCGCGACGCCCAACTCGCGCACTTCGTCCTTGAACAGCTCGCGCAGGGGCTCGCACAGTTGCAGGTTGAGCGTCTCCGGCAGGCCGCCGACGTTGTGGTGGCTCTTGATGGTGTGTGCCTTCTTGGTCTTGCCGCCGGCCGACTCAATCACATCCGGATAGATGGTGCCCTGTGCCAGCCACTTCGCGTTGGGAAGTTTCTTCGCTTCGGCCTGGAAGACTTCGACGAATTCGCGGCCGATGATCTTGCGCTTCTGCTCGGGATCGGCGATACCCTTGAGATGCCCCATGAACTGTGCAGAGGCATCGACGTGGATGACCTTGACACCGAGATTGCGTGCGAAGGTGTCCATCACCTGCTTGCCCTCGTTGAGGCGCAGCAGCCCGTTGTCGACGAACACGCAGGTCAGCTGGTCGCCGATGGCCTTGTGCAGCAGCGCCGCGACCACGGAGGAGTCGACGCCGCCGGAGAGGCCGAGGATCACTTCGTCCTTGCCGACCTGGGCGCGGATTTTCGCGAGGGCTTCCTCGACGTAGCCCGGCATGTTCCAGTCGCCGCGGCAGCCGCAGATGTCGCGCACGAAACGGGCGAGGATCTCGCGGCCCTTGAGCGTATGGGTGACTTCCGGATGGAACTGCACGGCGTAGAACCGCCGCGCCTCGTCGGCCATCGCGGCGATGGGTGTGGAATCGTTGCTGCCGATGACCTTGAAGCCCGGCGGCAGTTCGGTGACCTTGTCGCCGTGCGACATCCAGACCTCGAGCAAGCCGTGTCCTTGTGCATTCGTGCGATCCTGGATGTCGTCGAAGAGTTTCGAATGGCCGCGTGCGCGCATCTCGGCAAAACCGAATTCGCGCTTGGTGGCGCCCTCGACCTTGCCGCCGAGTTGGGTCGCCATGGCCTGCATGCCGTAGCAGATGCCCAGCACCGGCACGCCGAGTTCGAAGACGGCTCGCGGCGCACGCCACTCCTCGGCTTCATACACCGAGTTCGGGCCGCCAGAGAGGATGATGCCGGCGGGCGCGAAGTCGCGCACGAACTGTTCGGACACATCGAAGGGGTGCAGTTCGCAATACACCTGTTGCTCGCGCACGCGGCGGGCGATCAGCTGGGTGACCTGCGAGCCGAAATCGAGGATGAGGATCTTCTGGTGGGACATGGCTGCCTCGCAATCAAAAAAGGCGGCCGCAGCCGCCTTCGGGGTTTTCGTACGATCAATCGACGTGGTAGTTTGGTGCTTCCTTGGTAATCTGCACGTCATGAACATGCGACTCGCGGATGCCCGCCGATGTGATCTCCACGAAGGCAGCCTTCGCATGCACATCGTCAATAGTGGCACAGCCCAGATAGCCCATCGAGGAGCGCAAGCCGCCCATCAGCTGGTGGATGACCGCGGTGACCGGGCCCTTGGTGGGCACGCGGCCCTCGATGCCCTCGGGCACGAGTTTCTCGACGTTGGATTCGTTTTCCTGGAAGTAGCGGTCGCTCGAGCCCTTCTGCATCGCGCCGAGGCTGCCCATGCCGCGATAGGACTTGTAGGAGCGGCCCTGGAACAACACGGTCTCGCCCGGCGCTTCCTCGGTGCCGGCGAACAGACCACCGAGCATCACGGCATGCGCGCCGGCGGCGATGGCCTTGGCGATGTCGCCGGAATAGCGGATGCCGCCATCGGCGATCAGCGGGATGTCGGTGCCGTCGAGCGCCCTGGCGACGTTTTCCACGGCGGTGATCTGCGGCACGCCGACGCCGGCGACGATGCGCGTGGTGCAGATCGAGCCGGGGCCGATGCCGACCTTGACGGCGTCGGCCCCGTGGTCGGCGAGGGCCCTGGCCGCGTCACCAGTGGCAATGTTGCCGCCGATGACTTCGACTTGCGGATGGTTTTTCTTCACCCATTCGACGCGCTTCAACACGCCCTGCGAATGGCCGTGCGCCGTATCGACGACGATGACATCGACCCCGGCCTCGGCCAGCGCGGCGACGCGCTCCTCGGTGCCTTCGCCGACGCCCACCGCCGCACCGGCGCGCAGGCGGCCGTGCTCGTCCTTGGCGGCAAAGGGGTAGTCGGAAGATTTCTGGATGTCCTTCACCGTCATCAGGCCGCGCAGTTCGAAGGCGTCGTTGATGACCAGCACGCGTTCGAGGCGATGCTTGTGCATCAGCGCCTTGGCCTCTTCGAGCGTGGCGCCTTCCTTGACGGTGACGAGGCGTTCCTTGGGCGTCATAATGGTGCCGACGGTCGCGTCGAGTCGCGTTTCGAAACGCAGGTCGCGATTGGTGACGATACCGACGACCTTGCCGTCATCGACTACCGGCAGGCCGGAAATCCGGTGGGTGCGCGTGAGCTGGAGCACCTCGCGCACGGTCATCGTCGGCGGGATGGTAATCGGGTCCTTGAGCACCCCCGATTCGTAGCGCTTGACCTTGGCGACTTCGGCGGCCTGTGCCTTCGCATCGAGGTTCTTGTGGATGATGCCGATGCCGCCTTCCTGCGCGAGCGCGATCGCCAGGCGCGCCTCGGTCACGGTGTCCATCGCCGCCGAGACGAGCGGCAGGTTGAGGCGGATCTTGCGGGTGAGGCGGGTTGCCAGGGAAACGTCGCGGGGGAGAATTGCCGAATGAGCGGGGACGAGGAGAACGTCGTCGAAGGTCAGAGCCTTCTGGAGGAGCCGCATGCTGTCATCCTTGTATCCAAAAGATCATTTTAACGTGAAAGTCGCGACCGCGACTCTCGAAGCGCCCCTCTCCCGCGGGCCTAGCGTATGCACACACCTAGAGGGAAACGGACAGGACGTTCATGCTTCGGGGTGTCTTACAACGTCATGTCCGTTAAATCAAAAAGGCCCGCATCGCTGCGGGCCTTGGTATGACTGGTGCTGCTGACCGGAATCGAACTGGTGACCTACTGATTACGAATCAGTTGCTCTACCGACTGAGCTACAGCAGCGCGGGGC
>CAZGOH010000148.1:0-3355 GCA_964527195.1 uncultured Methyloversatilis sp.
AAGGGGCGAACGCTGCCACGACCGGCGAAGGGGCGAACGCTGCCACGACCGGCGAGCACGCTGTCGCTGCGGCTCTTGGCATCAAAGGCAAAGCGAAGGCCGGTGTAGGTGGGGCCATCGTTCTCTGCTACCGGAATGACGACGGCGAGCTGATCCACATCCGCGCCGGCAAGGTCGGCGAGAACGGCATCAAGCCGGATGTCTGGTACATGCTCGACGAGGCCGGCGAGTTCGTGGAAGTCGAGGCCTGACCATGAGCAACATTCACCCGCTTTTCCGCGAGGCGCTGGCGCCTTTCGCTCCCAAGGCTCTGCGCCCGTTCGCCGTCAGCATCAGGACGGCCACGGCGACCGAGGACATCAACGTCATGGCCTACACGTCCTGCGACGCGATCTGCAAGGCCACCGACCTCTTCTTCGACGGTGACGAGGCGATGCCGCTCGACAGCCTCGTCGTGGTCGCCCGCCCCTTCGACACCCTGCCGAGGGCGGCATGATGCGCAAGCTCTTGGCCGACTTTTTCTTTTACCTGCGCCGTGGTCACAGCATCAAAACCGCTTGGCGCTTGGCTCGCGTAACCCTCTGAGGCTGGCATGAAACCGATTCCAGGCTATGAGGGCATCTACTCTACTCGCGCAAGGCTGGCCGGATGCCTGTCACCGACAAGCAACGGGCGGCCGGTGCGAGTGCTCGACTGATCGCTCAACAAAGGAGAAGTACGCAATGAACGCAAGAGAGGAATGGCTACAAGCTAGACGGCGCGGTATTGGTGGCAGCGATATAGGCGCCATTCTAGGGCTGTCGAAATTCAAGACGCCGATGGATGTTTTCTTGGACAAGACCGGGCAGCTCGCCGACGAGGCAAGCGGGGAACATCTGTACTGGGGCACCGTCCTCGAAGATGTCGTCGCGCATGAGTACCAGAAGCGCACCGACCGCAAAGTTCAGCGCGTCAATCAGATGCTCGCCCACCCCGAGCACGACTTCATGCTCGCCAATATCGACCGCGCCATCATCGTTCCCGAGATTGCCGGTAACGTCCGCTGGAAGGACGGCCGTCTGACGACCGACCGCATCCTCGAATGCAAGACCGCGAACGGATTCGCTGCGGCCGAGTGGGGCGATGTCGGCACCGATCAAGTGCCTGATTCCTACCTGCTGCAATGCCAGTGGTACCTGGGCATCACCCGCGCCGACGTGGCCGACCTCGCCGTGCTGATCGGCGGTTCGGATTACCGCATCTACAGCATCTCCCGCGACGACAGCCTGATCGGCGACATGATCGAGGCGGCCGCCGAGTTCTGGAAGCGCGTGCAGGAAGGCGTCGCACCCGATCCGCAGAGCGTCGCCGAGGCCGCGCGCAAGTGGCCGCGCCACATCGCCGGCAAGTCGCTGATCGTCGACGTGACGGTCGCCGAGGCCTGCGCCGAGCTGGAGACCATCGGCCAGCAGAAAAAGCAGCTCGAAGCCCGCGAGGACGAGCTGAAGACCCACGTCATGAGCGCCTTCGGCGACGCCGAGGAAATCACCTACATGGGCAAGAAGCTGGCGACCTGGAAAAACCAGACCGCCAACCGCGTCGACACCACCCGGCTGAAGAAGGAGATGCCGGACATCGCCGCTCAATTCACCACCAGCAGCGAAAGCCGCGTTTTCCGTCTCACCAAGTCGAAGGAGTAACCCCACCATGAGCAACGTCGCAACCCTCCCGCAGAAGCAGAGTTTCAGCCTGACCCCGCAGACCCTCGACGAGGCGATGCAGTTCGCCGGCATGATGTCGAAGTCGAACATCGTCCCGAAGGACTACCAGGGCAACCCCGGCAACGTCTTGGTGGCGGTGCAGTGGGGCATGGAATTGGGCCTGCAGCCGCTTCAGGCGATGCAAAACATCGCCGTCATCAACGGCCGCCCCTCGATTTGGGGCGACGCGATGCTCGCCATCGTGCGCGGCTCCGGCCTCTTGGAGTCGATCAAGGAAGACATCTCCGAAACCGGCGCGGTCTGCACCATCAAGCGCCGCGGCGAGGATGCCGTCTCGCGCGAATTCACGATCGAGGACGCGAAGCGCGCCGGCCTGTATGGAAAGCAAGGCCCGTGGCAGCAGCACCCCAAGCGCATGATGCAGATGCGCGCTCGCGCCTTCGCCCTGCGCGACGTGTTCCCCGACGTGCTGCGCGGCGTGAACATCGCCGAAGAGGCCCGCGACATGCCGGTCGAAAAGGACATGGGCGCGGCCGAGGTCGTCGATACCCCCAAGGCGCCGGTGGCCAGCAAGACCGAATCCCTGCGCAACAAGGTCGCCGCGAAGCGTGGCAAGGCCGGCGATGAAGTGACGCTCGATTCCGTGCTGAAGGCGATCGAGGCAGCGCACAACAATGCCGACCTGACCAAGGCCGCCGAGCAGGCGGTGAAGATCGGCAACGACGAGGACAAGGCCAAGGCCCGCGCCGCCTACTCGGAGAAGCTGGCCGAGCTGAAGCGTGCCGCCGCGCCGGCTGATCCCGAGACTGGCGAGATTTCCGACCCCGACGACGAAGCACTGCGCCAGGTCGAGCAGGGCGGCGCCGGCGGTGATCCGGTCATGACCTACGCCCAGGTCGCCGACAAGCTGCAGAAGGCCACCAACGAAGACCAGCTCGCCGAGGCTGCGGACCTGATCCAGTACGTCGGCAGCACGACGCAGCGCGACGAACTCGGCGGCATCTACAAGCGCAAGGCCGACGAGTTCAAGGCCGCCAAGTAACGATCATGGGGGAAAGGTGCCCGGAAGCCGAAAGGCAATGGGCAGGCGAAAGCCGAAGCGATGTTCCGCTACTTCTGACAATCAGCCCGGATGGGCCGAAGTCCCGAGAAGAGGGAAGTAGTTCAGGCATCGAGTACCCCGCCTCATTTCCAACCAGGCTGAGAAGGGGATGGTCTGTCGATGATGCTCTCGGAACCCCGTTCAGAATCTACGAAAGGAAAGCGGCATGATTCTCACAGGTTTAGCCCGCCTCGGAGCGGACGCCGAGCTGCGTTACACCCAGGGCGGCGAGCCGGTCGCTACCCTGCGCCTCGCCTTCAATTACGGACAGAAGGACAGCAGCGGCAGCAAGCCGACGCAATGGATCGAGGCCTCGCTGTTCGGCAAGCGCGCCGAGGCGCTGGCGCAGTACCTGAAGAAGGGCGCCGCGATCGACCTGATCCTCGCCGATCCGCACATCGAGACCTGGCAGAAGAAAGACCAGAGCACCGGCTTCAAGCTGGTCGGCAAGGTGCTGGAGCTGGAATTCGCCGGCGGCGCACGCGAGGCGGGAAGCAGCCCGTCGGGCGGTAAGTCGCAGCCTGCGGCCGATTCACCCCGTCGTCCGGCTGCG
>CAZGOH010000149.1:0-560 GCA_964527195.1 uncultured Methyloversatilis sp.
TGCCACTCCCTTCGCTCAGCGTCGAAACGGGGTAACAGAGGAAAATAGGATGAATGCGACGCCACGCCACGGCGGCAGCACACACGGTCGGAATCGTTGCCATGCAGAACATTCGAGAGCCTGTTTGGGGTCGAAGTTACGGGCGGATCGCCAGGGTGTCGATCAAGTCCTCTCTTGACACGTCCATCTTGCACGGACAGGTCACGCAGACCGGCGTGATCTCGACGATCCAAGAATCGCCGTTTTCCCTCGGAAAAGTGGGGTGTCGCGTGATGCGGTACAGGCCGGTCGGCAGGGCGCACACGTCCATCTTTGCAAGATCGACATGTGCCCGGTTGGCATCACGCAGCCGCTGCTGCTCGCGGTTGCGTTGCTCGTTCTCGGGCCGGTCATCGCGGTAGTTGCGCCAGTAGTCTTGATTGCGCTGTGACCACGCCTGCTGGGCGGCGCGCTGGTTGATCCTTGATTCCTCAGTTGGACAGCGCTTATTCAACGCAAAGCCAGCGAGCACAGGCTGTTCCCTCACCCCCGCCCCTCTCCCGGAGGGAGAGGGGATGCTT
>CAZGOH010000149.1:598-3337 GCA_964527195.1 uncultured Methyloversatilis sp.
TTGCCTCTCCCTCCGGGAGAGGCCGACGCGGAGCGGCGGGTGAGGGAGCCCGGGCGCAAAACCTACAAGTCCAACCGAGGAATCCAGGTTGATCCGGTAGTCGGGATCGGACTGGAGCTTGGCCCGTTGCCACTGGCGCTTGCGGGCACGCTGGCAGTCGGGCGCTGAACAGTAGGCTTGATCGGGAACTTGCGGGCGGGGTTCGAAAGGTCTGCCGCAGCAGGCGCAGTATTGGGTCATCGTCGGGGTCTCCATGCAAAATCCGCATGGAAGCCGCGACCGACCGTGGCGTTGGGCGCGTGCTCGTTGCGCCTATGGGGCAGCCGTCATTGGGCAGCCTGGTGCAACGCTGGTTCCAAGGCCGCCCGCAGTCGAACCACGATGGCGGCCAGGGGTTCGGGGGCGAGTTCGTTCTTCTTGAGGAATGCCTGCCACAGTGCCTGCCGCGACGTGTCGTTTGCGAACTCGTCGGTCATGCCGACCGGCAGTGCGGCGGGCACGGCCATGCCGCGCCGCTCGAAAGTGGCCTTCACCGCTTGCGCCAGTAGATCGATGTCCAGGGATTCGCGCTCCAGCAGCACCGACAGGTCGAGGTAATCCTTCATCCGGCTGTTGGTCATGCCCAGCAGTGCGATGGCGTGGAGCTTTTCCGCGATGACGGTGTAGATGGGATAGGTGCGCAGGCGAGGCGCAGGCAGGTCATCCAGCAACACCGGATAGATCGAGTCCACCGGAGCCGGTGTGACCGCATCGCCGAAGCCAACGTCGATCTGCGTCTTGCATCGCGCCCTGGCCAGCTCGCCACCGATGAGGATGCGCGCCCCGGCGTATCCGGCGTCCTTGCGAATTTCTTCGGCGACGACCGAGGCCGGGTCGAACACGATGCCGTCGTCCACGGCGACGCTGGCGATGTCACGGAAGGTCTGGGCCACGGAATCCAGATCACTCGCGCCGAAGCCGAGCAGGTCGGCATCGCGAGTGGCCCGATGCGGCATGTCGTACCAGAGCGTGAACAGCAGTGCCCCCTTGAGCAGAAAACGATCCGCGTGCTCGGATTGGCAGAGGCGATAGAGGATGCGCTCCAGCGCGAAGCGCACCAGCACTTGATTGAAGTCCACGCCCTGCGCCTTGGCGACGTTGAGCAGGCGGGCGCGCACGGAAGCCGCGACGTTGCTCATTCGACGGCCTCCAGATAGGGGCGCATCACGTTGGCCACGCGGCAGATCTTGGCGTAGCGCCACAGGTCGTCCGCCGTGGCCTGGCGCTTGGCACGAACGTCCTTCAGCGCCTCCAGCGCCACGTCCAGGCCGATCTTGTTGCGGTGTTTGAAGCAGTCCACGACCGTCTTGGCCGCGCCGTACACCCGCAGCTTCACCCCGTCGCGCAGGTGCTCCTCGACGCCCGCCGTGTAGACGTCACCGGTCATCTGAACCATCTTGACCGGCGGATAGTCGATCCGGGGCACGTGGCTGCCGCGCGGCATGGCGATCCAGATCTGGCGCGGCAGTTGTGTGGTCAGCTCGTGGAATTGCAACGCCGTGAGCAGGCAGAACACGGCCTGCGGCACCTTGGTGGCGACGGTTGCGAGACTTTCGAATTCCGATCCATGCGCATCCGGTAGGCGGTACAGCCCGCGTCCGACCCTTTCCAGAACGCCAGAGGCGGTCAGGCGCGTCAGGACGACCCGGGGCGCATCGATGGCGTCCAGATCGCTGGCGCGCAGCAGCCCCTTCTGGGTGGCCAGATCAAGGACGCGCTGGGTGTGGGTGTCGGCGAGCATGATGGAAGTATGTTCCGTTTATTCGTCCAATGCAAGATTTCGACGAAAAACAGGAACGGCTTCATGCAGCCGTGTTTGATTCCTTTTTTGGAAATCGAACCGCAGACCGTCGCAGCCCGAACCAGCGAGGAAGTGCGCGGGGGTGCTCGATTTTTCCCCGGACTTCCGCATGATGTACAATCACACCCATGGTATCCCTGCTTCTACAGCAGGGCGGTTTCCTCTAGTGGGGAACCACACCACCATATTCAAAGCCCAACCCTTCTCGGTTGGGCTTTTTCACATCTGGCCTTTCCCCAAGCTGTATGCGGTTTCCGTCGATTCCGCGTGTGCCATAGGCGCTCGCGCCCGGCCTCTTCGAAGCCGGCGCCAAACTGATCGATCGCCTGATCCCCGATCCGGCACAGCGCGAGCAGGCCAAGCTCGCCGTGTTCCAGGCTGAAGGTCAGCAGGTGCTGCAGGAAATGCAGGTCAGCCTGTCGGCCATTCTGTCCGAGGCCAATTCGGCCGATCCGTGGACCCGCCGGGCACGACCGACCTTCCTGTATGTGATCTACGGCGTGATTCTGCTGTCGGTGATCGGCAGCGTCATCGGCCTCTGGTGGCCCGCCGAGGTGTTCCAGGCGGCTGAGAATCTGTCCAAGCTGCTCAATGCCGTGCCAGAAAGCTTGTGGTGGCTCTTCGGTGCCGGTTACCTCGGCTACACTGGCGCGCGCAGTTTCGACAAGGGCGCGGCGTGCCCAGATAAGCATCGCCAGCGACTGCAGCAAACATCATCCATGGACCCCGTCTTCATTGGCTTCCCTTATCGGGTAGCGGATGGAGGCGGGGTCTTTTGTCGTTTGTGCGAACCGGCCAGCCTTTACCAGTAAACGTTGTCGGCAAGCAATGGGGAAAGTATACTAATTATCCTGGATTCCTCGGTTGGACTTGTAGGTTTTGCACCCGGGCTCCCTCAC
>CAZGOH010000150.1:0-3292 GCA_964527195.1 uncultured Methyloversatilis sp.
CGGAGGAGCGGTCAAGCGTGCATCCCGGAAAGTCGGCGCTGGCAAGACGGCTTGCGCACCAGTCCTGTCAGGTTAGCGCATTGCGTGAATGATCGGCGCTACTTTCCAAAGTCATCTAATGGGGAAACCCGATTTCTGTCCTTGGGTATGGTGGCACCCCCCTCGAAAACGACGAAACCGCCGGGAGCCTTGCGGCAGCGGCGGTTTCCTCGTTTTACTTCGTGTTTGGTTGCGGGGGAAGGATTTGAACCTTCGACCTTCGGGTTATGAGCCCGACGAGCTGCCAGACTGCTCCACCCCGCGTCGGAGTGCGCGAATTATGCCACAACCGGCGACAAGTTCAAGCACGACCGCACGGCGATCATCGTTCCTTGAACTGCCGGTGGCACGACTCGCACCGTTCATAGACGTCGAAGTAGGCCGGTTCGACCTGTTCGCGCTGGCGGCCTTGCGCCGTCGCGTGCAGTTTGTCGAGCGCGGCGAGGAAGGCCTGGCGCTCCTTTTCGAACAGCGCGGCCTGCGACCAGACGGTGGCTTTCGCCTTGGTGGGCGGGTAGTGGGTGTCGGGCGCGAACAGCGGCCAGGGCGCGTCGCGCAGGGCGATCAGGTCGTTGGCGAGCGCGGCGAACTTCTCGGCGTTGTAAGTGTTGGTGCGCAGCATGACGCCCATTGGCTCGAAGCTGCGCAGCATCGCCTTGAAGGCGTCCTGGCGCGATTTGACGGGCTGGCCCGGGCGCGTGTCTTCGACCGGCCCGCCGCAAGCGGAGAGCAGGACAGCCGCGAGGAGTGCGAGCGCCAAAATTCTGAACGTGGGGCGGGGACTGGCTGGCATGGAAACGGATCCTTTCGAGGGGGGGCGATGATAACAACCCGTCCGACCTTTTTTCGCAAAGTCGGTTCCGGCGACACGGCGACGTGTGGCGAACGGGCGACTTGGCCCCGCGTTCGATCCGGTTCGTGGCGGTGCAGCTAGAATCGGCCTCCTCACGTTTGCGAGGAAGCCTGCCATGTGTCTCGCCATACCCGCCCGCGTCGTCGAACTGCTGCCGGACGAGATGGCGCTCGTCGATCTGGGTGGCGTGCGCAAGGATATTTCCCTGGCGATGGTCGAAGATGTCGACGTCGGCGATTACGTCATCATCCACGTCGGCTTTGCGCTCAACAAGCTGAACCCGGAAGAGGCGGAGAAGACGCTCGCGCTGTTCGCCGAAATGGGCGATCTGGTGGCCGTGCAGGACGGCGCCGTGCAGGGCGCGGCTTGAAATACATCGACGAGTTCCGCGACGGCCAGCTCGCGCAAGGACTGGCCGCCAAGATCGCGGCAGCGGCGAACCCCAAGCGTTCATATGCCTTCATGGAGTTCTGCGGCGGCCACACGCACGCGATCTCGCGCTATGGCGTCTCCGACCTCTTGCCGGCCAACGTGCGCATGGTGCATGGGCCGGGCTGCCCGGTCTGCGTGCTGCCGATCGGGCGCGTGGACATGGCGATCCGCCTCGCGCTCGACCATGGCGCGATCCTGTGCAGCTATGGCGACTGCCTGCGCGTGCCGGCGTCTGACGGCCTCTCGCTGCTGAAGGCCAAGTCGCGCGGCGGCGATGTGCGCATGGTCTATTCGGCCGCCGACGCGCTGCGCATCGCGCAGGAGAACCCGGCGCGGCAGGTGGTGTTCTTCGCCATCGGCTTCGAGACGACCACGCCGCCGACGGCGGTGGTGATCCGGCAGGCCGCCGCGCTTGGCCTCACGAATTTCAGCGTGCTGTGTTGCCACGTGCTGACGCCCTCCGCCATCTCCAGCATCCTCGAATCGCCGGAAGTGCGGCGCTGGGGCACGGTGCCGCTCGATGGTTTCGTCGGCCCGGCGCATGTGTCGACGATCATCGGCAGCCAGCCCTACGAGTTCTTCGCCGAGGAATACAGGAAGCCGGTGGTGATCGCCGGCTTCGAGCCGCTCGATGTGATGCAGGCGATCCTGATGCTGGTGCGCCAGGTCAACGAAGGCCGCTGCGAGGTGGAGAACGAATTCACGCGCGCCGTGACGCCGGAAGGCAACCGCAAGGCGCAGGACCTCGTCGCCGCGGTGTTCGAGCTGCGGCGCGCCTTCGAATGGCGTGGCATGGGGACGATTCCCTATTCGGCGCTGGCGATCCGGCAGGGCTATGCGGTGTTCGATGCGGAGCGCCGCTTTGGCCTGGAGTACTGCGCCGTGCCCGACCACAAGGCCTGCGACTGCGGCGCGATCCTGCGCGGCGTCAAGCAGCCGCGCGACTGCAAGCTGTTCGGTACCGTCTGCACGCCGGAGAACCCGATCGGTAGCTGCATGGTCTCGTCGGAAGGCGCCTGCGCGGCCTATTACACTTACGGGCGCCATAAGGAGAGATAACAATGCCGCCACGCAAAAAAACAACAACGCCGACACTCGCCGCGACCACGGCTTCCTATCAGCACCCGAGCGCCAAAGCCCTCGTCCGCCCCGAGGCGGGAGCGCAGACGCGTTTCAAGAAGAAGAAGCCCACGGTCACCTATCGCTACGATTCCTCCCTTGCCCCCGAGATGCAATGGGACGCGCAGAACCCGGCGCGCGAACAGGGCGAGGCGCGCATTGCCGAACTCGAAGCGGCCTTGGCTAAATTGGCTGCCCAGCCAGACGATGGCGAAGCCCTCCATGCCGCACGCCAGGCGCTAAACGAACTCAAGGCGCTCTCCCGCCCCTTCCTCAACTGGGCGGGCAAGGCCGAGCACACGTCCTTTGACGTACCCACCTTGCCGCTGTTCATCCACGAGCGCCTGTCAACGCAGGCGATTCTCGATTCAGTCAAGAGTTTCGAAGCCAGCGGGCAGATGAGTTTCGAAGGTTTCTTCGGCCACCCCGAACGCAGCCTGCCTGAGCAGTTGCGCATGGCCTACGAACACCCCAACGGCTGGCAGAACCGCATGGTGCTGGGCGACTCGCTGGTGGTGATGAACTCGCTGCTGCACTACGAGAACATGGGTGGGCAGGTGCAGATGATCTACATCGACCCACCCTACGGCGTGAAATTCGGCAGCAACTTCCAGCCATTCGTGAGGAAGCGCGACGTCGGCCACAACGACGACGCCGACCTCACCCGCGAGCCGGAGATGGTCAAGGCCTACCGCGACACTTGGGAACTGGGCCTGCACTCCTACCTCACCTACCTGCGCGACCGGCTGCTGCTGGCGCGCGACCTGCTCACCGAATCGGGCAGCGTGTTCGTGCAGATTTCGGATGAGAACCTGCACCATGTGCGGGAGGTAATGGATGAGGTGTTTG
>CAZGOH010000151.1:0-3189 GCA_964527195.1 uncultured Methyloversatilis sp.
ACATGCTGATGCCAGCGGCCATCCTTGAAGTGATGAACGACGGCGCGCGCATGGCCTTCGAGGCCGAACTCCTGTTCGAGCCGGTCGGCACAGCGCAGCCAGATTGCATCGCTCTGCAAGCGCTCGGCGTCGGCATGGGGCGCGGCAAAGCTGGCGTGATAGAGCGACTTCTCGCAGCGGGAGCCGGCGGCCGTGGCCTTCATCTCCCTGAGCGACGCGAGCAAGTCTTCGGACGCGACGCACCCCCGCACCTCGACCAGGCGGATTCGCTCGTTGCCGTCGTCGGTGCGGCTCAGGTGCCGATAGAGGTTGCCGGCGTGAGCGTTGACGGCCGTCTTAATAATCACGGCCGAGCGCCTTCATCACGGCGGCGACCGTGGCGCGGACTTCGGCAAGAGCCGGCTCAAGGGCCTCCGGCCCGAGCACCCGGCCGGCGTTGGCCTGGTGCGCGAGCTGGTTCAGGTTGTTGCCGATACGGCCAAGCTGCCCGACAGCCTGGCCGAGCAGCGCCTTCTCGACGTGCGGCCGGGGCACGGCCCGGATGCCAGGATGGCCGAGCACGGCGGCGCGGATGTAGGCGGCTCGGGAGAGCCCCGCCGCCTCCGCGCGGGCATCAACGGCGTCGAGGTCGGCCGGTTCGAGGCCGAGCGAGATGCGCTGTTGCCGCCGCTTCTGACTGCCTGACCGAGAGCGCTTGCGATCATCGGTCGTCATGGCAGGCACGGGCGGCGCGCGCCTGGCGGAGCCGGGCGCGTCAGGCTGGGGAGGGTTCCAAGGGACGGGGGCAGGCACGCCCCCTTCCCTGGCGAGGTGTCCTGTTCGCGCAGCCCCGAAGGGGTGCCGAACAGGTCGCGCGTCAACGACGCGCACAACTCGCTTTCCGTCATGCGCATACCGCAACCGTATCCGAAGAGCACCGGCGGCGCAACGCGCACCAGGCGCTGCGGCTGGCTCAATGCCAGACGCGGCGCCCGCGACGCCCCCGCCAAGGAGCGCCGAAAGGCGATCCCTGGCGGACAGGCGTCGCCGACCTGGCTCGCCGCCACGCGGCGGGACAGGTCGAGCAGCGCTGCGGCGAAGGCTGGCGCCCGGCAGGCGTCAGGCTCGCTTGCGGCGCTGGTGTGTGGACGGCGGGCGGGCTATGCAAGGCACATGAGCACCCTCGCCGACTACAGCATCGTCATCGCCCTCTACGCGACGACGGCCGTCCTGTGTGGCGCGCTGCTCTTCTACCTGACGCGCCCTGCCCCACAACGCCGGAAATGGCTCCCCTCGCTGTCCGCTGCCGGGGTTATCGCCACCTTTCTGATTGCCACGCTCGCCCTTGCGGACGAGCGCGGGGAGGCAGAGTTGCAGGCCCGCTGTGTGGAGAAAATCGGCGATGAGGTCACGGACGACGTGAAGCAACAGATTTGCAGGTGCGCCACCCGAGAGGTTCGCGCCAGGTTGCGCACCTGGTCGGCGCAGGATTCATCGGAGATTTTCGCGCGATGCCTCGCCGAGCTGCATCAGCCGACCAGGGAACTTTGACGAGACCGGATTAAACGCGGGCGACGATGGGGGGTGCGGCCTTGCGCCTGGTGTAGCGGCGCACGCGGTTCTTGCCGCGATAGCGCGACCTGGTGGGGGCCGGTTTGAAGGCGAGCGCGACCGTGCACCGCGACAATGGATTGAAGCGGCGGCGCGCGCAGATGGTGTCCCTTTTCAAATCGGCCATGCCTAATTTGTAGGCAATCCGGGGGACCGAGTTCAAGCCTTAAGGTGTTAACAGGTTAAGTTGTTGACCTGTCAGGGCTTGGCGATGGTGGGCTTCCCGTATTTCTGAAACAGCAGGTTGAGGGCTTCGGCGAGCAGGGCCTGCATGGTGGTGTCCTGCTCGATGGCGAGCAGCTTGGTCTGCTTCACCGCCTCGGCGGTCTGATAGCTGCCGAGGACTACCCTTCCCTCGCGCGACTTCGCGGCCGGTTGGGCTGCTTCCTTGGTCGCCCTGGGCTTCGCCGGGCGCGGCTCTTCGGCGGTTGGGGTTGGCGCTCCGGCGGCGGCTTTGACCATGTTGGCGAGACTGGGGCGCTTTGCCATGAGTGGGCATCCGAAGAAGTTAAGTTGTTAACAGTTTAACCTGTTAGCACTGATTGAATCCACTTGGCAAGCCGCGTTATCTCCGCAGCGCCCGCCCCCTTGCCGTCCAGCTCGGCGGCGGTGCGTCCGGTAATCGAGGCATCGCGGAACGCGGCGCGCTGTGTGAGCACGACCGGCGCCACCTCGAAGCCCTTGGCACTCACGGCCGCGCGCGCGTCCTCGATCAGGCCCGAGGCGCGCGCCGGGAACGAGTTCAGCACGACGAACGCCTTCGCCTTGGCGAGCTTGAGCAGGTCGCCCGTCGTGTCGAGCGCGTCCAGGTCGTAGCCGGAATACCGGCAGGGAATAAGGACGAGGTTCGCTGCTTTGGACGCGGCGAGGGCCGATGCTTCCGCGTGCGGGGCTGTGTCGATGACAGCCAGGCCCGCGCCGCCCTTCTCGGCTGCTTCCAGCGTCGCGGCCAGTCTGGCGGCTGGTGTGGCGACGACGGCCGGGTCTTCGCTGCCGCGCCGGTCGCCCCATTTGGCGGCCGAGGCCTGCGGGTCGAGGTCTATCAGCACGGCGGGTTGCTTGAGCAGGCGGGCGAGGGCGTCGGCCAGGTGCACGGCGAGCGTGGTCTTGCCGGTGCCGCCCTTCTGCGAGACGATGGCGAGTGTAAACATGTTAACAGGTTAAGCGCTTAGGAATTTAACAGCAAGAGGATACTTCTCGCCGCAGGGAAGGAGCGCGGCCGATCCGCTGTGCGGCTCGGCTATCGCGGACGCTGGCGCGTCTCCCGTTTGGCGAGGAAAGGGGGAACGATGCGACTGCTGCGCGGACTGCTCGTCCTGGCTGCTTTGAGCTGGTCGGCCTGGTTCATGTCGGTCGCTCTCGACCGGTGGCGGTTCGAGGCGATGTGCGTGATGACCTGCGGCCCGTTCTGGCCGGTCGAGCTGGTGGAAGAGCTACGGCGCGCGATGGACTGGCAAACGCCGCTGCTGCTGGCCTTGTTGCCGGTCGGTCTGCTGTTAGGGTGCTGGATGGCTTTCCGTCTCTCTACGGGTCGGCTGCACCGGGCTTAGGCTGGTTCGCCCCTTTCTTCCTTGCCAGCTCGCGCCGAAGGCGCGGGGA
>CAZGOH010000152.1:0-2866 GCA_964527195.1 uncultured Methyloversatilis sp.
GGCTTCTCCTACGGCGACGTGCTCGGCGCGGGGCAAGGCTGGGCGAAGTCGGTGCTGTTCCACCCCGAACTCAAGGACGAATTCGCCGCCTTCTTCGCGCGCCCCGATACGTTTGCGTTGGGCATCTGCAACGGTTGCCAGATGATGGCGCACCTCGCGCCGATCATTCCCGGCGCCGACCACTGGCCGACCTTCCACCAAAATCGCAGCGAGCGCTTCGAGGCCCGCTTCGTGATGACCGAGATTCCCGAATCTCCCTCGATCTTCCTCGCCGGCATGGCCGGTTCCAGGCTGCCGGTCGTCGTCAGCCACGGCGAGGGCAGGGCGGTATTCGCCGGTGCGAACGCTGCGCGCGTCGCCCTGCGTTACATCGACAACCGCGGCGCAACGGCGACGACCTATCCTTTCAACCCGAACGGCTCGCCCGACGGCATCGCCGGCGTGACCACGGCCGACGGCCGCGTCACGATCATGATGCCGCACCCCGAGCGTACCTTCCGCAGCGTGCAGATGAGCTGGCACCCCGCCGGCCTCGGCGAGCACTTTGGCGATGATGGGCCGTGGATGACGATGTTCCGCAATGCGCGGCAATGGGTGAATTGATCTCGTGGTCTCCGTCGTCCATGCACTGCCCGATTCGGGCGTCGATGCCGCCACGCTGACGCGCCTGGTCGAAGGGCTTTCCGACAGCAGTGCGCAAAAGCTGCTGCTCGCCGCGATCCACGCCGGCGAACTGTATGGCAGCGCGAAAGTCGGCACCGGCGAGACGGCGTTCCAGCATGGCCTCGGCGCGGCGCTGATCCTCGCCGCGCAGAATCTCGACGTCGATAGCCGACTGGCCGCACTGCTGTTCGCCGCGCCCGATTTCCTGGATCGACCGCACGCGCAGATTGAAGAGCGCTGGGGCGCGCCGGTCGCCGACCTGGTCGATGGGCTCCATCGCCTCAAGAGCTTGCGGCCGCTGGCGAGAAGCAGGATGCAAGGCGCCCAGGGCGCCGACGATCTGCGCACACAGGCGGAAATCCTGCGCAAGATGCTGCTGGCACTGGCGACGGACATCCGCGTGGTGATGATCCGGCTGGCGTCGCGCACGCAGACCCTGCGCTGGTTCACCGATCACGACACGCCCGAACGCGTCGAGACCGCGCGCGAAAGCATGGAAATCTACGCGCCGCTGGCCAACCGCCTGGGGGTCTGGCAGATCAAGTGGGAAATCGAGGATCTCTCGTTCCGCTTCACCGAGCCGGCCACCTACAAAAAGATCGCGAAGCAGCTCGACGAAAAGCGCCTCGAACGCGAGGCCTTCATCGTTTCGGCCGTCGCGCGGCTCAAGGAAGAACTGGCGAAGTCGGGCGTGACCGCCGCAGAGGTCTATGGCCGGCCGAAACACATCTACAGCATCTGGAACAAGATGCGACAGAAGAACCTCGATTTCACCCAGGTGTATGACGTGCGGGCCATGCGCATCATCGTCGGCGAGGTGAAGGATTGCTACACGGCGCTCGGCATCGTCCATGCACTCTGGCAGCCGATCCACGGCGAATTCGACGACTACATCTCGCATCCGAAGGGCAACTACTACCGTTCCCTGCATACCGCCGTGATGGCCGAGGATGGCCGAGCGCTCGAGGTGCAGATCCGCACCCCCGAAATGCATGCCCACGCCGAGCTGGGCGTCGCCGCGCACTGGCGCTACAAGGAGGCCGGCAACGCACCGACCCGGGCGGATTCGTCCTACGACGACAAGATCGCCTGGCTGCGCCAGTTGCTCTCGTGGCGCGACGAGATTACCGATTCCGCCGTCTGGGTCGAGCAGTTCAAGCGCGCGGCGCTCGACGACACCATTTACGTCATGACGCCGCAAGGGCGCGTCATCGATCTGCCCAAGGGCGCAACGCCGATCGACTTCGCTTATCGCGTGCATACCGATCTCGGCCACCGCTGCCGGGGCGCACGGGTGGGTGGCCAGCTGGTGCCCCTGAACACGCCGCTGACGAACGGTCAGCAGGTCGAGATCGTTGCCGCCAAGACGGGCGGGCCCTCGCGCGACTGGCTCTCGCCCGGATTTTTGGTGTCGCAGCGCGCGCGCCAGAAGGTCAAGGCCTGGTTTGCCGCCTTGCAGGAAGAGGAGATGCTCGCCAGCGGACGCGCCTGGATTGCAAAAGAGTTGCAACGCGACGGCGCCACGCAGGCGAATCTCGAGGAACTCGCCCACAAGCTCGGCTTCAAGAATGCCGATGCGATGTATCTGGCCGCCGCCCGTGGCGAAATCGGCCCGCGCGCCGTGCAATCCGCCGTGCAAGCGCCGTCGCTTGTTACGGAAGCCGCTGGGGAAATCGCCACGCGCACGGCCAAGGCGACCGGCGGCGACGGGCAGATCCTCGTCGTCGGCATGGACCGGATGCTCACCCAACTCGGTCGCTGCTGCAAGCCGGTGCCGCCCGATGCCATTGCCGGTTTCGTCACGCGCGGACGCGGCGTTTCCGTGCATCGCGTCGAATGCGCCAACTTCCGCAACATGGCTGCGAGGAACCCCGAGCGCGTCATCGAGGCGGCCTGGGGTGAAAAGGCCGCGAAGGTTTATGCGTGCGATCTCCATGTCGAGGCCGTCGACCGCCAGGGTCTCCTGCGCGACATTTCCGATGTGCTGTCGAAGGAGCGGGTCAACGTCACCGCCGTGAACACCCAGACGAAATCCGGCATCGCGCGCATGTCTTTCACCGTCGAACTTGGCAGTGCCGAGCAGTTGCAGCGCATCCTCGCCGTGCTCGGCGAGGTGGCCGGCGTGTCGTCCGTGCGGCGCCGCTGAAACCGGGCCGTGGTTCGCCAACAACCTCGCCGCCTTCGGGTTCGACGATTTATCAAG
>CAZGOH010000153.1:0-2858 GCA_964527195.1 uncultured Methyloversatilis sp.
CCAGCAGACGGCTGGAATAGACCTCCCATACATCCGCGCGGTGTGGCAAGCGAAAACCGTTTGCTTCGTTGACCGGCTGAAGCCAGTCAAGCGACAGTTGCGCAGACCAGGCGCCCCATTGATGGCTGCCGTTGAAGCTGTTGCCGCGGATGCGTGCGCGGGCAACATTGACCGGGGTCGGCACCCAGCCGGTGATCAGGTTCCGGATACGGTTGTCGTAATGCGTCCAGGAGAGCCGCGCCCCGGTCGGGCCGAACCAGTCGAGTCCAATCTCACGATTTTTCGCGGTTTCGGGCACAAGGTTTGGGTTGCCCTGACTGCCAAAGCTCAGGGGATGATAGAGCTGGTTGAACGAAGGCGCCTTGAAGGCCGTGCCGATGGCAGCGCGCGCCGTGAGTTGCTGCGTGAGGGCGTAACCGTAGGCAAGACTGCCGGTAGTTTTCGCGCCGAATTGGGAGTTGTCGTCGTTGCGGGCTGAAACTTGCCACGAATGACTGTCCTGCCGCGCCTGCCAACCGGCAACGAGCGAGCGCACCGAGCGTTCCTTGACTGTGAAATTGGTCGTCGATTCGACTTCATGCTTCAAGTCTTCATAGGCGAGGAGCAGCGCACCCAGCGGCAGCTTCACGTCGTTCTGCCAGGTCCATTGTTTCTGGATTGTCTCAAAGAGGCTGCGTCCCGGCGAAAAGCTTTCGCTGCGGTCTTTCGACTGCCCATAACGCAGCGTTGACGTCCAGGCAGACAGTATGCGATTGCGGGAATAAACGGTCCACGCCTGCGTCAGGTCGTCGTTATAGGCATCGACGGCAACCCCCCCGCTGTCATAGCGGTTGCGGCTGTCGGCCGTCAGAAAGGTCGTGCCGAACTCATGTCCGGCAGCCGGCGTCACGGAAAGACGGCCTCGCCAAGTGTCGTTCTTGTAACCGTCGGCATCCCGGTTGGCGTCGACAGCGGGCGTTGTCGCATCCCATCCGCGGGTGTTGAAACGACTCGCGGCGAGACTGTAAGAAACGATCCCGCTGGAGCCCGAGACACCGGCGGAAAGCTCGGACGTGCCGTAACTGCCGGCGCCGGCAAAGGCTTCGAGCGCCATCGGGCCTTCGCCTTTCTTCGTGAATATCTGAATCACCCCGCCGATCGCATCGGAACCGTATAACGATGACGCCGGGCCACGGAGGATTTCGATGCGTTCGATCTGGGCAAGCGGCAAGTTGTGCAGTGAGGGTTGCCCCAGGGTCGCCGAACCCAGCGGAATGCCGTCGACGAGCAAAAGGGTGTGGCCGGCATTGGTGCCGCGGGTGAAAACGCTCGTCGATTTGCCTAGACCGCCGTTGGTGACGATCTGCAGCCCCGGTTGTTGCGCGAGCAGTGCCGGCAGGGTGGTGGCGCCGGCCCTTTCGATTTCGTCGCGTGTGATGACGGTCACGTCGGCGATCACTTCATTGACGCGCGTCGGGATGCGCGTCGCGGTGACGACGATGGTGGCCTCGTCATCGGTCGGTACGGCCAGGGCAGGTTGAAACGTGATGGAAAGCGCAGCGGCGAGTGCCGTGCGAGCAAGGCGGATGGACATGAACTTCTCCCTGTGCGGCCAGCGTCCCCGCAGGCCGATGACGAAAACGAATGCACAGGAAATGAGCGCGCAGGCAGGGCGAACCGCCGACGCGCCGCACCCCGCAGCGCATTCAACTGGATCGTCCGGGGCCGGTCTCCGGGCTCGAAAGTTTTAACGCATCGCCTTCCCGGATTTCTCCAGTGGCCTTCGGATACGTTCGCACTTCCTTACCGTTGCGGGGGCAGCACAGGCCTTGTTGTCATCAACGCACCTGTTTCCCGTTTCACCCGATCCTGCTCGGGCACCTCGAACGAAGCGCGCGGATTATAGGCGCGCGCCGTGGTGCCGGGGCCGACTTTCGGCCGCGGCGCTCGAAACGGCCTTCATAATCCGGTGGAACTGCTTGACTGCACAGAGAGTTTCAAACAAACTGCGCGCCCATGAACGCGGAACTCGGCTCGCTCGAAAACAAGGTGGTGCGCATCGTCGCCCTGTGCGAGAACCTGCGCGCCGAAAATCGCCGGCTGCACGAGCGCCTCAACCGGCTTGAAGAAGAGAACGAGAGCCTGATCGAGCGCATGGGCGAGGCGCGCAACCGCCTTGAAGGCCTCATGGACCGCCTGCCCCCGGAATGAGCACGACCATCGACATCAAGATCCAGGGGCGCGATTACCGCGTCGCCTGCGCGCCCGAGGAGGCCGGCTCGCTGCAGGCGGCGGCCGATCTGCTCAACGCGCGCATGGGCGAAATCGCCAAGGCGACGAAGAGCACCGGCGAGCGCCTGGCCGTGATGACGGCGCTCAACATCGCCCACGAACTCAATGCAGCCTCACAGGATGCCACGCCGCGGGCGGCACCGCAAGGCGTTGACGAAGCGGAGGCGCGGCGTACAATCAAATCCATCGAAGCGCGTCTGGATGAAGCGCTTGCCCGGCAGGACGAGTTGTTCTGACCAGTCACCGGGCGAGCTTTCCCGGACTGGCTGACCAGAATTCCCTGCGGTGTTCGCCAAGGCCATATATTCCTTGAACCAATGCTGAATGGCATCGGTCGCCGCCCAAAGACGCCGCCGTTGTGAGCGTTCCCCGTCGAACGCACCTGAAGCGGCAGGAACGCGACCAACCTGGACCCAGGTTCAGGATGCCGGCCGAACGGCACTGCGGGGAACCGAAAATGAGAACGGCCATCCGCCCAAAACGGATGGCCGTTTTTTTTGCGGCGGGTGTTAGTATCGCGGCTTCATGACAAACACTCAAACACCTCCGGCCGCCAACCCCTTGCCTGTCAGCCAGGAAAGGGTGCA
>CAZGOH010000154.1:0-2844 GCA_964527195.1 uncultured Methyloversatilis sp.
TATGCGGCCTTCCTTGCCGCCAAAGCCACCCGGACGCCGATGCTGTATGTCGGCGCCAACGACGGCATGCTGCATGGCTTCAAGGCGACCAGCAGCGTCGCGGACACGGACAAGGGCAAGGTGATGTTCTCCTACATGCCGAAGAGCGTGTTCGCCAACCTGCATGAACTGACCCACCCCAACTATGGCAAAACCCCCGGCCACCGTTACTTCGTCGATGGCACCTTCGCCAGCGCCGACGCCTGCATCGGTTCAGGCAGTCCATGCAGTTGGCGCACCGTACTGGTCGGCAGCCTGGGCGCCGGCGGCAAGGCGGTGTTCGCGCTCGACGTGACCGACCCCGCCAACATCACCGTGCTGTGGGAGAAGAACGCCGACGATGCCGGCTGGGGCGATCTCGGCTATCTCGTCGGCGCGCCGCAGATCATGCGCGTGCGGGTGGGTAACGTCTACAAGTGGGTGGCGTTGATCGGCAATGGATACCAGAGCGCCTCGGGCAAGGCGATCCTGTATTTCGTCAATCTCGCCACCGGCGCGATCGAGCAGACCCTGCAGGTCCATGCCGGCCCCAACAACGGCCTGAGCACGCCGGCGATGTTCAATGCCGACTACAACGCCTACCTCGGCGAAATCGAGAATGACGCCATTTACGCCGGCGACCTGCGGGGCAATGTCTGGGCGATCAAGTTTTTATCGGGCGCTACCGCGTGGAGCGTCGCTTACAAACTGTTCTCGGCCACGGATAGCGGCGGCATGGAGCAACCCATCACCGCGCCTCTGGAAATCGGCTTCCCGGCGACGGGCGCCAATCAGGGCGTGATGGTCTACTTTGGCACCGGCAAGTATTTCGATACCGGCGACAAGATAAATACCAGCGTTCAGACCTTCTATGGTGTCTGGGATGCTCTCGGCACCATGGTCAATCTGACGCGCGCCAATCTGCAGGTGCAGACCATCACGCGCGAGTTCACGCCGACGGGGGCCAACAAAGAAATCCGCGTCACCAGCGACACGCCCGTCAACTATCAGGTCGGCGCCAACCCGCGCGGCTGGTATATGGACCTGGTGTCTCCCGCTAAAGGCGCGGAAGGTGAACGCGTGGTCAGCACACCCCTGCTGCGCCATCACCGCGTGATCTTCACGACCATCATCCCCTCCTCCGACCCCTGCGGATACGGCGGCACAAGCTGGATCATGGAACTCGACGCGGTGACCGGGAGGCGGCTGACCTATGCGTCTTTTGACGTCAATGACGATGGCTTCATGAGCGCGGCTGATTTTGTCGATAGCGGCCTTGTCGACGCACAGGGCAACGCGATCCTGGTACCTGCCTCGGGCATCAAGATCACAACCGGTATGGTCAAAGCGCCGGCCGTGATCAGCGCGGGCGATGTCGAATACAAGGTTACCAGCAGCACTTCGGGACAAATATCGGTCTTGACCGAGCAGGGCTTCGTGGGCAACCCGCGCACCTCGTGGCGTGAAATCACCGACTACTGAGCGGATCCTAATCATGCACAACATCGATGATCTCCTCTTCCCAGGCGGCCCCGGGAAAGGCGCGCATCACTTCGTGATTTGGCATTACAGCGGATGCCGGCATCGTTCCCGTAGGGGAAATCTAGACGAATCACGCCTCTGGACCCCGGCTTCCGCCGGGGTGACGAACGGAACGACGCTGGTCGGGCAGCGCGGCTTCAGCTTGATCGAACTGCTGATCGTGGTCGCCATACTGGGTATCCTCGCGGCGGTGGCGCTCCCTTCCTATCGAGACTACATCGCGCGCGGTGACCGCGCCGATGCCAAGGCGATGCTGATGCAGGCCGCGCAGTTCATGGAGCGCAATTACACCACGGCGAATTGCTATAACCACATGACGCCGGCCAACTGCGCCAGCCAGAGCGGCGCCGCGACCAGCGGCTTTCCGACGCAGTCGCCCGCCACCGGTGCGGCGAAGTACAACATCGGCCTGAGCGCTGTCGCGCGTTCGACTTTCACCCTGCAAGCCACGCGCGCCGGTGCGATGGCGGCCGACCCCTGCGGCGACTTCACCTTGACGAACACCGGTGCTCAGGGTGTCGTCAACAATTCCGGTGGGATGACGGCGCAATCTTGCTGGCAAAACTGAGCGGCCACGGCTTCATCCTTTACTGCTGGGGCTCACGGACAGACGAATGTTTCGACGCGAACGCGGCCCGTGGTGTTGAGAATGAGTTTGCGGCCTTTGTCGCCGTCGCAGATCGTGAACGAGCCGTTCGCCACACCGGCCGCACCACCCGCCTTGATGCCTCGACTGACACCGCTGGGCAAATAGGAGATTCCGCCTGCGTAGTTCACGCCGCCATCCAGCGTGCCGGTGCCTTGCGCCGGAAATACACGCACGAGGCTGTCGGCGCCATCGATGACACCGACCACATTTCCGGCAAGATGGACGTTGTCGACAAACAGCAGCCAGCCCTGGTCCCAGGTGGCGTTGGCGTCGCACGCAAGCGGATTGGCGGCAAGATCGGCCGTCTTGCAGAGCGTGACGCGGATGTTGCGCCGGATGGCTTCGCTGCGCGCCATGGCCAACGCCCTGGCAAGGTCGTTGGCACGCGTCGTGGCCCGCGCCTCGGCGAAAGTTTCCCGAAAGCTCGGTACGCCAATGCCCAGCAGGATGGCAAGAATCGCGATTGCCACCAGGATTTCCAGCATGGTCACACCCATCGCCCGGCTGCGCGCGTACCCGCGCTTGTCTTTGCTTTGCATGCTACCCCCTGTGCTCGTGGGAAACGGTACATGCCGCTTCCTTACGGATGACAAGCCGCAACCTGATGTGGTTGCCCCTGCTTATGGCCAGATTAT
>CAZGOH010000155.1:0-2843 GCA_964527195.1 uncultured Methyloversatilis sp.
GCGCGTGCCGCCTCGTTCCAGGCGCCGCGCAATACTTCCTGGGCATCGCTCGGCAACTCATCGAGCAGCTCCTGATACTCTTCGAGATGGATGGCCATGAAAGTCGGCGCTGGCGGGACGGCGGAGAAAATCAGAAGTAGGTGGTCACCGCCGAATCGAGCGCATCGCGCATGTCCGGATCGTCGGTGATCGGCCGCACCAGCGCAACGCGACAGGCGGCAAGCGGCGCCACGCCCTTGGCGATCAACGAGCCGGCGTAGATCAGCATGCGCGTCGACAGGCCTTCATCGAGGCCGTGGCCCTTGAGGTTGCGGGCACGCTCGCCGATGTGCACCAGCTTCTTGGCGGTCTCGACATTGACACCCGATTCGTGGGCGACGATCTCCGCCTCGATCTCGTGCTCGGGATAGTTGAAGTCGAGCGCGCCGAAACGCTGCTTGGTCGACTGCTTCAAATCCTTCATCAGCGACTGGTAGCCGGGGTTGTAGGAAATGACGATCTGGAAATCCGGGTGCGCCTCGATCAGCTCGCCCTTCTTTTCCAGCGGCAACACGCGCCGCGCATCGGTGAGCGGATGAATCACGACAGTCGTGTCCTGACGCGCCTCGACCACTTCGTCGAGGTAGCAGATCGCCCCGAGACGTGCGGCCACGGCGAGCGGGCCATCCTGCCAGCGGGTGCCGTTGATGTCGAGGAGGAAACGGCCGACCAGATCGCTCGCCGTCATGTCCTCGTTGCAGGCAACGGTGATGAGCGGCTTTTGCAGCTTCCAGGCCATGTATTCGACAAAGCGGGTCTTGCCGCAGCCGGTCGGCCCCTTGAGCATGATCGGCATGCGTACCGAGTAGGCGGCTTCATACAGGTCGACCTCGTCGGCCACCGGGCGATAGTAGGGTTGCTGCTGGACACGGTAGGCGGCCAGCAGATCGGTACCGGCGGACAGGTCCGCAGCCGGCTGGCGCGCCGCCGCGGTGCGCGCTTGCGCGGCGCCATGTGCCTGCGCCGCCATGCGGGGAGAATAGGTGCGGACGAAATCGGGACGCATGGATATCGCTCCTTGAGTCAATCGGGCCAGACACGGCTGGGGAAAAGTGCGCTACCTGAAGAGGCGGGTTCGCTACCAGACGCCCCAGGTGCTGGCGATTGCACGCGGGCCGCAGGCGCCTTGCTTGCCGCAGTTTTTGCGGGCGGGGCCTTGGCGGCGACGGGTGCTTTTGCCGGTGTCTGGGTCTTGGCCTGACGCACGCTGGCAGCCAGCTTGTTTTTTAGGGTGCTCATGGGGCAATCTCCTCGATGATGGCTTCGATTTCTTCGATGGCGGCCGCGGCACGGCTACCCATTTGGTAAGCGGTCATCCCCTCCAGTGCGGCGCTGCGATAAATGGCGCGACGGCGCATCACGGCAGCAAGGGCCGGTAGATCGAACTCCGCCAGCGCATCGCGCATCGCGCCGGACAAGGCGCTCTTGGGTTCGATCTGGTTCAGCACCAGATAGGCTTTCAGCTTCGGATTCTCCTCGCGCGCCGCCGCGATCTCCTGAGGCAGACGCAGACTGGCCCACAGATCCACCGGCGAAGGCAACACCGGAATCAGGGCGATGTCGCAGACGCGCAGGGCCTGACGCGCCGCATGGCTGTCAAGGGCCGGCGGGCAATCGAGCACCACGTGCCGGTAGGCTTTGTAGGTACGCCGCAAGGTCGGCCCATCCCAGCGTCCCGGCATCTGTTTTACCGGCGCAGGAAACGGTTCGCCGCCCTGCCCCGCCCATTGCAGGGCCGAGGTTTGCGGATCGAGATCGACCACCACGGTCTCGCCGCGCCGCGCCAGCCCTGCCGCCAGATGCATGGCCAGCGTGGTCTTGCCGGTACCGCCTTTCTGGTTGACGATGGCGAGGACGCGCATGGGGTCAGACTTTAACGTCGCTATGTCCCAGGGCATCAATCGCCCGGGCGAATTCGCCATCGGCATCGGTCAATTCATCCGCTGTGGCTTCCAGGGTGACATTGACGTAAGTGGCGCCGAAGTTGATGTTCTGCGGATGCCGGTCGCGCGCTTCGGACAGTGCTGCCAGGGCATCGAGAAAATCGCGTGTCTCACCGTAACGGGCAAATTCGAAACGGCGGAACAAGGTCGGCGGCTTGCCGCGCGCTTCCCACCCGGCAGGCAGATCAGCCATTCTCGCTTCCCTTTAGTTGCGCCAGATCCTGCACATGGCGCTGTTCATCCGCCAGCAAACCGGCGAACAGCTGCGCTGTCACCTCATCGCGCTGGCGTTCTGCATGGGCGAGCGCATCCACATACAGATTCACCGCCTCGACTTCCAGCGCATGGTCGGCCGCCAGCAGTTCGGCCGGCGTGCGCCCCAGGCGGGCAGGCGGCAGGGCGGATGCATTCGGCGCCACACCCAGGCGGATCAGCTGGGCCATCAGCCGCTCGGCGTGCTCGAGTTCCTCGCCCGCTTCGCGACGGAATGTGTCCGCCAGCCCCGTATCGCCCCACAGGCGTGCCAGCACGCTTTGCGCGAGGTACTGCTGCACCGCGCGCATCTCATGCGTCAGGGCCCGTTGCAACCAGCCCAGGGTACGGGGATCGGCACTCGTCGGCATGGCAGCTTAGCTACGCGTCGAGGTGATCTCCGCATCGCGGCCGCCACCACCCGCTTCGGGCTGGGTCGGCAGGATGCCCTCGACTTCGCCATGCACGCGCGCGATGATATGCGCCGCCACCAACCCGTCGCCGACGCGCTCGCAAGCGTCTGCACCGGCACGCACCGCCGCGTTCACCGCGCCCGTTTCGCCACGCACCAGCACCGTCACGTAGCCGCCACCGACGAACTGACGACCC
>CAZGOH010000156.1:0-2836 GCA_964527195.1 uncultured Methyloversatilis sp.
TCGAGCAATCGAACAAGGAATTCCGGCTCAACGACCGCAACTACAGCCTGCCGCTCGCCAAGTTGAGCGTCAAGGAAACCGACAGCATCGTGCGCGTGCAGGACGGCAATATCGTCGCCATCGGCGGCATGATGTCGCAGCGCCAGTCCTCCGACCGCAGCGGGCTGCCCGGCACGGTCAATTCCCCGGCCGGCGCGCTGGCGGGCCAGCGCGGCAGTTCCTTCACCAAGCGCGAACTCGTCATCCTGCTCAAACCCACCATCATCGGCGACGACCGTGCCTGGGTGCGCGATCTCGAACAAAGCGGCGAACGCCTGCGCAACTTCGCCCTGCCGCCCCTGGCCGTGCCGCTCCAGTAGACGTCCGTGTATCTCGCGCATTTCGGCCTCGACCAGCTGCCCTTCGGCATCACGCCGGATACCGAGTTCATCTATCCGAGCGCCAGCCACCTCGAAGCGCTCAATCTCCTGCACTTCGCGCTCGCCAGCGGCGAAGGGTTCGTCAAGATCGTCGGCGAGATCGGCACGGGCAAGACGCTCCTGTGCCGCAATTTCCTCGCCGAACTCGGCGCGGAGTGGAAAGCGGCCTACCTGCCCAACCCGCAGATGGAGCCGCGCGCTTTCCTGCGCGAGGTGGCCGACGACCTCGGCACGGCCGCCGGCGCTCCGGAAGCCGCGCATGTCGTCAAGCGGCTCAACCATCGCCTGCTCGATCTGGCGCGCAGCGGCAAGAAGGTCGTGCTGTGCATCGACGAGGCGCAGACCATGCCGCGTCTCACGCTCGAAAGTCTGCGGCTGCTTTCCAACCTCGAAACCGAGAAGCGGAAGCTGTTGCACATCATCCTGTTCGGCCAGCCCGAGCTCGACGAGATGCTGGCCGCCCATTCGGCGCGCCAGCTCAAGCAGCGCATCGCCTTCCACCACCGCCTGCGCAAGCTCGAAACCGAGGAAATCGGCAGCTATGTCGAGCAGCGCCTGCGCATCGCCGGCTACGGTGGCGAACCGCTGTTCCGCGCGCCGGCGCTCAAGGCGCTGACCCACCATTCGGGCGGCACGCCGCGGCTCGTCAACATCCTCGCCCACAAGTCGCTGCTTGCCGCCTTCGGCGAGGGCATGCCGCAGGTCGAGCCCCATCATGTGCGGGCCGCTGCGCAGGATACCGACGGGGCGATCAAGGGCCGGCGCTGGTGGCCCTGGTAACGAGGTGAACGACACATGAGCGTCATCAACCAGATGCTGCGCGACCTGGACGAGCGCCAGGCAAGCGAACGGGAACGGGCGGGCCTGCCGAACCGTCTGCGCACGCTGCCGACGGCCACCGCACGCGGCGGGCAGTCGTGGCGCCTACTGGCGCTGGGCGTCGGCATCGGGGTCGGCCTCGCCGGTGCGGGCGCATTCCTGCTGTTGCCACGGGAAAATGCGTCCCCCCCCGCCCCGGCCGAGTCCGCGCCGGTCGTCGCCGCACCGATCATTGCCGCGCCGGTCGCCGCTGCGCCGGCTGCGATGGAGACGATCCTGCCCGTGCCGGTCGTCCCGCAGGTGATCGATGTCGAATCGCCGACACTGGTGGCGACGAGCAAGCCGCCGGTGCCCTCCAAGCGTTTCGCGGCGGCGGCACAGCCGGCGGATGGTGCGGCGGCGCCGGCTGCGGTCGCGTCCCCGCCGCCGGCGAGGGCGGTAACGGAAAGCCCGCAGGACGAGGGCGCAACGGCGGGACGAATCGAACGCAGCGCGCGCGGACCGGAGGGCAGGGCGGCCGCCGAGGCGGCCTATCGCCAGGGCATGCAGGCGGTGCGGCGTGGCGAGGCGCAGGCGGCCCTGCCCGCGTTGCGCAAGGCCATCGAATTCGACCCGGCGATGAGCCAGGCGCGCCAGGCGCTGTTGTCCGTGCTGGTCAGCCAGCGCCAGTGGCCCGAGGCCCAGCAGGTCGCCCGCCAGGGACTCGAACTCGATGCGCGCCAGACCGGCTGGGCGGTGATTCTCGCCCGCTTGCAGTTCGAGCAGGGCGATGCGGCGGCGGCTGTGACGACGCTGGAAAACTACGCGGTGCATGCCGGTGCGGATGCCGATTACCAGAGCCTGTTCGCCTACCTGCTGCAAGAGCAGCAGCGGCCGGCCGAGGCCGCGCAACGCTTCCAGACGGCGCTGGCGCTGCGACCGAACGAGGGGCGCTGGTGGTTCGGCCTGGCGACCGCGCACGAGGCGCTGGGCCGTACCGAGGAGGCCCGCGGAGCCTACGCGCGCGCGCGCGCCAGCGGCAACCTGCCGGCCGACATGCTCACGCTGGCGGAGCAAAAGCTCCGCTAGTCTTCACGGCTCGCGCCACGACCCAGTTCGTCACCCGCCGCGCCCCGTGATCCTTCAGCGCGCGCGCCACGGCGTCGAGGGTGGCGCCCGTGGTCATCACGTCGTCGACCACGATGACCGCCTGCCCGGAAAAGTCGGCACCGCACGCGAAGGCGTGACGGACATTGGCGGGGCGCGCCCGCCAGGGCAGGCGGCTTTGCGGCGGGGTGTCGCGCATGCGGCGCAGGCTGGCCGTGTCGAGCGGTATGCCGAGTGCGCGCGCCAGCGGCCGGGCGATTTCCACGGCCTGGTTGAAGCCGCGTTCGCGAAGGCGTGCCGGGGACAGCGGCACCGGCACGATCACATCGCCGTGCGCACGCCGATCCGCCAGCAGGGCGCGGGCGAAAAAGTCGGCCCCGGCAAGACGGCGACCGAACTTGAGGCCTTGCACGAGATGATCGAGCGGGTAGCCGTAGCGCCAGAGGGCCAGCGTGGCGTCGAAGGCGGGTGGGCAGGCGAGGCATTGCCCGCAGGCCGGGGCAGGCGCTGCG
>CAZGOH010000157.1:0-2821 GCA_964527195.1 uncultured Methyloversatilis sp.
AGGGCGGCACGAGCATTCACTATCTCGAAGAAAAACTCGCCGCGCGCGAGGAAGCCAACCGCAAGTAATGTGGATTTCAGTCGCGCTCGAGACCGACGCGGCGCATGCCGAGGCGCTCTCGGATGCACTCGTGGCGGCGGGAGCAATCTCGGTGTCGGTGGAGGATGCGCTGGCCGGCACCGCGCATGAAACGCCGCAGTTCGGCGAACCGGGTTCTCCGGGCACGCCGCTTTGGGAACGCAGCCGGATCGTCGCGCTGTTCGGTCCGGCGGACGATCTCGCGATGCGCATCGACGCGGCGGCACGCAAAGTCGGTCTCGGCGCCACGCCGGCGATGGCGCTCGAAGAGGTCGCCGAGCAGGACTGGGTACGCCTCACCCAATCGCAATTCGACCCGATCCGCGTTTCTGATCGCCTGTGGATCGTGCCCTCCTGGCATGCCGCCCCCGACCCGGACGCGATCAACCTCGAACTCGACCCGGGGCTGGCCTTCGGTACCGGCAGCCATCCCACCACGCGCCTGTGCCTCGAATGGCTCGAGGCGAAAGTCGTCCCCGGCGCAACGGTGCTGGATTACGGCTGCGGTTCCGGCATTCTCGGCATCGCCGCCCTGAAACTCGGCGCAGGCGACACGCTGGGCGTGGATATCGACCCGGCCGCGCTGACGGCGGCCGCCGACAACGCCACCCGCAACGGCGTGACGCTGCGACTTGCCCGCTCGAGCGAAGCGCTGACGCAAACCTTTGATCGCGTCGTCGCCAACATCCTCACCAATCCGCTCATGCTGCTGGCGCCGCTGCTGAGCGGGCGCCTCGGCCCCGGCGGTGCGCTGGCGCTCTCCGGCGTGCTCGAATCGCAAGCGGAACAGGTCATCGCGGCTTATGCCGAATTCCTGCCGCTGCGCGTCGGTGCCGCCCATGAAGGCTGGGTGAGGCTGGAAGGTGAACGTTAAACTCGGCGCATGCTGACCCGCTGCCCGCATTGCCAGACGACGTTCCGCGTTACCGCCGACCAGTTGAAGCCCCGCCAGGGCAGGGTACGCTGCGGCGCCTGCCAGGGCGTTTTCGACGCGCTGGAGAGCCTTGTCGACGAGCCTGCGACGGCGGTCGAACCCGTCGAACCAGCGCCACCCGAACCAGCGCCACCCGAACCAGCGCCACCCGAACCAGCGCCTGACGCGGTCGACGACTTTCCCCCGGAGTGGCAGACCGTTTCCCCGCCGTCGCCGCCGAGACGCTGGCCCTGGGCGTTCGGCAGCCTGTTGCTCGGCTTCACGGCCACCGGACAGCTGCTCTATCTTTATCGCACCGATCTGGCGCTGGCCATGCCCGAATGGCGGCCGGCGCTCGTCGCCGTCTGCGATCGCATCGGCTGCGCCATGCCCCTGCCCCGGCAACCGCGGCTGATCGGCATCGAAAGCTCCGATCTCCAGCCGGTTGCGGGCGAACGGCTGCGCCTCGTCGCCATCCTGAAAAACCGCGCGGCGTTCGTGCAGGCCTACCCCCACCTCGAATTGACGCTCACCGACACCCACGACGCGCCGCTGGTGCGCCGCGTCCTGGCGCCCGAGGACTGGCTGCCGGCGGATCGCGTTGCCGCTGCCGGCTTTCCCGCCCAGGGCGAGGTTGCCGTCGAACGGCTCGTCGAAGTCAGCGACGTCGCCCCCGCGGGCTACCGGCTCTATCTTTTCTACCCCTGAGGAATTCTCCCATGCATACGCTCATCTGCGGCTCGCTCGCCTACGACACCATCATGGTGTTCAAGGACCAGTTCAAGAAGCACATCCTGCCCGAGCAGATCCACATTCTCAACGTCGCCTTCCTCGTGCCGGACATGCGGCGCGAATATGGCGGCTGCGCCGGCAACATCGCCTACAACCTCAAGCTGCTGGGCGGAAACCCGCTCATCATGGCGGCGGTGGGCGACGATTGCGATCCCTATCTGGCGCGCCTGAAGATGCTCGGCCTGCCGGCCGACCACGTGCGCAAGGTGCCCGGCACCTTCACGGCGCAAGCCTTCATCACCACCGACCTCGACGACAACCAGATCACCGCCTTCCACCCCGGCGCGATGAATTTCTCGCACGAGAACCGCATTGGCGACGCGCGCGACGTCACGCTCGGCATCGTCGCGCCCGACGGCCGCGACGGCATGCTGCAGCACGCGCGCCAGTTCCACGAGCTCGACATTCCCTTCATCTTCGATCCGGGCCAAGGTCTGCCGATGTTCGACGGCAACGAGCTGATGGACTTCATCCGTCTGGCCGACTACTGCACGGTAAACGACTACGAAGCCAGGCTATTGACCGAGCGCACCGGCAAGTCGCTGGAAGAACTCGCAGGGCAGGTACGCGCGCTCATCGTCACGCTCGGCGGCAGCGGGTCGCGCATCTATGCGGGCGGTGCGATGATCGACATTCCCGCCGTACCGGCCGAACAACTGCTCGACCCGACCGGTTGCGGCGACGCCTACCGCGCCGGCCTGCTCTACGGCATCGCCAGGGGATGGCACTGGGAGAAAACCGGACGGCTGGCCGCTCTGATGGGCAGCATCAAGATCGCCCATCGCGGCGGGCAGAACCACAAGCCTGCACGCGAGGACATTGCCGCGCGCTTCCAGGCATTGTTCGGCGAGTCGCTGGACTGAAAGTCGGCCCCGGCGGCACGGCGATTCCCTGATCTCGGCTTTGCATAGCGGTGGTAATCTTGCGCACGTGATGCCGGCCCCATTGAAATCAGTGCACCCGCATGTGCGCCCAAGCCCTGATCAAAGTAAGCCAGATGCCAGGGCTGTGGGCCTGATTCGTCCTACTTTGTGAGCA
>CAZGOH010000158.1:0-2801 GCA_964527195.1 uncultured Methyloversatilis sp.
TCTTTGCCGCTGGCGGTGAGGTGGGCCGTGTCGTCGAGCATGACGTATTTGCCGGTGGCGATGATGGTGCCGCCGGTGCCCGCCGTGGGGGCGGAGGCATCCAGCTTGCCGGCAACCTTGACTTCGCCGCCTTCGCCCAACAGGGTGATCTGGCCGTTCTCGCCGGTGGCGAGCGTTTGCGCTTCGATGAGGCCGGTGTGGTTGATGACGGTGGCGGCGAGATCGCCCGCCGCTTTGGCGCTGAGTAGCACCGTGCCACCTTCGGCCTTGATGGCGCCGCCGGATTCGATGAGGGCGTCGATGGCGCCTTGCTCCACCTGCAGCTTGACCGGGCCGCCGAGGTCGAGCGTGACCTTGCTGCCCGCGCCCATGAGCACGTTGCCCTGAGGGGCGTCGATGCTGCCGGTGTTGGTGATCTTGGCGGCAATAAACGCTGCCGTCCCACCAGCGCCGACTTTTATGTTGCCCTGGTTGATGATGGCGCTGCTACTGCTGCCTTCAAAGCGGTAGTTGCCCGCCATGAAGTTTTCGTTGCTGATGCCGAGCGTGGAAGCGACGATGCCGCCGACATCGACCTGCGCGCCCGGCGCGAACAGTACGCCGTTGGGGTTGAGCAGGAATACCTGGCCGGTGGAGGTGAGCTTGCCGTAGATCTGGCTGGCGTGGGTGTCGAGCACGCGGTTGAGGGCGACGCCGCCGCCGGGTTGCTCGAAGTGGACGTGGGCCGCACTGCCGATGTTGAAGGTTTGCCAGTCGATGGCGGTGCGCTGGGTGGTTTGCAGCACATCCATGCGGGCGCCATTGGTGCTGATGGTGGCGTTGCCGCCCACCACGGTACCGCCGGTGGGCAATTCGTTGGCGGCCGGTGCAGCGTGGGCTACCCCGCCGGGTAAGGCCAGGATGACCCAGGTGCCGGCCAGGACAGCCGCCCAGCGTGCCTCGCGCCGCGCGCTGCGGCCGGTGCTGCCGGTGCTGCTCTTGGCGTGCCCGGTGGCAATTTCGGCCACCGCCTGCCAGACATTCTTGGCCGCATTCCAGACAACACGAAAAATGCGATTCATTGACCCGTTCGACTTGCTCATGACTTCCCCGCAGATACACTTTGGCGATGCTGCGATAGTAGGCACGAATCAAAAAAAGCACTTTTGCCAAACCGGCTAAAAGTTTTGCTGGAGCGAATATTTTTTCACCGTCGCGCCAGGGGATACTTGCATGACGTACTATACGTATCGATACATACAAAGAGGCGAGCAATGCAAACCATCACAGCCACAGATCTGGCCAGACATACCCGAGCGATTCTCGATACGGTCGTCATGCGTGGTGAAACGGTGAGCGTGGAGCGCAACCATCTGACGATTGCCCGGATTGTGCCCGCCGAACCGACGATGACGGCCGCGCGAGCGCTGGCCGACTTCCGGCAGACCTTGACGCCCGAACAGGCCACCCGCTGGCTGGCATCACGAGCAAACACGATGGACGAGACCGTACGCGACCCGTGGGCGTGATTCTCGACACCTGCGTATGGGTAGGTCTGGCGGCCGGTCAGGTCGCCCATGGATCGGTGATCACCGCCTGCGGAAATGCGCCTGTTTTTGTGTCGGCCATCTCCCTGGGCGAACTGGCCTTCGGTGTCGAGTCGTGCGCAGACGCCGCCGACCGTGCGGCACGTGCCGCGAGCCTGCGCCAGATCGAAACGCGCCCGACACTGCCCGTGACCCGGGCAACGGCATCGGCGTTTGGTCTGCTGGCCGCCGCAGTCAAACAATCCGGCCGCTCTCCCCGCCCCCGCTACAACGATCTATGGATCGCCGCACAAGCCATCGAGCACGGCTACACCCTGCTGACGATGAACACGGCGGATTTCGACGGCTTGCCGGGACTGAAACTCGCCCGGCTGGAATAAGCGCCGTCCCGCCAGCGCCGACTTTCCGAACGGGGTAACACGCTGTTTTGCTGAGGCGAAGCGTGCTAGCATGTGACCATGATTCATGACCAGGAGCATGACAATGGAACAAACCATGGGGGCGGGAGACTTCAAGGCCAAGTGCCTGCAGGTTCTGGATGAGGTCGCCCAGCGGCGTGAACCGTTGGTGATCACCAAGCGCGGACGCCCGGTGGCCAGATTGGTGCCCGTTGCGCCGCCAACCGCGTTGTTCGGGGCGCTGGCGGGCAGTGTGCAGTCCGAGGCCGACATCGTCGCCCCCTTGAACGTCGACTGGGCCGCCGATCGGTGAGCCTGGTATTACTGGATACGCATGCCTGGGTCTGGCTGATGAATGGTAGCCCGCGTCTCGGCCGCAAGGCACGCAAAGCCATTGAAAAATCGGCAGAAGAACAGGCAGTGCTGGTTTCGGCCATTTCGCCGTGGGAGGTGGCGATGCTGGTGGGCAAGCAGCGCCTGGTGCTCGATCGCGATGTCGGCGAGTGGGTGGCCGCCGGCCTGTCTCCCCCGGGCATCCGACTTGAATCGCTCACCCCCGAGATCGCGGTAGCCAGCACCCGCATGCCAGGCCAGATGCATGGCGATCCGGCCGACCGCATCATCGCCGCCACGACACGCCATTGCCATGCCGCGCTCGTCACCGACGATGCGGCCTTGCTCGAGTACGCCCGGGCAGGGTATCTCAAGGCCGTTCCCGCCGCGCAATAGTCCGCCGATGGCCGGCGACGAAGTCGAGGGCGGGTCAGTCAGCGATCGCCGTCCCGCCATCGCCGACTGTTGCGAGGCATAATGGCACCATGACCCGCAAGAAACTGCCCATCGGCATCCAGACCTTCCGCGAGATTCGCGAGGACGA
>CAZGOH010000159.1:0-2754 GCA_964527195.1 uncultured Methyloversatilis sp.
TTGATTCCCTGTTCTCGGACATCGACTCCTTGCTGCTGTATGCAGGCATCCACCAGAAAGTGTTCGGCTACTACCGCACGCTGTCGCGGCGCTTCCCGTATGCGATCTACTACCGCGTCGATGGCGAGGATATTCAGGTTTGGCGCGTTCTCGATTGCCGCCAGAATCCTGCCTCCCTCACGGAGCGCCTCAAGCGCAACTAAACCGCCGTCCCGCCGGCGCCGACTTTCGGAAATTCAGTGTCGCAGCCGGCACCGATTTTCTGATCCACCCAGACGAAGCCGACTGATCCGCTGCGTTCTCGAAGCTGGCACGAACCACCGACTTGGGTGAAGCCAGTTCGACACCGAAGCGGTCGCTGGGGCTGATCGGCAGGGTTGTGCTGGCGTTCATGAGACCAGATTGCGTGATCGCCCTGGCCAGAACGCTCGAATCGACAACCCGCTTCGAGCAACCAGCGTTTCAGTTCTGGCCCAAAGTTGCCGCCCATCAGTGGGCGTTTCGATGTGCGACCGAGAATTTGCGTGCGAGAAGTTCGAAGGGAACGTCGCCGCTGTCGTGCTGACCGTTGGCGTCGAGCAGTTCTGGCACGAGGGTTTCGAGCTTCGCAGACAACGCCTCCAGCGTATCCGCCTCCGTCACCAGGCCAGGCACATCATCCGAAGTGGCCACCCATACAGCGCGCACGAGTTGCTGAATGCCACCTGGGATGAGTTCGATCTGGCGCAGGGGCTGTGGCGCATCCCCGGTGCGCGCATGAAAATGCGCGAGGATCATGTCGTGCCTCTCTCGCGACAGGCGCGGGCGATCCTGGCCGAACTCCACAAGCTCACCGGCAAGCATCCGTGGGTATTCACCAGCCATCTGAGTTTCCGCAAGGCGCTGGGGCGGGCTGCCGTGCATAACGTCTTCGTGCGTACCGGCAAGGCGCTGGGTTTTACGCAATCCTTTACGGCGCATGGCGTGCGCTCGACCTTTTCGACGATTGCCAACGATGCCGCCGTGCGGCCCGATGTCATCGAGTTATGCCTGGCGCATCAGAAACGGAACGCTTCGCGACGTGCCTACAACCGCGCCACGCTCATCAACGAGCGGCGCGAACTGATGCAAGGCTGGGCCGATATGCTGGATGATTTGCGGGCGGGGAGGAAGCGGGTTTCGTTGGCCGGGGTGAAGGTGAATGGCGTTTAGGCTTCAGCAAGTCCTGTGTCGGTAATTTCCACCAGCGGTTCTCCCTGCCCGATCAGTTCGATGGACTTGGTGAGCGTTGCCCTTAACAAGGCCTTGAGCGCATCGTTGGAGGTATTCCCGCAAGTTAGCCAAATGATCGAGGGTGGCGTGCCCATCCGCATCACCATGTCGACGAAATCCACGTCTTTCGTCATCAGCATGACGTTTGCTTGGCGAGCTTGAGCGAATATCTCCCGATCCTTGGCATGTCGCAAACCGAGTGCTCTCAGGTGTGTTGCGGGCTGCCCCATTTCGTTGGACAGCCAGGTTGCAAGGGCGGGCGACAGGTGGGCATCCAGCCAGATCATGCGGCCATCAGAACCGGATGATCGAAGCGTCGGCTGGCATAGTTGAGGCAGGCGCGAATGTCCTCGGGTTCGAGATCGGGCAGTTCGTCCAGGACTTGCTCTGGCGTCAAGCCGTTGGCCAATAAATCGAGCACATCCGAAACGCGGATGCGCATACCGCGCACGCAGGGGCGTCCGCCGCACTGTTCGGGATCGATAGTGATGCGTGGATCGGGTTTCATGGGGGACGTCTCCTTCATTGATGCGACCGCGCGAGTATAGACGTGCTATCGGTTGCGTGCGATCAAGTCGCGTATATCCTCCACCCGCCACGCCGTGATGCGTACACCGAGCGAGCGCACCGGGGCCGGATAGCGGCCCGACTTCACGCCCGCCCACCCGATGGATTTGCCGACCGGCGCGGGTGATCGAAAAGTTCAGGGATGACGGCAGGCAGCCACAAGACGGTCGAGCCAAGTGCGTAGCAGGCTGCGATAAGCGGGAATTGCGGCGAAGATTTCATCCGCCAGCGCTTCGTTGTAGGTATGCGCAGTCAGG
This sequence comes from uncultured Methyloversatilis sp., assembly GCA_964527195.1. GTDB lineage: Bacteria > Pseudomonadota > Gammaproteobacteria > Burkholderiales > Rhodocyclaceae > Sulfuricystis. Next base: position 2,076 of record CAZGOH010000159.1, read on the forward strand.
TTTCGGTGATCGACCATGGCCAGCGCCGTGCGGGCCTCCGCCTCGCCGAGCAGGCCGTTCTCGAAGCTGGCACGAACCACCGGCTTGGGTGAAGCCAGTTCGACACCGAAGCGTTCGCGCAACACGGCCTGAGCGGCCTTCCAGATCGCCTCGAAGGAGTATTCGAAACGTTGGATTGTCGCATCACGGACGATTTTCCCCGCAGGCTCGTGGGCCAGTTCATCCAGCGTCGTCAGCGCCTGCCGCGCGGTTTCGATGCGATGTTCTACGCGGGCCACGGGATGCCTTCGCGGTCGATGGCTTGTTTGAGTTGTGGCGAAGCGGTCGCGTAATCGACCAGATCGACGCGGAAGGGCACATGCGACTCCTCCAGCGCCTCGCGCAGGGCCGCCAGCTCGGCGGCGGGAATCCGCGCGCCGGCTTGCACGGCCAGATCGATGTCCGAAGTATGCCGCGCGTCGCCGCGCGCACGCGAACCAAAGAGTCTGAGGCGGGCATGCGCCAGCAACGGCGCGAGGGCGCGCTCGATGGCAATGCGGTCGCTGGGGCTGATCGGCAGGGTTGTGCTGGCGTTCATGACGACATTCTAGCAATGGGTGGGCGGATTCCGGCCTGGCGCGAATACAGAAGATGTTGAAGCTCGCCCTGCTGGCACCGGACATCGTCGAGGAGATCGCTC
>CAZGOH010000160.1:0-2637 GCA_964527195.1 uncultured Methyloversatilis sp.
CTTCGCTCGGATCAACCCGCATGTCGCTTAACCCACTCGAAATTCAACAGAGCCAGAAAGAAACTCATGAAGAACAAGTCGTCAAGACCACGCGGCACCAAGATAAACAAGGTGCCAAAGGAACAAAAACTCTCCCGTACCCACGCCCCGGCGGAAATCGCTCCAGTGGAGTGGCAGCGGGCATTGCGTCGCCAATTCGGCCGCGAGCAGGCATTCGGGCTGGAGAACATGGGTGCGGAGCCGTTCTTTTCCGAGTTTCGTGTCAGCAACCCGCAATCCAAGAGCGCCTATCGCGTGGTGATACGCGGCAAGCTGCCGGGCGACAACTACTGTGCCTGCCCGGATTACGCTACCAACGAACTGGGTACCTGCAAGCATATCGAATTCGTGCTCGCGGCCTTGGAGAAAAAACGTGGCGCCAAGTCGGCCTTCACGCGCGGCTACCATCCGCCGTTTTCCGAACTGTATTTGCGTAACGATGGCGGACGGGCGATCCATTTTCGTGCCGGGACGGATTGCCCGCCGTCGGTGCAGAAGGCGGCCGGCTTGTTGTTCGATAAGGCGCATGGATGGATATTGCCGCCGGAGAAGTTCGGCGAACTGGATCGGTTTGTAGCTGCCGTGGCGAAGAGTGGGCATGAACTGCGTTCCTATGACGATGCGCTGGACTTCGTTGTCGGACGGCGCGATGCCGAACGGCGGAGCATCGCGCTCGAAAGCGTTTTCCCGCGCGGTATCGCCGATGCTGGACTGAAGAAGTTGCTCAAGGTTCCGCTCTATCCGTATCAGGCCGAAGGTGCGCTGTTCGCCGTGCGGGCCGGCAGGGCGTTAATCGGTGATGAAATGGGTCTCGGCAAGACCATCCAGGCCATCGCCGCCGCCGAAATACTGGCTCGGCATTTCGGCGTATCGAAAGTGCTGGTGATCTGCCCAACCTCGCTCAAGTACCAGTGGCAAAGCGAAATCAAGCGCTTTGCCGGTCGCGATTCGCACGTAATTGCCGGCGGGCGCGCACAGCGGCAGAAAGAGTATGCGCAAGACGATTTCTGCAAGATCACCAACTATGAAAAGCTCCAACCCGATCTGGACTTGATCGCCGCATGGTCTCCTGATCTGGTGATCGTCGATGAGGCGCAGCGGGTGAAGAACTGGAACACCATCGCTGCCCGGGCACTAAAACGCATCGACAGTCCCTACGCCGTCGTGCTGACCGGTACGCCGCTGGAGAACAAACTGGAGGAGTTGATTTCCATCGTCCAGTTCGTCGATCAGCATCGCCTCGGGCCGACCTGGAAGCTGCTGCACGAGCATCAGGTCAAGGATGAAGCCGGGCGCGTCACCGGCTACATCGGGCTGGAAAAGATTGGCCAGACCCTCGCGCCGATCATGATCCGTCGCCGCAAGTCCGAAGTGCTGCAACAGTTGCCGGAGCGCACCGACCAGAATCTGTTGGTGCCGATGACGGAAATGCAGATGCTTTACCACCAGGAAAACGCGGAGATCGTCACCAAGATCGTGCAGCGCTGGCGCAAGATGAAGTTCCTTTCCGACAAGGACCAGCGTCGACTCACCTGCGCCCTGCAGAACATGCGCATGTCGTGCAACAGTACCTACCTGCTCGATCAGGAGAGCGATCACGGCGTCAAGGCCGACGAACTGGCTGCGCTGTTCGATGGCCTGTTCGAGCAGGCGGACGCCAAGGCCGTGGTTTTCAGTCAGTGGACGCGCACCCACGACATCGTGATTCGGCGCTTGGAAGCGCGAGGTATTGGTTACGTCAGTTTTCATGGCGGTGTTCCGTCCGAAAAGCGCCCGGCGCTGGTGGAGCGTTTTCGCGACGATCCCGACTGCCGCGTGTTTCTCTCCACCGATGCAGGTGCGACGGGCCTGAATTTGCAGCATGCATCGACTCTCGTGAACATGGACTTGCCATGGAATCCGGCGCTGCTCGAACAGCGCATTGCCCGCATTCACCGCATGGGCCAGAAACGGCCGGTGCAGATCGTCAATTTTGTCGCCAAGGGTACGATCGAGGAAGGCATGCTCTCAGTGTTGGCCTTCAAGCGTTCGCTGTCGGCGGGCATCCTCGACGGCGGCACGGGCGAGATATCGCTGGGCGATTCGCGCCTCAACCGCTTCATGAAGGACGTCGAGAATGTTACTGGCCACATGGGAGAAGGCGAGGCCATGGCGCCAGCTGAAGAGGCGGCTGGCGCAACAATTGTGACTGAGGCGGTGCCCGATGCGAAAGTCGGCCCTGGCGAAACGGCGGACGCGACACCGGAAGGACGAGAGGCGCCGGAACAGATCCAGGGCAACGGCCCCGATCCCTGGCAAGCATTGACCCAGCTTGGCGCTCAACTGGTTGCCGCCCTCGGGGCGGCCGGCAACCCCGCTGCTCCGGTCCCCCCCTGGGTCGAGCGTGATCCGGGTACCGGGGCACAAAGCCTCAAACTTCCTTTGCCGCCACCGGAAACGGCAGGAAAAATTGCTGATGTCCTTTCGATGCTGGCGAACACCTTGCGGGGGCAGCGCCCATTGCAATGACCAACCGTCGTGCAGCCAGTCGGTTATGATCGTCGCCTGCCCCGCCCGCAATTCTTTTGGACACGAAACTGGGGTAAATAGACGTGTCTG
>CAZGOH010000161.1:0-2609 GCA_964527195.1 uncultured Methyloversatilis sp.
GCCCAGCCCGTCCCGCGTATGACGCCAGCACCCACTCAAAATTCAACAGAGCCAACGATGAGCTGGTGCGCAATATCCTGCGCTCCGTGCGCGCGCTGCCTTGTAACGATCCATCGGGCGCGGCAAGCGCCGTGGGGCAATACTTCGCCGAGATGACGCTGCCGGAAACTTCTCCGGCCTGGGTGCCCGAGGCGATTGTCGGCAACTGAACGGGTTGATGCGCGGCAAATAATCCTTTCCCACGAGAAACGCGGCACGGATTATTTTCAGCACCCGGCACCACGCCCATGATCGCCGTCGTGCCAGCGCCGACTTTTTACTGTGTCCAGTGTGTCGGTTCCTGAACGGACGGTGCAAGCGAATTCCGCATCACCCTCCGACCGCCCGTCATGCCGCTTGCCCAAGACCACGCAAGCCGCCTGCCGGGCTACCGCGTCACGGAATCAACCACGCCAGCGCGCATAAACCCGCGCCCTGGCTTCGTGCCTCCGATCACCGCCTGACCTCCTGCCCCGCCGCCGCTGCGCCACTGCGCCGACCAGCAAACAGCCGCTCGCCGGCTTGCGGCTTGCAGGCGGCTACCGTGTCGGGTGCCCCACCACGCCAGAGGCTGCGCCACTGGCTTTGTCTCTCCCGCTATCGCCGTCCCACCGCGACTGACTTTTAGGCTTGGCGTGCGTTCGCGCGATCTGCCCGCCGTCTGCGCCGTCGTGCTGCGCACCACGGCTCCGTCGGCTACCTCAAACCCGGCTTGCTCGCGGTGCTCGATTGCACCCAGGCCGGCCGGGGGTAAATTCGCCGCGGCGCGTCGAGCTTTAACATAACAGCGCATTACCCAAAGTCGGCCAGTCGCTGCGCAGGGCTTCGCTTGGTGGCCGACCGCTGCGCGCCCTGCGGGTTCGGGTAATGGTCTGTTATGTCTTGCGCCCCCGGCCGTCCCAAGAGCGTTATTTGGCGCTGCGCGGTGGTCTATTCAGCGCTTCGCGTCGGGTGGCACACGCCCAACCTTGAGGCCGCGCTTCCGCGCCTTGTGGCGCGCTCGCTGGCCGGCTGCGCCGGGCAGTCAGTTGGTGAGGTGCCGTCCTGCCAGCGCCGACTTTTGCGGATTCGCCGTGGTTTTCCGGCACTGCTCCAGATTTGCCCGTAACATTCTGGCCTTGACCATTCTTGGGGCTGCCCCCTATACTTCACCCAACAACACCCGCCACGCCTCTGCTTGCAAGCGCACCCCGGCGGGTTTTTTATTGCCCATGCAATTCACCAAGCCTGCCACTTCGATTGACGACCAGATCGCGCTGCTGAAAAGTCGCGGGCTGATGATCGCCGACGAACAACGCGCCAGGCATTACCTGCGCTTCGTTGGTTACTACCGGCTGGCCGGCTATGCGCTACCGTTCCAGGTGAATTACAACGCCGATGGTTCGCATCGTTTTCTTGATGGCGTCAGCTTCGAGGACATCCTCGACCTCTACGTTTTCGACCGCAAGCTGCGGCTGGCGGTGATGGATGCCGTGGAGCGGATCGAGGTCGCTTTCCGCGCCCAGTTCTCGCAGACGATGAGCGAACTGCACGGTCCGCACTGGTTCATGGATGCCGCGCACTTCGTGCCCAGCTACCGGCACGACAAATTCATCGAGCGCGTCAAGGACGACATCGGCCACGATACGTCGCGGGCGGCGATGCGCCAGACCTTCATCAAGCACTACTACGACAAGTATGGCGACCCGGAACTGCCACCGTCGTGGATGGTGTTCGAGGTGCTGTCCTTCGGCACGGTATCGCTGGCCTTCAAGAGCCTGACCCGCCAGAACCAGAAGCCCGTCGCCAAGGCATTCGGCCTCGATGGTGCCGTACTCGCCTCGTGGCTGCACGCGCTGTCCTACCTGCGCAACCTGGCGGCCCATCATCAGCGTCTGTGGAACCGCACCTATACCATCAAGCCGATCCAGGCCAAGCAGTACGCCGCCGAGTTGCAGGACACGACGCGGTTCTACGCGCAGGCCGTGATGGCGGAAGTGGTGTTGAAGGTGGTTTCGCCGGACACCCATTGGGGCCAGCGCCTGGCCGATCTGCTGGCCGAGCACCCCAAGGTGCGGGCGGATCGACTCGGCTTCCCAGCGGATTGGCGAAACCGGCCGCTGTGGAAGGTGTAGCGCTGCGACAGTCGCCGTCCCGCCAGCGCCGACTTTTGCGGCTGGCCGTAGAAAATCCGCCACGTCGCGCTCGGCAACCCTTGCCAATACAGGCGGTCAGCCGGAATCTCTGTGTAACTCCTGTGTAATCGGGCAGGGAAAATTACACAAAACGCCAGAACACCGTAGAACCACGGCCAGAGTAGCGATTATCGGGATGGCCTGAAAATCAGGGAGTTGCGAAGTTTCCAGAATTCGCTAGAATGCATCCCCGTTCCCGACTTGGGGTCTGTTAATCCGTAGGTCCCTGGTTCGAGCCCAGGTCGGGGAGCCAAAGAATCAAAGAGTTAGGCCCGCTTCGGCGGGCCTTTTTCTTTGGTTTGTTTGGCACCATCTTTGGCATGCCAAAGATGAGCGTTACGCGGCGTTGGCGCAATATAATGTCATAGACCGTCAAGTGACGGGGATTTGAAGCGG
>CAZGOH010000162.1:0-2557 GCA_964527195.1 uncultured Methyloversatilis sp.
TCCGGAAGGCCGCATGAACTGCAAATCAGTGTCCAATCAACTGCGGGCGGTACACGGCGGCCTCCAGCACGCCTGCGGGATGCAGATCCAGCAGATCGACAATGAAGTCGTCCGGATGCTGGGCCGCGAGGTTGTAGGGCTTGAGTGCCTCTGTCGGGAAGTCCTTGAGGTTGAAGGTCACGATCAGGCTTGCCCCGGAGTGGATGGCGGCCGCCGCCACGTGGCGGTCGTCCGGATCGGGAAGGTTGATCGACGGAATCAGGTGCTCGAATCCGGTGACCAGACTGTCCCGGACATGGGCATTCATCAGATGGCGTGTCCGGTTCAGCTGGTCTTGGGTTAAGTCGGGGCGGCTGGCCAGCACACTGCGCGTCCACTCCTCGTGGATCAGATCGCTCCAGCGTGCCCGGTACAAGTCCGACAGCGCCAGATGCATCAGCAAATCGCGCAGCGGTGCCGGGTAGAGCACGCAGGCGTCATAGACGACGGTGAAGTGCGAGCTCATCCGATCAGTATCCCATGCCGAGTTCCTGGGCCTGCGCGGCCAACTCATCCAGAGCTTTGCGACGCTCGGCATCGATGCGCTTCTTGTAGGCGATGACGTCCTGGTAGCGCACGCGGCGATGCGTGCCGATCTTGTGGAACGGCATGTCGCCCTTCTCCAGCAACTGGACAAGGAAGGGGCGCGAGACGTTGAGCACGTCGGCGGCCTCCTGCGTGGTCAGTTCTGCGTGGATCGGAATGATCGACACGGCGTTGCCCTGGCCGATCTCGGTCAGGACTTCCAGCAACAGGCGCAGCGCCGACGTCGGGATGCGCACGGCACGCACCGCACCCTTGTCGTCATGGAAGTCGATCTGCTGGGTTTCGGCACGGGTTTGGAGCACGGTCGACAACGCGCGGCCCGACTCCCGTGCGAGCGCGATGTCCTCTTCTGAGGGCAGTATTTTGGGGATAGCGGGAGCGTTCACGGAGGTCTCCTCGTTGGGTCAAAGTTCAATTGAAATCATTATAAACGAAATAAGCGAAATCGCAATAACCGAAACGTCGAGAACGTATCTATATGGATCAATGAGTTAATGAGATCGCGTTGGCAGGTCTGATGTCGGTGGCTGCTCACGAAAGCCCAAAACGCACTCGCACAAGCCCAAGGCATGGAGCAATTCAATAGGAACTCCCAAACAAAAGGAGTTCCGCAATGCAAAACCAAACCCCATCCGTTCAACCCGGCCGGAACGCTATCCGGCAACTCCCGAGCGGTGCCGTGCGCATCGCTCTTGACGAACATGATCTCGCCGCCCGCTGGGGGCTCTCCGTCAAAACCCTGCGCCGCTGGCGGCAGGAACAGCTCGGCCCCGTCTTCTGCAAGCTCGGGGCGCGCGTCAGCAGTCGGTATTGGTGTGGCGATCGCGATCAAGGGGACGTTTGGAATATCAAGAAGCCTGCCCGCAACGATCTTCATCCCACGATGAAGCCGGTCGAACTGATGGAACGTTCAATCCGCAATTCGAGTCGTCCGGGCGACGTGGTGCTGGACTGCTTCGGTGGTTCGGGTAGCACCTTGATCGCTGCCGAGAAGGCCGGGCGCCGCTGCTTCATGATGGAGTTGGACCCGAAGTACTGCGACGTCATTGTTCGCCGCTGGCAGGAATTCAGTGGTGGCAAGGCCATCTCCAAGGACGGCCATCGCGTCTTCGACGAGGTGATGATTCAAGAGGCTCCGGCGTGATCAGGCAGATCAGCTTTATGGATGTGGCTGAGCCCGAAAAAGATGTCTGGAGCGGTGAACGGACGGAGATTCGGCACCACAGCCTGCGGGTTGCAACGCCAAGGTCAGGAGGCATTGTTCGCCTCCTGAGTCCATGTCAATGCTCGGTGCGTTTGAGGTCACGGTAAAAATTCTCGTGCGGACCGACCATCAATAACTTCAGCGTGTTCTCATCCAGGACGCGGTAGGCAAGCAGGCACAGCAGGGTGCCCATGCGGAACTTGTAGACCTGCACGCCGTCCAGATCACCGACCTTGGTTTCACCGACGTCGGGCTGACTGGCGATGGCGCGCACCGCCTCGTCAAGCGCGGCCTTTTGCTGCTTGTGCAGCTTTTTAACGGCGCGCTCGAATGTCGGGGTGACAAGGATGCGCATCAGCCGAACTGGTATTCACCCACGGGTTCTTCCTGGTCAGCGATCAGGATGTCGCGGATGACGCTGAAGGGCAGATCAGGATTTTCTGCGGCGATCTTGCCAATTTGAGACCAGTACTCGATCTGCTTGGGCACCGAACGGTGCTCGATGGTGCCGTAGCGCTTGGCAGTCTCGACCAAGGTTTCGGGCAGTTTGACGTTGACGGCCATATGAATCTCCTTTGACGAGATCCATGATAGCCCAAATAGGACCAAAATGGAACCCCTGGTTGTCTCAGTCGGCCATGGCCTCTTCGACGATCTCGCAGTGAATCACGAACCCGGTGAGGTAAGGCAGATCGACATACGACTGAACCAGGGAGCTTCTTGCAAAACCCACCGTCTGATCGATTTTTCTTGCCGCACGGTGGGCCA
>CAZGOH010000163.1:0-2525 GCA_964527195.1 uncultured Methyloversatilis sp.
TGCGGGCAGATTGGTGCCATCGGCCAGCGTGGCCGAGTAGCTCAGGCGGTCGCCTGAATCGGCGTCAACAAAGGCATCTGTCGGCAAGGCGAAGGTGAAAGCGGCGTCTTCGGTTGCAGTCTGCGTAGCCAGCGCGGCGCCGATGGTCGGGGCGTCGTTGGTGTCGGCCACCTCGAGTGCGAAGCCCTGGTGCGCCGACTCGCCCGCCAGGTCGGTGGCAGTCACGCGCACCCGCAGCGCGCCGACGTCGCCGTTGGCCGGGGTGCCCGAGAACGTACCGGTCTGGGCGTCGAAGCTCAGCCAATCGGGCAGCGGGGAACCGTCCGCCAGCGTGGCCGTGTAGGCGAGCTCATCGCCTACGTCGACATCGCGGAAGCTGCCAGCGGGCAGCGTGAAGCTAAAGGCGCTGTCTTCCAGTGCGCGCAGATCGGACAGGGGCGTGCCGACTTCGGGCGCGTCGTTGGTGTTCTGTACCGAGATATTGAAGGTTGTGCTGGCGGCGGCACCGAAATGATCCCTGCCTTCCACCGCAAGCTCGATGTCACCCACGTGACCGTTCGTGGGCCTTCCGCTCAAAGTTCGGGATACGGGATCGAAGTTCAGCCATGTCGGCAGTGGATCGCCGTTGGCCAGTCGCACCCTCACCTGGATCTCGTCGGACGCATCCGGATCGCTGAACAGGTCAGCGGGCAGGATCAGGCTGAAATCCTGATCCTCGGTTGCTGTCGTGTCGTCCAGTTGCCGGACTGCCACGGGCGCACGGTTCATCTGTTCGGTGAGAGACACCACCGTGCCGTCTTCAAACGCGAGCGCCAGAATGACCGGATTGCCTTCCGAACCGTAGTAGTTATCGATCCGTACCGCATCGTCAGCGCTGTAATGCAAGACGAGCGTGGTGCCATCCCATTCATGGCGGATGTCTTCGGCCCGAATGTCTGCCCCGAAGCGGATGTAATTGAAATCGGTCGCTCCGCTGTCGATGATCGAGTCGATGCCATCGCCTTTGTTGAAGACGTAGCCATCATCACCTGCACCGCCGATGAGAACATCGTTGCCGCCTCCGCCGTGCAACTCGTCGCTACCGGCGCCTCCATGGAGCACGTCGTTGTCGCTGCCACCATGAAGCCTGTCGGCAAGGTTTGTCCCGGTCAATTCATTCGATTGCTCGTTGCCTTCAACCAGGAAACCGTCTGATACCAGGGTGGCGTAGTCCCATACTGTCCCGTCGGCAAACTCAAAGCGATCAATTGCATGACCACCACCGAGAACATCCTCCGGATTGAATCCGGCCAATCGAACCACATCCCCGTCGTTGCCGTAACGAATGAGCATCACATGCCCACCGTTGCCATCTGCCTCGAAGCCCAAGCGACTGCGTAAGGTTTCCGGATCGATGCCGGAGCCGAAACGCAGCACGTTGTCGGCATCCGGGGCGGCAATATCATCGATCAAGATATCTCCGTCGCCGATATTGACGACGTAGATGTCGTTGACGTGCTCCCCATAACGCACGCCGCGCGCCAGCAGGTCGTCGAACGACAGGCTCATGCCCCACCAGGGCAGACTGATTTCCGCAACCGGCGCTTGCATGCCCGCTGCGCGCGGGTCGAACCCGGCGAAGCGGATGGCATCGCCGTCTTCTGTCAAGCGCAGCAACAGGTCGCGCCCGTCAAACTCCAGGCGCAGATCGTCGGCGTTGATGTTGCCGGTGATCTCGATGCGGTTCGTGTCCTGCTCGCGCCAGGTCTCGGCGATGAGCGTCTCAGTGGGGCGGCTGCCCCATTCCTTGTGGATGCGGTAGGTGTCCGAGCCCGCGCCGCCTACCAGACGATCCGCGCCGCCCTGGCCGTTGAGCACGTCATCGCCGTCGCCGCCGATCAGCGTGTCGGAAAACGGCGTGCCATTGAGCCAGCCGCCTTCGTCACCGGCGATCTCGGTCTTGCCCGTGGGCTCGATGGAGTCGGCCACGATCTCGGTGCCGTCGGAAAAGCGGATGATGTCCACCGAGCGGGTCTGCGTCGCCCGACCCGGCTCGTAGCCGCGCAGGATCACCCGGTCGCCAGGCTGATTGGCGAACTCGATCACCAGATCGCCGTTACGCTCCGAATAGCGCAGGTCTTCCGGCCGGATACCGGGGCCGAAGCTGAGGATGTTGGGGGCATCGTCAACGATGGCGCCGCCGTAGCCGCCCTCACCGCCATTCCAACCGCCACCATAGCCACCTTCCCCGCCGTCCCAGGTGGGCGCGGGCGCGACTTCGCCGCCATCGCCGCACTCGCCGCCATAGCCCCAATTGAGCACGCGGTGATCGTCGTCGATGATGACTTCGCCGTGGCCGGGCTGATACACGTAGGTGTCGCCGCCCCATTCGCCGAACAGTTGATCATTGCCGGCGCCGCCGGTGAGTTGGTCTGCACCCCAGCCGCCGTAGATCACATCGTTTCCGGCGTTGCCGTCGAGTACATCGTCGCCGTCGCCGCCGTGGATCAGGTCGTTACCGTCACCACCGAGGATCGTGTCGTTGC
>CAZGOH010000164.1:0-2516 GCA_964527195.1 uncultured Methyloversatilis sp.
TTGCCGCCGCGACCGCCGTCATCAATGGCGATGCCATTTTGCGCCAGGCGATCCTCATCCAGCGAGAAACCGTCGTGCGCGGAACGCCACGGGAACTGGGCCTGCTCGATGTTCGAGCGCTTGTTGTAGGTGACGACTGACGCACCGTTGAACCACTGGAAGTTGGAGCCGTAGCGATACTTCAGTTGTTCGACGATGAACTGCCTGCCGCCTGGGAACGACTTCTTTTTGCCCATGAGGGCTTTGAGCAGAGGCCGGTCAACAGCCACCTGATCGATGGGGTTGTTCTTCAGGTAGAAGTCGAGGGCGATCTTGCCCGCGTCCTGAAGCTCCTGTGCTGTAAAAGGCATGGAATTCTCCTGTGCGAAAAAAATGAAATGGATGTCGAGAAAGCTCCCGACCAGCCCGGCGGCGAACCCGGCACAGCCATACTTTTTTCGCAGGCGGCGAACCCTGCTTGCAGCCACAGCAACGGTGCAACAACGCGGACGGCGAACCCGCTTACAGCCCCATCAGCTGCGTTTCCGCAACCGATGGAATGATTCAATCACAACCAGATCAACGCGACGAATTATTTTTTCATCCGCCCGAATACCCCAGCCCCATCTCCATCGCCTCCAGCATGGAAGAGGGATTGCGTGCGCCGCCAGACTGACCGGAAGGGCGCAACGGCGCCGGGCCGTTCTGGCGTTGCGGGGCTGGCGCGGGCATCTTGGAAACCGTCTGATAAAGAATGGCAACCTGCTGCGGCCAGAGATTCGGCGGGAACTGCTGCGCGATCAACGGCAGCTGTTCGGCGATGATCGCCTCCTTGCGCGCGTAGTCGGGATCAGACTTCGCCCACTCCGCGCCCATACGGTCGATCATCGACACCGCCTGCTGGCGCACCTGCATAGACTGCTGTTCGGACTGCATCCGCATCATCTGCTCGCGCTGTGCGGCCTCCATCTGCTGCTGCGCGACACGGGAACGTGCAATCTCCAGCGCCGCCTGCTCGTCCATCTGATACGTCTGCACCCGATGCGCCAGATCGGGGAACTGTTCCAGAGCATTCACACCAGGGAGCGGGCGGCCGAGGGCCAGCGCGATATTCCGGCGCTGTTCATCCAGCACGCGCAACGCGCCCTCAAGATCGCCCGATTTCACCATGCGCGAATAGTCGAGCAGCTGCGCGAACTCGTGCGGATCGGCGCCGGACGACCGCACCACCTCGCGGAACATCTCTAGATCGCTACGAATCGTCGTTGCTTCGGTCTCGCGTTGTTTGACGAGATCCACCAGCGACTGAAAGCGTTCGCGCGCCCGAGGCGACAGCCCGTCCGGGATAGACAGGTCATCCTCCGGCTTTACCGCCTCAGTCTGGATCGTCTGCTCGGCATCGGTCGCCGCATTGCCTGCGTTGACTTTCGGCGCGAACCGGCCGTGTTTATCGCGCGGCTGGCCGTCGTCAGCATCCAGCGGGCCATCCTCTTTCGTCAGCCCCTGCTCGATAGCCTCCAGCATCGATGCATGGCCGGAATCGCCGGCAGGTTCTGTCTGCGCCGGAGCAGGCGCGTTATCCATGACTTCGGTGTTGTCATCGACGTGATTCTCTTCCATTTGTTTTTCCTTTCCGTGGTTACATCATCAACAGGAGCAGCGCTTCCTCGTCGGCGCGCCGCTTGGCGGACTGCTTCGCCCGTGCAATCACATCGGCCGCCAGGCTGGCCGAGACCATCTCATCCAGCAGGCGCGACACCGTTTCCGCCGGCAATGCCTCGGCTACCGCGCCATCCTCATCCCGGCGTTGCTTGCGCTTGCGCGGCTTGTCGTCCCTCGCCGGCGCACCGCCCAGCGAGGCAGGCAGTTGACCGCCGCCCCATGTCAACACCGCCGATGCGCCTGCAACGACGTAGCTGCCATGCAGGCATGACAATACATAGGCAGCAGGCGAGGATTTCGTCAGCGTCGCACTTTGACCGGCTAGCGCATAAGCCCCGCCGCTGGCCGTCAACGCCCGATTACGGCTGATCGTCGCCGGTTGCCCCGTCTGACTGTAGCCGCCAGCCTGCGCGGTCAGGTTGCGGTCACGCTTGATCGTGGCGGACTGCCCGCTGACCGAATAGTTGCCGGACAGTGCCGTGAGCGTGTAATCGACGACGCCCGGCGTGTAGGTGATGATGATACTCTGACCGACGTAGGTATAGCTGCCTGCCTGCGCGGTCAACAACTTTGAGCGCAACAACGTGGCCGATTGCCCGGCGACACTGTAGGCACCGGCACTGGCCGTGAGCACGCGGCCCTTGGTCAGGTTCGCACCTTGACCGGCGAGGCTATACCCGCCCGCGTTGGCCGTGAGCACGCGGCCCTTGGTGAAGATCATGCTCACGCCGGCCTGCGAATAGCTGCCGGACAACGCCGTGAGCGTGCGGTTGCGGTAGAGATTGGCCGACCGGCCGACAAGTGCGTAGCTGCCTGCCTGCGCCGTGAGCGTGTACGTGCTGCCGGCTGCGCTCTCCTTGATCGGCAACACCGCC
>CAZGOH010000165.1:0-2507 GCA_964527195.1 uncultured Methyloversatilis sp.
GCCAGCGGCGGCGCCTTCGTCGTCCAGATCATGGCACTCCGCGAAGAGGCGGAGGTGCGCGGCGCCTGGGCCGCACTCCAGAAGAAGCATGGATCAATTCTCGGCGGGCACGCCCTCGACATCGAGCGCGCCGATCTCGGCGACAAGGGGATCTTCTACCGTGTGCGCGCGGCCGGGTTCGAAACCAGGGCGGCGGCCATATCGGCCTGCGAAAAACTCAAGGCCGCCGGTCAGGACTGCATGGTCAAGCCGCGCTGAGGCGGCTTGGCTCTTTTCCCTCGAAACGTGTAGGTTCCCGCCAAACGATATTTCGCAAGGTGAGGAGATTACATGGTCGAGGCTGTCATCTGGGATTTCGGCGGGGTACTGACATCGAGCCCCTTTGAGGCGTTCAACCGCTATGAACGCGAGAAGGGTCTGCCGACCGATTTCATTCGCAGCATCAACGCGACCAACCCCGACACCAATGCCTGGGCGCTTTTCGAGCGCAGCGAATGCACACTTGATGAATTCGACCGGCTCTTTGCCGAAGAATCCGAGGCGAAGGGGAGCCGCATCCCCGGCCGCGACATCATTGAGCTTCTTTCCGGCGATATACGGCCCGAAATGGTGACGGCACTCAAGCGCTGCAAGGAACGCGCAAAGGTCGGCTGCATCACCAACAATGTCTCGGCGGGCAAGGGCGCCGGCATGGCGCGCAGCAGCGAAAAGGCCGAGGCCGTCGCCGAAGTCATGTCGCTCTTCGACCATGTGATCGAAAGCTCCAAGGTCGGCATCCGCAAGCCCGATCCGCGCATCTACCTGATGGCCTGCGAGGCGCTTGGCGTTTCCGCTGCGGCAAGCGTCTATCTCGACGATCTCGGCATTAACCTGAAGCCCGCCAAGGCGCTCGGCATGACGACCATCAAGGTCATCTCGCCGCAGCAGGCGCTGAAGGAACTCGAAGAGGCCGTGGGCTTCCCCGTCGCTTGAGCGCCGGCGCCGATGCGCCTTAGACTTCTCCCCAACAAGAACATGGGGAGGATGTTCTGATCCACCCCCATTGAACGGGTCCACCTTGAAGTATGGTTTTGACCATGAAGGAGGACCACAATGGCAAACAAGCGACACAAGCCCGACGAGATCGTCACGAAGCTTCGGCAGGTTGAGGTTTTGCGCGGCCAAGGCATGGCGATGGCGGATGCCGTTCGCCAGATCGGCGTTTCCGAACTGACGTTCTACCGGTGGCGCAAGCAATATGGCGGCATGAGCCGTGACCAGCTTCGGCAGTTGAAGGATCTCCAGAAGGAGAACGAACGGCTTCGCAAGGCGGTGGCCGATCTGACGCTGGACAAGCTGATCCTGACGGAGGCTGCGCGGGGAAACTTCTGAGCCCCTCGCGTCGCCGTGCCTGCATCGACCATGTTCGCTCGGTTCTGCCGAAGCGCGTGTCGGAGCGCCGGGTATGCCTCGTGCTTGGGCAGCATCGCTCCACGCAGCGGCGTATTCCTCGCGGCCGGGACGACGAGCAGCAACTGACCGAGGACATCGTTGCACTGGCCCGCCGCTATGGCCGCTACGGCTATCGCAAGATCGCCGAGCTTCTGCGCAGCCAGATGGGCTGGGTGGTCAACGACAAGCGGGTCGAGCGCATCTGGCGGCAAGAGGGGCTGAAGGTTCCAGCCAAACAACCGAAGAAAGGCCGGCTCTGGCTCGCCGACGGATCATGCATCCGCCTGCGCGCCGAGCGGCCCAACCATGTCTGGTCCTACGACTTCGTCGAGGACCGCACTCATGACGGAAGGAAGTACCGCATGCTTAACGTGATCGACGAGTTCACGCATGAGGCGCTGGCGATCCGCATCGATCGCAAGCTCAACTCCACCGACGTCATCGACGTCCTGTCCGACCTGTTCATCCTGCGCGGCGTGCCTGAGCACATCCGTTCCGACAACGGCCCGGAGTTCATCGCCACGGCCGTGCAGGACTGGATCACCGCCGTCGGGGCGAAGACTGCCTACATCGCACCCGGAAGCCCATGGGAGAATGGCTACATCGAGAGCTTCAATGCTCGCCTGCGCGACGAACTCCTCGACGGCGAGATCTTCTACACGCTCAAAGAGGCCAGGATCATCGTGGAAAGCTGGCGTCGGCATTACAACACCGTGCGTCCGCATGGATCGCTCGGCTACAAGCCGCCGGCGCCGGAGGTCTTCATCCCGGCATTCGCGCGGGCGGCCCTGCAACCCCAACCAGCGATGCCGCCCGCGCTGGCGCCACGACCATCATTGCACTAACAATCAAATTGGACCCGTCCGTGGGGGCTGATCAGTGCCCGTGAGATTGTTCGCGTCATGCGCGAGACTTCTTGCAAACCGGCGTACCAGATCCAGTTCTTCCGGCTGTTTCCCGCTCATGATGTCCATCTTTCAAGGCCGCTCAGCTCAGATGCCGGAGAACGGCAACAAACTCGTGATAACGCGGAATGACCTTCTCATCGAAAGTGAACCGCGCAAAATCCCACTGGG
>CAZGOH010000166.1:0-2479 GCA_964527195.1 uncultured Methyloversatilis sp.
CTCCGACGCGCTGGCGGCGCAGGTGGGCGGCATCGGCATCGCGCCGGGCGCCAACATCTCGGACCACTACGCGGTATTCGAGGCCACCCACGGCACGGCGCCGAAGTATGCCGGCAAGGATTACGTCAACCCCGGTTCGCTGATCCTTTCCGCCGAGATGATGCTGCGCCACCTCGGCTGGAAAGAGGCCGCCGATCTCATCATCAAGTCGATGGAAGCCGCCATCGCCGACAAGATCGTCACCTACGACTTCGCGCGGCTGATGGAAGGGGCAACCGAGGTAAAGTGCTCGGCGTTCGGTCAGGCCATGATCGACCGCATGTAGCCTTTCGCCGCACCAGCAAAAAAGCCACGCGGTGCGTGGCTTTTTTGTTTCAGCACCAGAAAAGTCGGCGCCGAGAAAACGGTGACTCAGGCCTTCTGGATGTTCGAAGCCTGCTTGCCTTTGGGGCCTTGCACCACTTCGAAGGAAACCTTCTCGCCCTCTTTCAGGGTCTTGAAGCCTTGCATGTTGATTGCGGAAAAGTGGGCGAACAAATCTTCGCTGCCATCGTCCGGGGTGATGAAGCCGAAACCCTTGGAATCGTTGAACCACTTGACGGTACCCGTTGCCATAAAACCTCTTTCATAAAACGTGACATATATCCGACGCGACGACATGCCGCCCCGGCGACATGTTTGCATTGCAAGTTCTCGGACAGCGCGGATACCCGGAAGGCTTTACAGCACTGATGCGAAGCTTGAACGAAACACGGCCGCCTTTTACGCAGTTTTATTCGTTGCGTCAACAACTTTTTATGCTGCATGACAGCAAAGCCTGTGTCGCGACAAGGACGTCAATTCCCCCGCTTTTCCCCTGATGGGCGCGCGGTTGCGTGGTGTTTGATTCGCATTAGAATCAACGCATGGCATCCCGCAAGCAGATACCCGCCGACAGCAGCGTCGCCCTGGAGCCCGAGCGGCAACGAATCAAGCCGCCGCCGCTCTACCGGGTGCTGTTGCTGAACGACGACTTCACGCCGATGGACTTCGTCGTCGTCGTACTGGAGAAGTTCTTTCGCATGAACCGCGAGCAGGCGACCGTCGTCATGCTCAAGGTGCATCGGGACGGCCGGGGAATATGCGGAGTTTTTCCGCGTGATCTGGCGGCGACCAAGGTCGAGCAAGTGGGAGCGTTCGCGCGGCATTACCAGCATCCGCTGGCCTGCGTGATGGAAGAAAACTGAGGCACGGAAAGGAACGGCATGATCGCCCAGGAGCTTGAAGTCAGCCTGCACATGGCATTCGTCGAGGCGCGCCAGAAGCGGCACGAATTCATCACCGTCGAGCACCTTTTGGTGACGCTGCTCGACAATCCCTCGGCGGCCGATGTGCTGCGTGCCTGTGCCGCCAATCTCGACGATCTGCGCCGCGAGGTGGCCGGCTTCATCGACCAGCACACCCCCATCATTCCCGGCGACGGCGAAATCGACACGCAGCCCACCCTCGGCTTTCAGCGCGTCATCCAGCGGGCGATTTTGCACGTCCAGTCTTCCGGCAAGAAGGAGGTCAATGGCGCGAACGTGCTCGTGGCGATCTTCGGTGAGAAGGACTCGCACGCGGTCTATTTCCTGCAAAAGCAGGCGATTTCCCGCCTTGACGTGGTGAATTTCATCTCGCACGGCATCACGAAGACCCCGCAGCCGGCCGGCAAGCAGGATGACGCCCAGGAACAGGAAAGCGAAGTGCAAAAACAGAGCAGTGCGCTCGACCACTTCACGCAAAACCTCAACCAGCTGGCGCTCACCGGCAAGATCGATCCCCTCATCGGCCGGGAAAAGGAACTCGAGCGCGTCATCCAGACCCTGTGCCGCCGGCGCAAGAACAATCCGCTGCTGGTCGGCGAGGCGGGCGTCGGCAAGACGGCCATCGCCGAAGGCCTGGCACGGCGCATCGTCGAAAACCGCGTACCCGAGGTGCTTGCCAACGCGACGGTCTTCGCCCTCGACATGGGCGCCCTGCTGGCCGGTACGAAGTATCGCGGCGATTTCGAGCAACGCCTCAAGGCCGTGCTCAAGCAACTCATCGATACCCCGAATGCCATCCTCTTCATCGACGAGATCCATACGCTGATCGGCGCGGGTGCCGCCTCGGGCGGTACGCTCGATGCGTCGAACCTGCTCAAGCCGGCCCTCTCCTCCGGCACGGTGAAGTGCATCGGCGCCACGACCTACAACGAGTTCCGCGGCGTTTTCGAAAAGGACCACGCGCTGTCGCGACGCTTCCAGAAGATCGACGTCAATGAGCCGAGCATCGAGGAAACCGTCTCGATCCTGCGCGGCCTCAAGACGCGCTTCGAGGAGCACCACGGCATCAAGTATTCCGCCGCCGCGATCACCAACGCCGCCGAACTCGCCGCGAAATACATCACCGACCGCCACCTGCCCGACAAGGCCATCGACGTCATCGACGAGGCCGGCGCCGCGCAGCGCATCCTGCC
>CAZGOH010000167.1:0-2457 GCA_964527195.1 uncultured Methyloversatilis sp.
GGGCCGCAGCATCGGGTCAGCGATCTATGTCAAATGAGTTGTGTATAACGGGATGGGTCGAATGTTCGGAGACAGGCGGGATGTGCGGCATCGCGGGTGAATTGCGTTTCGACGGCGTGGCGCCCGAACGGGAAACCATCGAGCGCATGAAGGCACGGCTGGCCCGGCGCGGGCCGGACGGCGAAGGGTTCTGGAGCGACGGCCCCGTGGCGTTCGGCCATCGCCGCCTCGCCATCATCGACCTGTCGGAGCGCTCGGCGCAGCCGATGGTCGCGGACGGGCTGGCGCTCGTCTTCAACGGCACGATCTACAACTACCCCGAGTTGCGCACCATCCTCCACGGACTCGGCCACCGCTTCTTCTCCGATGGCGACACCGAAGTCATTCTGCGCGCCTACGCCGAATGGGGCGAAGCCTGCGTCGAACGACTCGCCGGCATGTTCGCCTTTGCGCTCTGGGACGCGGCCCGACGCCGCCTGTTCCTCGCGCGCGACCGCATCGGCATCAAGCCGCTTTATTTCGCGCGTACCGACACGTTCTTCCGTTTTGCCTCGAGCACGCAGGCGCTGCTGGCGGCGGGCGGAATCGACGCGAGCCTCGATCCGGTGGCACTGCACCACCAGTTCACCCTGCATGCCGCCGTGCCGCCGCCGGCGACTTTGCTCAAGGGCATCCGCAAGCTGGAACAGGGCACGACGCTGACGCTCGACGCCACCGGCCGCGAGACGCACCGCCGCTACTGGTCCTTGCCGGCGACGCGGCCCGTGCAGCCGAAAACCGAACGCGCATGGACCGAGGCGATCCACGACGCACTGCGCCACGCGGTGAAGAAGCGGTTGGAGATCGCCGACGTCAAGGTCGGCGTGCTGCTTTCCGGCGGGCTCGATTCCTCGCTGCTGGTGGCCTTGCTGGCCGAGCAGGGCGTTCCGGACCTGATGACATTTTCGATCGGCTTCGAGGATCATCCCGAGGAAAAGGGGCACGAATTCGAGTATTCCGACGCCGTCGCCGCGCACTTCGGCACGCGCCATCACCAATACGTGATCGCCAATGCCGAGGTGCTCGCGCGGCTGCCCGAGGCGGTCGACGCGATGGCCGAGCCGATGGTCAGCCAGGATGCCGTTTCCTTCTACCTGCTGGCCGAGCAGGTGCAAAAGACCGTGAAGGTGGTGCAAAGCGGCCAGGGCGCGGACGAGGTGTTCGCCGGTTATTCCTGGCACCCGAAGATGGCGGCGGAACGTGGCGCGGACATCGACCGCCTGCGTCGCCACTATTTCGACCGCGACCATGACGAATTTGCCGTCATGCTGGCGCCGGCCTGGCAGACGGGCGACGTCACGGCCGAACGCGTTGCCGCGAAACTCGCCGAACCCTATGCCGACGAATTCATCGACCGGCTGCTGCGCGCCGAGACGACGCTGTTCGTCACCGACGATCCGGTCAAGCGCGTCGACAACATGACGATGGCGTGGGGGCTGGAAGCGCGCGTGCCTTTCCTCGACCAGCAGCTGGTCGAACTCGCCGCGCAAATGCCGCCGGAACTCAAGCTCGGATCGGGCGGCAAGCACGTGCTCAAGACCATCGCGCGCGGCCTCTTGCCCGACCGCGTCATCGACCGCCCGAAAGGCTACTTTCCCATGCCTGCGCTCAAGTTCGTGCGCGGCGAATTCCTCGAATTCATGCGCGCCATCCTCGATTCCGCCGCCTGCCGCCAGCGCGGCATCTACCGGCGCGCCTACGTCGAGAACCTGCTCGCCGACCCCGGTCGCCACCTCACGCGCATCCAGGGCAGCAAGCTCTGGCATCTCGCGCTGCTGGAGTTCTGGCTGCAACGCAACGTAGACGCGGCGTCCTGATCCGGCGCGCAGCCGTCCTTCACGCGATCAGCGGCTTGAGCCGCAGGTCTTCCTGGATGATGTGATCGAGCAGCCACAGGCGCAGCAGCTCGATGAGCCGGACGAGATGCACCTGCTCTATGCCGTCCGCCACGCTGGCGTCGCGCCGGTCGACGGCGTGAATCGGCTTGGCGACGTCGACCAACTGCGCGACGAGGCGGCGGTGCTTGGCCTTGTGATCGTCGAATTTCGCGTAGCGCCGCGAGAACATGAAATCTTCCTCGCGGGCAAAATGGTCGCGCGTGTAATCGTGGAGTTCGACAAGCCCGCCCTGCAACTCGCCGACGCCACGGTTCTCGACGACGATGCTTTCGATCGTGTTGATCAGGTCGATGAGACGTTTGTGATCCTTGTCGATGAAACCCCGATCAACGCTCAGATTGTCACGCCAGAGAATCGTCATGCGGCCACTTTCCACGCCCGTCGCGGGCACTGCCTGTTGCAGAATCGAACGCGGGCAGCTTATCCGGCAAGCGCTTCGAGGGCAATCCAACCAAGGTTGTAAAACGGTAACTACTCAGGTACTGCGACGTGATGATGGGATTTGGCTCAAGCGAAGCGA
>CAZGOH010000168.1:0-2433 GCA_964527195.1 uncultured Methyloversatilis sp.
TCTTGAATCTTGAATCCCCACCCCTCGTCATCGCGAGGCCCGCAGGGCCGTGGCGATCTCATCCACCCGCCCCCACCCCCCGCAACCTCAGCCACCCCACTCCCGCAACAGTTGCTCGTACTCCCCCAGCACCTTCTCCCAGGTGAACGCCTCCGCGTGACAAGCCCGTGCCGCCACCCGCAAACGCCCCAACGACACCCCCTCACCCTCCATTGGGGATGGACGGACTGTGGGCGCCCCGCCCTCACCAGGGGTATGACCCCCCGGGCCGTGCGGGACACACCCCACCGCCCCTACCCAGTCCTTCACGAATCCACGCCAAACAGATCCCGCGTGTAAACCTTGCCGGCCACATCCTGTAGCGCGTCGGTCATGCGGTTGGCGAGAATCACATCGCAATCGCGCTTGAAGCGCTCCAGGTCGTCATACACCTTGGAATTGAAGAACTCCGACTCCTTCAGCACGGGTTCGTACACCACCACCGGGATGCCCTTGGCCTTGATGCGCTTCATGATCCCCTGGATGGAGGACGCCCTGAAGTTGTCCGAACCGGCCTTCATGATCAGACGATAGATACCGACGGTCTTCGGCTTCCTGCGGATGATCTCATCGGCGATGAAATCCTTGCGCGTGGTATTAGCCTCGACAATGGCGTGAATCAGGTTTTGCGGCACATCGCGATAGTTGGCCAGGAGTTGCTTGGTGTCCTTCGGCAAACAGTAGCCGCCGTAGCCGAAACTGGGGTTGTTGTAGTGGGCGCCGATCCTCGGGTCCAGGCAAACGCCGTCGATGATATGGCGGCTATCCAGGCCATGCCGGGCGGCGTAGGTATCCAGCTCGTTGAAATAAGCGACACGCATGGCCAGGTAGGTGTTGGCGAACAGCTTGATGGCTTCCGCTTCGGTGCTGTCGGTGAACAGCGTGGGAATATCCTGCTTCACGGCCCCCTGCTTCAGAAGGTTGGCGAAGGTTTCGGCCCTTTCGGACCTTTCGCCGATGACAATGCGCGACGGGTGGAGGTTGTCGTAAAGCGCCTTGCCTTCGCGCAGGAACTCCGGCGAGAAGAGCAGGTTGAGGGGCCGGCCGAGCGCCAGGCTGAAAGCTTCGCGGACTCTTTGCGTATAGCCCACCGGCACGGTGGATTTGATCACCATCACCGCATCCGGGTTGACGGCGATCACATCGCGTATCACGGCTTCAATGGAGGCGGTATTGAAATAATTGGTTTCCGGGTCGTAGTCGGTCGGTGTCGCGATGACCACGAAGTCGGCGCCCCGATAGGCGTCCTCCTTGTCCAGCGTGGCGCGCAAGTTCAGCGGCTTGTGCGCGAAAAAGTCCTCGATCTCGACATCCTCGATCGGCGATTGCTTGCGGTTGAGCATCGCCACCTTGTCGGCGACGATATCAAGCGCGACCACCTCGTTGTGTTGCGCCAAAAGAACGGCGTTGGACAAACCGACATATCCGGTTCCGGCAATTCCGATTTTCATGGGGGTACCCAAATGGTTGTTTGGTTCAGTGTTGAACGGTCCTATAGGCGCTTGTAGACATCCTCGAAACGCACGATGTCGTCCTCACCCAGATAGCTGCCGGATTGCACTTCGATGAGATGCAGGGGCAGTTTGCCCGGGTTGTCCAGGCGGTGGGGCTGCCTAACGGAATGTAGGTTGACACCCACTTACCTCTTGAATCTTGACTCTTGAATCTCACCCCCGCCGCCTCATCAACTGCCGCGCCGCGCCAAGGATGAACAACGTATTCGTCACCAGATACCGCTTCCACAACCTGCGCGGCTCTGAAACCAGCCGGTGCAACCACTCCAGCCCTTTATCCCGCATCCAGGCCGGCGCACGCTTTACCGTACCGGCGTGGAAATCGAACGCCGCCCCCACACCGATCATCACCGCGTTCACCCGGCCGCGATGCTCCGCCATCCAGCACTCCTGCTTGGGGCAACCCAGGCCCACGAACACGATGCCCGCGCCACTTGCGTTGATACGCCCCACCGCCGCCGCGTCTTCCTCCGCCGACAGGGCACGGAAAGGCGGCGATTCCATCGTCATCTTCAGCCCGGGGAACGCCTTGCCCAGCCGTTGCGCCAACAAGCCCAGCGTGGCCTCCGTGCTGCCGTAGCAATAGACCGGCACGCCCTCGGCCGCGCAGCGCTCGCACAAGGTCCACATCAGGTCCGGCCCGCTGATGCGCGGCTGATCGGCAAAGCCCTGCCGCCGCAGCATCCACGCCACCGGGGCGCCGTCCGGCGTGGCCATATCCGAACTGTTGATGATGTCGCGATACTCAACGTCCTGGGATGCACTCACTACCACGTGCACATTGCAGATGGTGATGTAGCGGCTCTCTCGCCCGCGCGCCCAGCCCAGCAGGCGATCCAGCGCAGCATCCCAAGACAGCGCATCGATGCGCGCGCCAAGC
>CAZGOH010000169.1:0-2399 GCA_964527195.1 uncultured Methyloversatilis sp.
GCCGTCGATGGATGCCGGCAGGTAAACTGTCCGGCAATGAAACCTCAGTTGCTTACCCTCGCGCTCGACACCCCGCTGGAAGACCTGCTCGGCCTGCCGAACGGCATCGAGATTGCGTACAGCCTGCGCAGCGACTTGGCCCATTGCAGCGCCGCAGAGCTACACGATACCCTTGCGGCTATCGATGTTCTGATCGCGGCCGAGCAACAAACCTTCCGATCCATTCCGGGCATCGATGACGAAGATGTCCGGTCGTCCAGAGAACTGAACCGCGACATCGATTGGCTGGATGATGCCATCCGGTTCCAACCACTCCCCTGCCTGAAGGATGGAACTGCTGTCGGCGCCCAAGACCTGTATCGCGTCCTCGCCCTCTACAAGCTCGGCGCGGCCATCGATGCCGTCCAGGGTGGTGACAACACCCAATTCAGCAAGACGGTGGTCGAGGACCTTCTTGATGCTACCAAGGCCATGATGCTGGCCAAGTCGCCGGTCGAAACCTGGGAGCAGGCGCTCGCCAAGGCGTGGCACGCAGGGATTACCCCGGACACCAAAGTCGAAGCCGAGGTCAAGAAAGCGCAAAGCCAGGCGTGCAAGAAGGCTGCCGATGCACGACATGCCAGCAACCGCGCGGCCAAGAAGAAGGCGCTGGAGCTATTCTTCTCGAACGACTACCGGACGCAGGAGGAAGCCTACCGCATCATCGGTGCGCAGGTATGCCGGGCACCAGGCACGGTCAGAAACTGGATTCTGGCCGCCAAGAGGGCCCGCACGAAAACCGAGTAGTCCGACGACCGGTAACCATCACGCTGCGCGCACAGTGTCCACGCTGCACGCAGCGTGTATGTATCTTGCTGTTTTTATGGCATTTAATGCAGAGCATCCCAAAACGACCACGGATGCTCGCCATGAAACTGACTCGCCCAATCTTGCCGGAAACCGGCTTCGTTAGACTCCCTCAAGTCCTCGCCATCATTCCCATCAGCCGATCCGCGTGGTGGGCCGGTATCCGCGAGGGCAAGTTCCCCAAAGGCATCAAGCTCGGCAGCAAGACCACGGTCTGGCGCGCTGAGGACATCCGCGCACTGATTAATCACGGCCGCTGAGGGGACGGCCATGTCCGACACCGTCCTCTCGCCGGCCTCGGCAGTAGACGCCGACCGTCACGATCATCACCACCGTCACGTCGGTGACGTTCGTGATGGTGGTGACGATGCCTCTCTATTGTTGCCGTCGGCGGCAGAGAGGATGCCGGGCGGCGATGCGACAGTCACCGACGACCCCATCGCCGTCATCGAGGCCGCCATCGAGCGCCTGCGCGAGGACGTCGGTGCTATCGTCGAACCGGCGGTCGTGGCTGCCTTCTCCGTCCTGCGCGCCACTGACCTGCCCAATTACCTACGCCTACGGCACAAGGCCAAGGAAGCCAACAAGGGCTGCCTGGTCACCGAACTCGACAAGGCTGTCCAGCAATCGCTGCCGGGCGGCGGCGAGGAACCCTCGGCCCTTGATGAACTGGTTGCGCTGGCCCGCAATCAGTGCCAGCTCAAGCACGATGCCGACCGCAACTCCGTCGCCGTGATCCCAATGCCGGGCCGCCAGGAGGTCTGGCGTGTCTATTCCACAGGCTACGAGGAATGGCTGCGCAGCGCCTATTGGCGGGCCAAGGAAACCGGCGTTCCCGAAACCACGATGAAATCGGCGCTGGCCACCATTGCCGCCGCCGGCATCAACGATGGAGAGCAGATCGACCTCCACGTTCGCGCCGCCAGGGATGAGGCCGGCTACCTGATCGACCTCTGCGACGAGCAGTGGCGCGCGGTACTGGTCACGCCGACCGGCTGGCAGGTACTCGACCACTCGCCAGCGTATTTCACCCGCACCCAGTCGATGCGCCCCTTGCCCGAACCGCAGCGTGGTGGCGACATCGGCCTGCTCTGGCAGCACACCAATATTCCCGGCAACCGCCGCGTGATGGTGCTGACCTGGCTACTCGACAGCTTCCGGCCTGACACGCCCTTCCCGGTGTTGGAACTGGTCGGCGAACAGGGTTCAGCCAAATCCACTACGCAGTCGGTGCTGCGCAGTCTGGTCGATCCCAACAAGGTGATGCTGCGCGGGCGGCCCAAGACCGTGGAAGACATCTTCGTCGCCGCCGCCAACAACTGGCTGGTCAGCTACGAGAATCTGTCCGGCCTCACCGCCGAGCAGCAGGATGCCTTCTGCACGCTATCGACCGGCGGCGGTTTCGCTTCCCGCCAGCTCTACACCAATGGTGAAGAGCACATCATGGAAACCAAGCGTCCCGTGGTGCTGAATGGCATCGCCGTGGTCGCCACCCGCCCCGACCTGATCGACCGGGTGATCCACGTCGATATGCCGACGATCCCGCCCGAGGC
>CAZGOH010000170.1:0-2353 GCA_964527195.1 uncultured Methyloversatilis sp.
TTGTGTTCGGGTTGTCCGGAGCTCAGCCGGCGGCCGGTTGCCGGCGTCGCACCGCGATACCAAGTAGTCCCAGACCCGCCAGCAGCAAGGCCCAGGCTTCCGGCTCGGGGATGGGCGTCAGCGAGCCGATGAAATGGCCGTCGTCGGCCAGGCCGCTGCCGGCGGTGAAGCCGATGTAGACGCCACGGCCCAGGAAATTCGAATCCTGGTCGAAGATGTCCTGGGCGATGCCGGACCAGTCGGCTCCGTAATAGTTGACCTCATAGGTCGTATCGTCGAACGCTTGGTATATACGGAAGTAGAGGTCGCCGGTTTCATCGTCGTTGCCGGAAGGCGTGAAACCCACCGTGCCAAACCACTGGAAGTAGTCAGGCGGCTGGATGTCGGCCAAGCCCGTCTCGGTGTAGACCAGGGGGGACACGTCATTGTCGGCCAGGATTTGCAGGCTCACGGCCACGGGTTCCCCGCCAAAGTTGAAGGTATCCACCGCGAAGGCATAGCCGCCGATGCTTCCGCCGCCATAGCCCAGGTCGGAACCGCCATTTCCCAATGTCGGCGAATTGTTGCCGCTCATGAAGAAGGTGAGGCCGTCGCCTTGCAGCACCGAGCCATGCGCGACAAAGAAACGGAAGTTGACGGTGAAAGGCGCGTTGAAGTCGATCAGCAAGGGCACCGGGTTGATGGCCCCGCCAGCCTGATCTCTCACGCCTGGCCATGTCAACGACAGGTAACTGTCCGTACCCCATCCAGGATAGAACGTGTTCGATGCGCCCGCATCGCCAAGCAGCGTCCAGGTGGTGAAATCGACGTTCAGGCGCAGGTCGAAGTCTTGTGCAACGGCGGCATGCGGCGCCAGCAGCAGGCAGGCAAGCGATGCGGTGGTCAGGGCGTGTTTCATCTCAATTCTCCAAAATGGCAACGAGCCACTTTCATCATGCAAACTTCGTGCCGGCGTGCGACATCACCTGCTTACTCATTGATATCTAAACGTATTTTATTTCTGACTCGGCTCATGGAACCGCTCAACGAGCATTTCCGGCGCACAAGCGTAAAGCCCCGACTTGATGCATTTGCACCCCCCCACCACCCCCGCCTCGGATTTCCCCACGCCTCCCAAGCAAACTTACATGGAGCTTACAATCCCTGCATCGCCCTGGTCGGAACACACCGCGATGGATCACTCGACTTTCAACCGTGTCGTCCTGGAATTGCACCGCGCCGGACGAGAAGCCCCGTTCCACGCGTTCCAGCCCGCCGCTCTTGAACTCATCGGCGCGTTGATCCCTTTCGATTCCGCCTGGTGGGGCAACGCCTCGGCCTCGCCGCTGGAAATCCATCGCCTCTACCTGTTCAACTGCGACGACTCGATCCTGGAGGCCTACCTGCCCTACATGGACGAGGATTTCATGCGCGCTGCGTTGATGGCCAACCCGGGCCGCAGCATCAACCTGGCCGACCTGACGACGCGCGCGCGCTTCGTCCGCACCGCGCTGTATCAACAAGTCGGCAAACGCTACAAGATCGAGTGGTCCCTGGGCACGCTGCTGGTGGAACCGGTTTCCTCGTTGAACGAATTCCTGACCCTCTGGCGGCACGACCCGAAATCCCCTTTCACGGAAGAGGAACGCCAGGCCAAGGAATGGCTGATGCCGCACATTGCCGACGCGCACCGGGCCGCGCGTCTGCGCGAGGTGCTCGACGACCCGCGTGAACGCCGCGACTGCTGGGCGGTCGCCGACGAGCGGGGGTTCCTGCGCGAGATCAATCCAGGGTTCGTGCACTGCCTGCGGCAACACTGGCCCGACTGGCAAGGCAGTCGCCTGCCCGAAGCGCTGTTGGCGACGATGCGTGAAGGACAAGCCGCGCGTATGGGGAATAAGCGTCTGCACGTCGAAAAGCGCGGCACATTCCAGTTCTTGCATGTCACCGGCGCCCATCCGCTGGACAAGCTTTCTCCGCGCGAACGGGAAGTCGCGGCGCGCTACGCGCGCGGCGAGACCCACGCCACCATCGCCGCCGCGATGTCCCTGTCCACCACCACGGTGCGCAACCACATCGCCCGCTGCTATCGCAAACTCGCGGTCAACAACAAGGCTGAACTCGCCCGGCGTGTGCTGCGGACCGATGAATAGGAAGGCATCGCGCCAAGCCGGCGCGGAAACAGACGAGCGCCATCCAGTGCGAATTCATTCGCACAATCAACCGCTTGCGTGCGAATGAATTCGCACCTACATAAGTAACGCAACCGTTTGAAATTTCACAATATTCAATGCCAACTGAGGTTTTTAGGATAATACGGATTGCCACGTCGCCACGCTCCTCGCAATGACAACCAAACGGTCATCGCGTACCC
>CAZGOH010000171.1:0-2351 GCA_964527195.1 uncultured Methyloversatilis sp.
GAAGAACTCTCACGCCTGTTTTCCGGGTCGCGAGCGGGACTGGTCTATGTGACCGCGTTTCCCGACCGTGCCACGATGAGCCGCTATCTGGCCGACATCGCCTGGGAAACGGAAGTCTGGGTAGCCGACGCGCCCTCCCATCTGATCCACTTCAACGGCACGCGTTTCCTCGGGCCTTACACGGAGAACTGACGAAAGTCGGCGCCGGCGGGACGGCGAGACGGCGTCAGCCCGGCGGCGCGTCGTGGCCCGCATCGCCGAAAGCCATCTGCTTGAGCCGGAACAATTCGTCGCGTGCGGCGGCGGCCTGTTCGAACTCGAGGTTCTTCGCGTGTTCCTGCATGGCTTTTTCGAGCCGCTTGATCTCCCGCGCCAGCGCCTTCTCGCTCATCGCCTCGTACTTCGCCTGCTCCTGCGCGACCTTCAATTCCCGCCGCAAACCCTCGTTGTCGTAAACGCCGTCGATGATGTCCTTGATGCGCTTCTTCACGCCCACCGGTGTGATGCCGTGTTCCGCATTGAATGCCAGCTGTTTTTTCCGGCGCCGTTCGGTCTCGGCCATCGCCCGCTTCATCGAGTCGGTGATCTTGTCAGCGTAGAGGATCGCCGTGCCGTTGAGATGGCGCGCGGCGCGGCCGATGGTCTGGATCAGGGAACGCTCGGAGCGCAGGAAGCCCTCCTTGTCGGCATCGAGGATCGCCACCAGCGACACCTCGGGAATATCGAGCCCCTCGCGCAACAGGTTGATGCCAACCAGCACGTCGAAGACGCCGAGGCGCAGGTCGCGGATGATCTCGACGCGCTCGACGGTGTCGATGTCCGAGTGCAGGTAACGCACCCGGACGCCGTTGTCGGCGAGAAACTCGGTGAGCTGCTCGGCCAGCCGCTTGGTCAGCACGGTGACGAGCACGCGCTCCTCGTTCGCCACGCGCTTCCTGATCTCGCCGAGCAGGTCGTCCACCTGCGTCCTGGCGGGGCGCACCTCGAGCAACGGGTCGACGAGGCCGGTCGGGCGCACCACCTGCTCGACCACCTGCCCCTGATGCTGCTTCTCGTAGTCGGCCGGCGTCGCCGAGACGAAGACAGTCTGCGGCATCAGCTTCTCGAACTCCTCGAACTTCAGCGGCCGGTTGTCGAGCGCCGATGGCAGGCGGAAGCCGTAATTCACCAAGTTTTCCTTGCGCGAACGGTCGCCCTTGTACATGCCGCCGACCTGCGGAATCGTCACATGCGATTCGTCGATGAACATGATCGCGTCCGGCGGCAGGTAGTCGTAGAGCGTCGGCGGTGGCTCGCCGGCCTGGCGGCCCGACAGGTGGCGCGAGTAGTTCTCGATGCCCTTGCAGAAGCCGATCTGGTCGAGCATTTCGATGTCGAAGCGCGTGCGCTGCTCGATGCGCTGCGCCTCGACGAGTTTCTGCTCGGCGTAGAAGAACGCGGCACGCTCGCGCAACTCGGCCTTGATCTTCTCGATGGCCTTGACCACCGTACCGCGCGGCGTGACGTAGTGGCTCGACGGAAACACCGTGAAGCGGCCCAGCTTCTGTTTTGTGTGGCCGGTGAGCGGGTCGAACAGCGTCAGCGTCTCGATCTCGTCGTCGAACAGGGCGACGCGCAAGGCGCTCTCGGCGTTTTCCGCCGGAAAGATGTCGATCGTGTCGCCGCGCACGCGGAAGGTGCCGCGATGGAAGTCCATCTCGTTGCGCGCGTACTGCATCTCGGTGAGCCGGCGGATGATCTCGCGCTGGCCGGTCTTCTCGCCTTCGCGCAGATGCAGGATCATCGCGTGGTAATCGACCGGGTCGCCGATACCGTAAATCGCCGAGACGGTACAGACGATCACCACGTCGCGCCGCTCCAGCAGCGACTTGGTGGCCGACAGGCGCATCTGCTCGATGTGCTCGTTGATCGACGAATCCTTTTCGATGAACAGGTCGCGTGCCGGCACGTAGGCTTCCGGCTGGTAGTAATCGTAGTAGGAGACGAAGTACTCCACCGCGTTTTCGGGGAAGAACTCGCGAAACTCGGAGTAAAGCTGCGCCGCCAGCGTCTTGTTGTGCGCCAGCACCAGCGCCGGGCGGCCAAGCCGGGCGATGACATTGGCCATCGTGTAGGTCTTGCCCGAGCCGGTCACGCCCAGCAGGGTCTGAAAGCTCAGGCCGTCATTGATACCCTCGGTCAGCAGGCGAATAGCCTCCGGCTGATCTCCCGCCGGCGGAAACGGCTCATGCAGGCGGAATGGGCTGCCATCGAATGTGGCGGCGGCGGGAAACTCGAGGACTTCACCCATACGACTACAAATCAATATGGTTCAACCGGAAACCACATCTGAAGCTGTGCGCGTAGCCGAT
>CAZGOH010000172.1:0-2342 GCA_964527195.1 uncultured Methyloversatilis sp.
GCGGCTTCACCGGGCGCGACATGCTGGTCAAGTTCGAGGGCTGCTACCACGGCCACGCCGACAGCCTGCTGGTCAAGGCCGGCTCGGGCATGCTCACCTTCGGCAACCCGTCTTCCGGCGGCGTGCCGGCCGATCTGGCGCAGCACACGCTGGTGCTCGACTACAACGACGCGCAGCAGCTCGCCGACGCCTTCGCCCGGCATGGCGACAAGATCGCCTGCATCATCGTCGAGCCGGTCGCCGGCAACATGAACCTGATTCGTCCTACACCCGAATTTCTCAAGGCGATGCGTGAGTTGTGCACCAAACATGGCGCGGTGCTCATCTTCGACGAAGTGATGACCGGCTTTCGCGTCGGCCCGCAGTCGGCGCAGGGTCTGTTCGGCATCACGCCCGACCTGTCGACCTTCGGCAAGGTGGTCGGCGGCGGCATGCCGCTCGGCGCCTTCGGCGGCCGGCGCGACATCATGGAAAAGATCGCGCCGCTCGGCCCGGTGTACCAGGCCGGCACGCTATCGGGCAACCCGCTCTCGGTCGCCGCCGGCCTCGTCACGCTGAAAAAGATTGCCGCGCCCGGGTTCTACGAGGCGCTGACGGCGAAGACGCAATCGCTGGTCGACGGCCTCGCCGCCGCCGCGAAGCGACATGGCGTGAGCTTCAGCGCCCAGTCGGTCGGCGGCATGTTCGGCCTCTATTTTGCGGCAACCTGTCCGACCGCTTACGCGGAAGTGATGGCCTGCGACAAGGACGCGTTCAACCGCTTCTTCCACGCCATGCTGGCAGCCGGCGTCTATCTGGCGCCTTCGGCCTTCGAGGCCGGCTTCGTCTCGGCGGCGCACTCGGATGCCGACATCGCGGCGACCGTGGCGGCGGCCGACGCGATCTTCGCCGGCAAATAGGCAAAGTCGGCCACGGCGGAACGGCGATGCTGCCCGGCCTGCCCCTGCTCTCCTCGCCCGCCGCCTGGAGCGTACTGCTCCTGGCCGGCCTCTGCGAGATCGGCTGGGCCGTCGGCCTCAAATACACCGAAGGCTTCAGCCGCCTGTGGCCGAGCACATGGACCATCGCGGCGATGATCGCCTCCGTGGTCCTGCTCGCCTGGGCCCTGAAAACCCTGCCGGTGGGCACCGCCTACGCAGTCTGGACCGGCATCGGCGCAGTCGGCACGGCCATCCTCGGCATGCTGCTCTTCAACGAATCGCGCGAGGTGGCGCGGCTCGTCTCGATCGGCCTCATCGTCGCCGGGATTCTCGGACTCAAACTGGTGACGAAGTAGCCCGACAGGGAGGGATGCGGGTGGTTGCCGCGATGCGGGGGCTATGCCGACAATCGTGCAACCAGCGTTTGCAGGCCGATGGCTTCCACGCCATCCGGATCATGATCTGTGGGCCAACAGGCGATGCAGTGCGGCACACGCCTCATCGACGCCGATGTCGACCACATCCTGCGAAGGTTTTTGCAAAAGCTCGTAGGGCACGCCCCAGGGATGCCAACGTTCTGCCGACGAATTGCCGAAAAAGCAGACGATGGATTTGCCGAGCCCGGCGGCAACGTGCATGGCGCCGCCATCCGAGCAAGCGACGGCATCGGCCAGCGACAGGCCGGCGACCAGTTCATCGAGCGTGCGGGTCGGTACGGGAACGACCGGCAGGCCGGGAAGGCTGCCGAGCAGCGCCTCCGCCTTGTCGTCGTCGCCGGGATGGAGCGGATCGTCCGGCGGGCCGGGGGCCCAGAACACGAGGACTCGGGTTGCCAGGCCTGCGGCCAGCGTTTTGCGGATCAGTTCGGCAAAGCGCTCCACCGGCCAGCGCTGGCGAGGCTTGCGCGCCGACAGATGCACCGCGAGCGTCGGGCCGCCGCTCTCCGATAGCGTCAACGCCGCCCGCAATGCGTCGCGTCGCCCGGGGTCGGCGCGCAGCACCAGCGGCCCGGGCCGGGAGCGCAGCCCAAGCACCGTCGCAAGACGGCAGGTGATTTCCACTTCATGCCCGTCGCCTGGAGAGTCGGTCTCGACGACACGGCGCGCGCCCAGGAGACGGGCGAAGCGGCGCGCGCCCGGAGAGGCGCAGAGTACGACGTCAAGCCGCATCCGCCGCAGGCGCCATAGCAGGGTAGCGGTCGCCATCCAGATGCCCAGCCGCCCTTCGCCTGCGCCACGATGCTTGGCCTTGCGATAGGCGAAGCAGGCGTCGATATCCGGATTGCCGGCGAGAATCGGCGCGTTGTAGGCGTTGGCCAGCACGCCGATCCAGGCATCCGGGTGCGCCTGGCGCAGGGCGGTGAGCAGGGGCGTGGTGCAGATCAGGTCGCCGATGTTGTCGCGGCGGATGACGAGGAGGCGG
>CAZGOH010000173.1:0-2280 GCA_964527195.1 uncultured Methyloversatilis sp.
GCCGGAAATGATCAGCGGGGTGCGCGCCTCGTCGATGAGGATCGAATCGACCTCGTCGACGATCGCGTAGTTGAGAGCGCGCTGCACGCGCTCGCCGGCCGCATAGACCATGTTGTCGCGCAGGTAGTCGAAACCGAACTCGCCGTTGGTGCCGTAGGTGATGTCGGCAGCGTAGGCGGCCTGCTTGTCGGCATGGCTCATGTTCGGCAGGTTGCAGCCGACGGTGAGGCCGAGGAAACCGTAGATGCGCCCCATCCACTCGGCGTCGCGGCTGGCGAGATAGTCGTTCACGGTGACGACGTGCACGCCCTTGCCGGAGAGTGCGTTCAGATAGACCGGCAGGGTCGCCATCAGCGTCTTGCCCTCGCCGGTGCGCATCTCGGCGATCTTGTTGTCGTTGAGCACCATGCCGCCGACCAGCTGGACGTCGAAGTGGCGCATGCCGAGCGTGCGCCACGCCGCTTCGCGCACTGTGGCGAAGGCTTCCGGCAGCAGGGCGTCGAGCGTTTCGCCGTTGGCGAGCCGTGCCTTCAAGGCGGGCGTCTGGGCCGCCAGCTCCGCGTCGGAGAGCGCCTGCATGCGGGCCTCCATGGCATTCACGCGGGCGACCTGGGCCGAATATTGACGCAGCAGCCGGTCGTTGCGGCTGCCGAAAAGCTTCTTGAGTAGATTGGCGATCATGGCGCGAACAGTTCTAGGATTGAACCGTCGATTCTAGCAGCCCGGGAATCCCGGTCCGCCGGCCTGCCCGCGTGCCGGGAGAATGTCAGCGCCTGCGTGCGATGCCGATGTTGCCGCGCTCGAGGAAGCGCATGGGATTGACCGCCGCCTCGCCGATGCGTACCTCGAAATGCAGGTGGGGGCCGGTCGAACGTCCGGTCGAGCCGACCGCCGCGATGTGATCGCCGCGCTTGACCAGTTCGCCGGTTTTGACGAAGACCGCCGATGTGTGGGCATAACGGGTGATCAGGTCGTTACCATGATCGATTTCGATCAGCTTGCCATACTGCGGGTGGGTTTCCACCGTCTTGACGATCCCGGCAGCGGCGGCGAGGATCGGCGTGCCGGGTTCGGCGGGGAAATCGATGCCCTCGTGCATCGCTGTCTGGCCGGTGAAGGGATCGCGGCGCCAGCCGTAGTTCGAGGATAAGGGCACGCCGTCCGGGACCGGCAGGGCCGTCGGCAGCAGATGCTTGCGGATGCGCTCGTCGAAAATCCGGTTTTCGAGGGCGGCGAGCGTTTCGCTGCGCACCTCGATCTGGCGCGACAGGTCATCAAGGGCGCGCTGCATGTCGAACGGGTTCAGGAAGTCGGGACGGGTCAGGGGGCCACCGCTCGCGGCCACGGCCGGGGACGCCGGCCGCTCCTGCGGCTTCACGCCCGCCAGCGCCGCCAGCCGCTCGCCGAGCGAATCGAGCTGCATCAGCTGGGCCTGCATTTCGCCGAGCCGCATGGCCATGTTGGAAAGGTTTTCGCGCACCAGTTCGCGCGTCTTGCCGCTTTCTTCCAGGCTGATGTTGCGCACCAGATCCTGCAGGAAGGGCAACCGCGTCTCGGCGGCGTGCCGCACGGTCAGGTAAGAGAACATCGACGCCAGCAGGAGCACCGCGCCGACCAGGGCGACGCCGATCAGCGCGAGATGGCCGCCGGTCAGCGTGATGCTGCGCGCGGTAGCCATGCGGTCGGAGACCAGAATAATATGCATGCCTTGCTTCCCCTTACACCCTTGCCATTCCACCGGACGACGATGCAACGAAACGCCCGACCTTCCCGGACGGCCCCGACCAGCGGGAGCAGCCTGATGGAACAACTTGCCGGCGCCGATGCGTTCGCCCGTCTGTCGGGACAGGCGCGCCGGCTAAGGCAACTGCAAAACCTGCTTGAGGCGACACTGCCGGCTTATCTGCTACCGGGAACGCGCGTCGCGAATCTCAAGCGGGGCAAAGTCGTTATCCACGCCGCCAGCGGCGCGGTCGCGGTCAAGCTCAGGCAGTTGGCGCCCCGGCTCACCGAGAGTTTTAATCAACAGGGGCAGGAGCTTACCGCAATCGAGGTGAGGGTGCAAGCCCGCCGCGCCGGGCTTCCGGCGCGTCCCGAACGGGCGCCCAAAGCCATCGGCCGCCGCGCGCAACTCGCGCTGGCGTCCCTTTCCGAAGGGCTGGAGGAAGATTCGCCGCTCAGGCGCGCCCTCGGCAAGCTGCTCGCAAACTTCAAATGACGAGCAATCGTAACTACTCAGGTACTGCGACGTGATGATGGGATTTGGCTCAAGCGAAGCGA
>CAZGOH010000174.1:0-2272 GCA_964527195.1 uncultured Methyloversatilis sp.
AGGCACTGACACACTGGACAGACTGTTGCGCTATGCCGTGCAAAAAGGCGGCGTCAAGTCCAACCAGATCGAGCCGGCCGAAACCCCGTGGCGCGCAGTGGTAGAGCGTTTCGCGCAGATGCAGGCCGCACCGCGTGCCGCCAACCCGGAAGCTGTACCGGCACTGGTCTATGCCGACTTCAAGCCGGGTAGCACGCGCCACGACGCCAACGTCCTGGCTATGACCGCGCTGGTGCTGGACATCGACAAGGATGCGGACATTGAACGCACGCGCGCCGCGCTCGCCGGCTATGAAGCCGTGATCTACACCACCAAGCGCAGCACGCCCACGGCACCGCGCCTGCGTGTGATCCTGCCGCTGGCTGCACCCGTACCGGCGCGCAACTGGCCTGGCACGTATCGGCACTTTGCCGATGAACTGGCCTTGCCGGGTCTCGACGCCTGTGCCGAAAAACTCTCGCAGCCCTTTCTCGCGCCACCCGGCGACGGGCATTTCGAGCACCTTGCCGGCGACTGGCTCGACCCCGCGCCCTACATCGCCGCCGCGCGCCAGGCCGAATTCGACGCACTGCCAGAACCGGAACCGATCCGGCAAACCCTTCATCCCGTGCCGGCCTTCGATCCTGACTTGCTGCCCGCTCCCTTCCGCGCCTGGGTGGCGGACAGCGCCCACCGGATGCAGTGCCCGGTCGACTTCTGCGCCGTTGGCGCTGTCATCACGCTGGCGGGTGTGATCGGTGCCGCCGTCGGCATCAAGCCCAAGCGCAAGGACGATTGGCTGATCGTGCCGAACTGCTGGGGCGGCGTGATCGGCCCGCCCTCGAAGAAGAAAACCCCCTCGCTGGCTGAAATGCTCAAGCCCTTGGGCCGTCTCGAAGCCATGCAACGCGACGGTGCGCAGCAGTCCAAGCGCGATGCCGCCGACCCCGAAACCAAGATCAAGCTGAAACTCCTGAAAAAGGAACTGGAAACCGCCATCAAGGCGGAACGCGAGGCAGAGCGCGCCGAGGCGGCAGCCGACGCCTATGTCGAAGCCAAGGGCAAGAAGGAAGCGCCGTCCCGCCAGCGCCGACTTTCTGAGCCGCGCGCCGCTGCCGTCATCAAGCTCGAACTGGCCGCACTCACCGCGCCGCCGTCCGGCAACCTGCAAGAACGTTTCCGCACCAACGATGCCACCATCGAAGCCCTGCACGATCTGCTGTCCGCCAACCCGCGCGGCCTGCTGATCTTCCGTGATGAACTGGTCGGCCTGCTCAAGGGCTGGGAGAAACAGGGGCGCGAACAGGACCGGCAGTTTTACCTTGAGGCATGGAACGGCCACGGCAGTTTTCCGCTGGACCGCATCGGCCGGGGGCATGTGTATTGCGACAATATGTGCGTGTCGATTCTCGGCGGCACCCAGCCAGACAAGGTGCGCAACTATCTCTATCAGGCGCGCGACGAGAACGACGGCCTGCTGCAACGCTTTCAACTGCTGGTCTATCCCGACGTGCAGCCCTTCGACGGCATCGTGGATGAATACCCCGATGCCAGCGCCCGCGATACCGCCTTCGCCATCTTCGAGACCCTGGCCCGCGCCGACTTTGCCGCACTGGTGCCGCCGGGCAGTTTCGACAAAATTCCCGCACTGCGCTTCGCCGACGATGCCCAGGCGTTGTTCTTCGACTGGTACGAACGCCTGCATCGCGGCCCGCTGGAAAACCCCGACGAAGCGCCGATGATGGTCGAAATGCTCTCCAAGCAACCGAAGACGATGGCCAGCCTCGCGCTGCTGTTCCATCTGGTCGATTGCGCCGG
The DNA here is from genome assembly GCA_964527195.1 of uncultured Methyloversatilis sp. Classification (GTDB taxonomy): domain Bacteria; phylum Pseudomonadota; class Gammaproteobacteria; order Burkholderiales; family Rhodocyclaceae; genus Sulfuricystis. Next base: position 1,798 of record CAZGOH010000174.1, read on the forward strand.
CAACATTGCCGCCGGGCAGGCCATCCCGCCCGTCAGCCTGTCCGCCGCCACCCGCGCCGCTGACTGGTGCGCCTACCTCGCAGCCCATGCCCGGCGCATCTATGCGCTGGCCGGCAACCTGCAATCGCAAGCCGCCGCCGCGCTGGCCGAGCGCATCGGCAAGGGGCAGCTTGACGATTTCAATGAGGCCGGTTTCACCCCGCGCGACATCTACCGCAAGCAGTGGAGCCTGCTCGACGACCGCGAAATTGTCGATCAGGCATTGACGGAACTGGTCGACGCCGGCTGGCTGCTGCGCGATGCCCAGCCCCCCGGCTGGCAGATGCGCGGGCATGTGCGGTATCGGGTGAATCCGAAGGTACGCCGAGGATGACCGCCGTCCCGCCAGCGCCGACTTTTGCTGCCTGCTACGCCTGAGTGCGCTCCAGCGCCTTGAGAAGTTCCACCGCTATCCGGCGATTGGCCGGCGTCAGAG
>CAZGOH010000175.1:0-2257 GCA_964527195.1 uncultured Methyloversatilis sp.
CCCGCAAGTCATCCAGCATATCGGCCCAGCCCTGCATTAGTTCGCGCCGTTCGTTGATGAGCATGGCGCGGTTATAGGCACGCCGCGAAGCGTTCCGTTCCTGATGCGCCAGACATAACTCGATGACATCGGGCCGCACGGCGGCATCGTTGGCAATCGTCGAAAAGGTCGAGCGCACGCCGTGCGCGGTGAACGATTCGGTCAATCCCATGGCCTTGCCGGTGCGCACGAAAACATTATGCACCGCCGCCCGTCCCAGCGCCTTGCGGAAACTCGTATGACTGGTGAATACCCACGGGTGCTCGCCGGTAAGCTTGTGGAGTTCGGCCAGGATTGCCAGCGCCTGCCGCGAGAGAGGCACGACATGATCCTCGCGCATTTTCATGCGCGCGCCGGGAATGCGCCATAGCCCCTGCGCCAGATCGAACTCGTCCCACGTGGCGTTCAGCAACTCGTGCTTTCTCACCAGCGTGAGCCACAGCAACCGGCATGCATGACGTGTCGGCAGCCAGGCGTCGAGGGCGTCGATACGCTTCAGGAATGGACCGATATGCTCGACCTCGAGGGGGCGGTGATGCCGCGTCTTCGGCAACTTGATCAGGCCCCGCAAGGGCTGCGCCGGATCGGATTCGATCAGCAGGCGCAGGATGGCGAAACGGAACACCCCGGAAAGCCACATGCGCGTCACCTTCGCCGATGTCGGCGAACGTTCGCGGAGACGATCGATCACATCCAGCACATGCACCGGCCGGATGTCACCGACATTCATGCGGCCCAGATACGGAAACACGTTCGTCCCGAACCCGCGCTCGACGTTGTAGCGATAGCCGGCCGACCAATGTTTGCCGTGGTCCTCCATCCACGCGCGGGCGACCGATTCGAAAGACTGGGCGTTTTCCATGCGGCGACGCACGGCGGCGAACTTGCGCTCGCGGGCGGGATGGAGTCCCTGCTTGACCAGCGCGCGCGCCCGGGCACGCTCCTCGCGGGCCTCGGACAGGGTGAACACGCCCAAGGCAATGCGCGCCACGCGCTCGGCCTCGGGTTCGTCGGCGGGGATGGGTTTGGCGGGGTATTCGCCAAGAGCGAAAAGGTTTTCCTTGCCGTCGATTCTGTAGCGATAACGCCACAGTTTCGCCCCGGTCGGGCGCACCTCCAGACAGAGGCCGCGACCATCGGAAAGCCGATACGGCTTCGCATCGGAACGCGCCGAACGGATGGCCAGATCGGTCAGCATCGCCGAAAAACGTTGTATTTCGGGAACACGCAAAAGCGCATGCGAGTGTTGAAGATACCCGCAAAAATACCCGCTTTCGTATTGGATAGCAAGCGATCCGGGCGGACTGTGCTGTACAGTAACCTACTGATTTACCAGCGTTGCCGGATGTTCTTGGACACCCTCAGGAGTCTTATGCAATTTTTTGCATCAAACTCCTTATTTAGGTTTGTTTCGGGTTCAATGACTCCACGTGACGGCCACTGTTCCCACGGACAACTCCAATCGCTTGGAGATGGGCGCATTCTGCCAGCCGCACCGGCGTGGGGCGTCGACTGAGTGACTTTGGTGCAACGCGAGCGGGCGGATTTGTTGTTTTTTGGCAACTCGGCCCGAAAGTCGGCGTCGGCGGGACGGCGGGGCTATCGCGACATGTCGAATGATCTGTTGTTTTGTTCAGCGATTTTGGCGATCATGCGCCCATGCTGCCGATGACCGACTACTTCAGGAACGATGTGCTGACCAAGCGCCCCTATATCCGGATCGAGTGGTGCCTGGAGGCCATCCTGTCGCCCCTGAAGCGCGAAGTGCAGACCGACGACGGCCGCATACGTCACTGGATATGGATTCCAGAACTCGGACGCTACCTGCGTGTCGTCACCCTGACCGATGGCGTAACCTTGCACAACGCCTTTCCCGACAGGAGATTCAAACCATGAGAATCAATTACGATGTCGCGACCGATTCGCTTTACATCCACTTGACGGAACAGCCTTCGACAGATTCGGATGAGGTCTCCGACGGCGTTGTTCTCGACTACGACGCAAGCGGCGCCCTGGTAGGCATCGATGTACAACATGCCAGCCAGAAGGCGGATATCCATCGCCTTGCCATCAGCCACATGCCGCTTACGATGCTGGAGGCGGCGTAGGCAACGGAAAATCGGAAATCGGGAACCATGATTTCCCCGAAAGTCGGCGTCGGTGGGACGGCGATAAACCAACCCCTCCCCGGCCCTCCCCTTGTCAGGGGAGGGAGTGG
>CAZGOH010000176.1:0-2252 GCA_964527195.1 uncultured Methyloversatilis sp.
AAGTCGGCGCTGGCGGGACGGCGGAAATCGTGTCATTGATTATTTGCGCCAAAAAAGGATAAACCGTGCCAAAAAACTCCCTGAAGACCTGACGGCAAGGATCGAGGCCGAGATCGCCCGGCACCCTGATGGGGGCGGCATCGACGACCTGCATGCCGTTCTGGTCGAGGTCGTCACCTACACTCGACTCGATACGCAAAACCTGATCGAGCTGGGCCAGGCAGCCGCCGGCAAGGATCGCCGCGAGGCACAGATGATCCTGAATCACAAAGCGGCCATCGAACTGCTGGTGGAACAGGCGGGAGACATCGGTCTCGATGCATTCACCTTCTTCAACCTGCACGCACTGCTGTCGGAAAACCTCCTCGCCGACCCAACTGAAAGCGGGTGGCTGCGGAGTCGCATCGTCGAAGTCAGCGGCACAGTGTTTCACCCGCTCGGTATCCCGCAGCAGATCGATGTTTATTTCCACATGATCCTGGACAAGGCCGCTGCGATCGACGATCCGTTCGAACAAGCCTTTTTCGTCATGGTCCACATTCCCTACCTGCAACCCTTCGTGGACGTAAACAAGCGCGTATCGAGGCTGGGCGCAAACATCCCGCTCATCCGGCACAACCTCTGTCCGCTGTCCTTCATCGACGTGCCGGAACGCACCTACGTTGAAGGCACGCTCGGCGTCTATGAGTTGAAGCGCATCGATCTCCTGCGCGACGTGTTCGTGTGGGCCTACGAGCGCTCATGCCATCGTTACATGGCCATCCGCGAAACCGTCGCCGAGCCGGATCCCGTGCGCCTGCGTTACCGCGAAGCGCTGATCGCCATTGTGGCCGAAATCGTGCGCAGCCAACAAACGCCCGGTGAAGCGGTGGTGCGTGCGGTGGCGGAAGGTCTGGTGCCGTCGCAAGACTTGAAACGAATTGTCGAACGGGCCCTGGAGGATCTGGCTCGCCTGCACGAGGGCAACGTCGCCCGTTACCGTCTGCGGCTCTCCGAATACCGGGCATGGCGACCGATGCAGCAGGGAGGGGCGGCATCAGCGTAAACTCCCCGGGCCTCCTTCCCGTCACCCGATGCCGCCCCGCACCCTCATTCTCTTCAATCACGACTGGGATCGCGTCGGCTTCGCGCGTTGGGCGCGCGACTTCCCGCACGATTCGGCGGGCTTCGACCTGTTCAGTTTTCCGAGCAATACGCGGCTGGCGGGCTTCGACCTCGAACGCTTCGCCGGACGGCTGGCGCGCCAGGCCGACAAGCGCGGCTGGGGCGCCGTGGCCTCCAATCACGAGCAATTCGGCGCGCTCGGCGCGGCGCTGCTGGCCGAGCGCATGGGCTGGCCGGGCACGCCGGTGGATGCGATCCTCGCCTGCCAGCACAAGCTGCACGCGCGGCAGGTGCTGGCGGCGGTCTGCCCGGAAAGCAATCTACCCTTTGCGTCGCTGCCGGTGCGTTACGGCGATCCGGCGCCCGCATTACTGCCTGATGGATTGAGTTATCCGCTGTTCGTCAAGCCGGTGAAGGCCGCTTTCTCGGTGCTGGCGCGCGTGGTTCGGAATCGCGAGGAACTGCACGAGATGACGCGCTGCGGCGCCTGGGAACTGTGGGTGATCCGCCACCTGGTCGAACCCTTCGAGCGCGTTGCCCGGCGGCGCCTGCCGGCGGCGGGCACGGCGCACCGGCTGATGATCGAGGCGCCGGTGCGCGCGCGGCAATACAACCTCGACGGCTACGTTTTCGGCGGCGCACTGCAGCCGCTGGGCGTCGTCGAATCGGTGATGTACCCGGGCACGCAGGCCTTCATGCGCTTCGATTACCCCTGCGCCATCCCCGCTGCCGGGCGGGAAAAAGCCATCGACACGGCGCGGCGCTTCCTCGCCGCCGTCGGCTTCACGCATGGGCTCTTCAACATGGAGTTCTTTTACGATGCGGATACTGGCAAGCTCACCGTGATCCAGTTCAACCCGCGCATGGCGGCGCAGTTTTCCGATCTCTACCTGCGCGTGGATGGCATCGACCTGCACCGCGTGAATCTCGAACTGGCCTGGGGACGCGATCCGGCGCTGTTGCCGAAGGCGCAACCGAGCGCCGGCATGGCCGCAAGCCTCGTCTATCGCGCCTTTTCGCCCGACGCGGTGCCGGCGATGCCGCGCCGCGCGCGCCAGGCTGCCTTCCACGCCGCCTTTCCGGACGCGCTGCTGTTCCGCTTTCCCAAGCCGCGCGGCGCGATGACGCGCGACTTCAAGTGGCTGGGC
>CAZGOH010000177.1:0-2190 GCA_964527195.1 uncultured Methyloversatilis sp.
TCGTACACCAACCGCGCGTTGAGCAAGCCGAAAGCTTCCTGCGTGCGCTGCAACGGGCCACCCGCGAACGTCGTGAAGTCGTCCGTCCAGGTGTAGTCGAGACGCGCGGAGACACTGCGGTTGTTCGCGAGCGACCAGTCGTACTGACCCCAGATGTTGGCTGTCATTTCGGGAGCGCCGGCAAACTTGTCGCCGACGTTGTACGCGGGCACCGTGCCCTCGCCCGCCTGGCCGAGCTCGACGAACTTGCTTTCGAGGAGACCGAGGTTGAAGCCAAGCTGAAAGGCTTCACCGGGCACATAGTTCAGCTCGAACTCTGCGCCCGAGGCCTGCGCCTTACGCACCCCCGAATTCAGCAGATTCGGGAAGAAGTTCAGGGTCTTCGTGAAGTCGTGTGGGTAGATTCAGCCTCATGATCGCCGTGGAAGCCGCGCGCCCATTGGGTTTTCGGCGCATTGACGCCCTGCGAAAACTTGGCACGCTGGCGCGATGGCACGATCACGCAAGCGCGCGCGACGCCTCATCGACGCATACGCCTTCCCCGGATTTCGTCCACGAGCCAGAGTGCGAGGCGTTTTCGGTGATCCGAAGGCACGCATCGTCACGCTGGTTCGGCGTTCAAAAAAACGCGCTGCGGTGTCTGCGGATGCGCGCATCGGGGTTGGTACGACCGGCGCACGCGCCTCGTTCGCGATCTGCCGACGGGCGACACGCGCGTGTACTTGGAGCTCGCGGTTCGGCGCGTGGAGTGCCGGCAGTGCGGCGCCGTGAAGCGCGAGCGGTTGGACTTCCTCGCCGACAACCCGTTTTACACGAAGCGATTTGCCTACTACGTAGGGCGCCGCTGCCGCAACAGCACGATCAAGGGCGTAGCCAAGGAGCTGAAGCTCGACTGGCACACCGTCAAGGAGCTCGAGAAGCAGTACATGCGCGCTCAGCTCGCTCGAGCGGGCACGCCGGCACCGAAACGTATCGGCATCGACGAGCTCTCGCTGCGAAAACGTCACACCTACCGTATCGTGGTCAGCGACCTCGACCGGCAACGGGCGATTTGGTTCGGCGGGCAGGATCGCTCGGTGGCGAGTCTGAGCCTGTTCTACGCGTGGCTTGGCGAGCCGAAAAGCCACCGCATCAAGCTCGCCGTGATGGACATGTGGAAACCGTTTCGCACAGCGACCCGGGCCCATGCGCCGCAGGCGGCGATCCTGTTCGACAAGTTCCATGTCCTGCGTCACCTGGGCGAAGCACTCGACCAGGTCCGCAAGCGCGAATACGCACGACTGTCCGGCAAGGATCGCCGCTTCATCAAGGGCCAGAAGTACACGCTGCTCTCCAACCGCGAGAACCTCACCTTGGAGGGCCGACAGTCGCTGAAAGCGCTGCTGCGTGCCAACAAACGGCTGAACACTGCCTACGTCCTGAAGGAATCCTTCGGCCAGCTCTGGAGCTACCAGCGCGAAGGTTGGGCACGACGCTTCTTCGAGAACTGGCGCGCGGCGTTGAAGTGGCAGCGCCTGGGGCCGTACAAGAAGTTCGCCGAGATGATCGATCGGCATTGGGACGGCATCGCCGCGTACTGCCATCCGGAGAACAAGGTCTCTCTCGGCTTCGTCGAAGGCTTGAACAACAAGATCCGCGTGATCCAGCGTCGTGCCTACGGCCTGCGCGATGAGGAATACCTCCGCCTGAAGATCCTCACCTGCATGCTGCCGCCCCTCTGAAATCATGCAAATCTACCCACACGAGTACGCGAAGAGCCCGAATCCTACAGGGCCCACCAACATCCACGAGGGTCAGCGCGCAAGCCGCCGCTGGCCCTTTTGCTTTCGGTGGTCGATCCGGGACCACACGCAGGACCATGCGGTCGTCGGTGGGCGGATGTCGGGCGGTGCATCCCTGCGCCCTGTTCAGGTCAATGCATCTTCCAGGCCGGACAGGATCTGCTGCCAACCCTGGCGGGCGCGGTCGACGTAGTCCTTCCATTCCGGGCTCATCGCGGCCGTCAGCTGCAGCGAGCAGCCGCCATCGCTCTCCGGCTCGATCTCGATCGTCACGACGTCGAAGCTCGGCGATGCCGCCGGGATGCCGAACGTGAACACCAGCCGCCGCGGCCTGTCGATCACCAGGTACTCGCCGGTGTGCTCGACCTCGCCCTCGGCCCGCTTGTCGGTCAGCACGAACCGACCGCCC
>CAZGOH010000178.1:0-2189 GCA_964527195.1 uncultured Methyloversatilis sp.
GGCCCGCGCGGCAAGGACTTCAACATGCGCTGGATCGCCTCGATGGTGGCCGAGGCCTACCGCATCCTGACGCGCGGCGGCGTGTTCATGTACCCGAAGGACACCAAGGACCCGAGCAAGCCCGGCCGCCTGCGCCTGCTCTACGAAGCCAACCCGGTCGGCTTCATCGTCGAACAGGCCGGCGGCATCTGCACCACCGGCCTGCAGCGCATGCTGGAAGTGCAACCCACCGCGCTGCACCAGCGCGTGCCGCTGATCTTCGGTTCGAAAAACGAAGTGGAACGCATCGAGCGCTACCACCGCGAGTTGCAGACGAGCTGAACGTCGCGACCGCAACTCTCGAAGCTCCCCCGCCAGCAGGAGAGGGACTGGGGGCGGGGGAAACGGACAGGAATTTCATGCTTCGGGGTGTCTTGCAAAGACATGCCCGTTCGCGCAGTAGCGACAATTGCTGCGGAGGAATGTCCTATGCGCAAACCGGTTATCGCCAGAGGCTGACGGGCGGATCGGCGATGACCGCGCGCAGGATGTCGCTGCGCGAAACGAAGCCGATCAGATTCTGCGCCTCGTCGAGGATCGGCACGCCGTCGACATCGTGGTCGAGCATGACGCGCGCGATGCGGCGAATGTCGGTGACCGGCGCGGCGGCGACCACCGGCGTGGTCATCACCTCGGCGACGGCACGTCCGTGCATGTCGAACACCTCGCCGTCATCGACGTTGATCGTCGTCAGCAAATCGCGTTCGCCGACGATGCCCACCAGCCGGTCGCCGGCATCCAGCACGGGTGCCTGGCGGATGCGATGGTCGCGCAGCACGCGCCATGCCTCCGCCACCCGGTCGCCGTCGCGCACCGTCACCACCGTGCGGCTCATGATCTGCCCGGCTTGATAGAGCGGCCCGCGGTCGAGGTCGTTCTCCCGCAGCGTGCGATAGGCGCGCGCCGCCGCTTCCTGCGTGTAGCTCGGCGCCTCGTCCGGCGGCTGGAACGTCTCCTGCGGCGCCACGGCCCGCACCGCCCGCGTAGCGGCCAGCGGCCGGATACGCGTCAGGTCTTCGAGCGTGCCCTTGAACGACTGCCCTGCCGTGCCCTGAACGTAGAACATCGCGCTCCCTCCTCGGCGCAACTTTACCCCAGGCGGCCGCCGTGTCGCCGGGGCCGACTTTCCCCGCAATTGACGCCCGGCAAGGCAGGGCATCGCCAAATCGGGCAAAATGCGCCCCCCATGCTGACTGCGACCGGCCTTTCCTGCACGCGCGGCGAACGTTGTCTGTTCGCCGGGCTCGACCTTGCCGTCGGCGCGGGCGAGTGGCTGCACGTACAGGGCGAGAACGGCGCCGGCAAGACCAGTCTGCTGCGCATTCTCGCCGGCCTGTCGCCGGCGGCGGCGGGCGAAATCCGCTGGCAGGGCGAGCCGATCCGGGCGCTGGGCGAGGAGTTTCGTCGCCACCTGCTCTTTCTCGGCCACCACGGCGCCGTCAAGGAAGAACTCACCCCGCTCGAAAATCTCACGATTGCCGCCCGGCTCGACGGCACGCCGCTCGACGAGGCGACGGCGCTCAAGGCGCTGGCGCGCTTCGGCCTGCGCGGTCGCGAGGATCTTTCGGTGCGCTTCCTGTCGGCCGGCCAGAAGCGGCGTGTGCTGCTCGCCCGGCTCGCCGTGCGCCAGGCGAGCTTGTGGATTCTCGACGAACCCTTCACCGCGCTCGACGTCAAGGCGGTGGAGATGCTCTCCGGGCTGATCGTCGAGCACGTCACGCAAGGCGGCATCGCCATCCTCACCAGCCACCAGACCATTCCCCTGGCCGCTGGTGTCGTGGGGAAGACCCTGAAGGTGGGCGCATGAACGCGGTGCTGGCCATCATCCGTCGCGACCTGCTGCTCGCCGTGCGCCGGAAAAGCGAGGTGCTCACCGCGCTGTTCTTCTTCATCATCGTCGTCAGCCTGTTCCCGCTCGGCATCGGGCCGGAAACGGCGCTGCTGCGCAAAATTGCCCCGGGCATCCTGTGGGTGGCGGCGCTGCTCGCCACCATGCTCGGCCTGGCGCGCCTGTTCGCCCCGGATCACGCCGACGGCACCCTCGAACAGATGGTGCTGGCCCCCGCCCCGCTGGGTCTGCTCGTCACAGGTAAAATCATCGCCCACTGGATCACCACGGGGCTGCCGCTGGTGCTGCTGGCGCCGGTGCT
>CAZGOH010000179.1:0-2168 GCA_964527195.1 uncultured Methyloversatilis sp.
AGCGCCTGACGGCTTCCTTGGTACTGTGATCAACGCGGGTTGAGTTCATAAGAGATGATCGTGGTCTGCCCGATTCCCTTCACTGTGCATTTCAAGGACATCGGATGATCATGCGCGAATGATGGCGAATAATCGCCCGGCAGGCAAGCTGCGCGAGTGCGCTCATCGGGCCGCCTGTTCGATCAGCGCCCGAATATCCTCCGCCCGCCACGCCGTGATGCGCGCGCCCAGCGTGCGCACGGGTGCAGGGTAACGCCCGGACTTCACGCCCGCCCACCAGGTGGATTTGCCGACCGGGATGAGCGGGGGGATCGGTGGGACGGCCTTGGGATTGCCAATGATCTGGTACAGGCGCAGGTAGCCGGTTTCGGGAAGTTGGCTCATGCGGGTCATCTCCATGAACAGGCCCAGCCGGCCCCGATTTCCTGATCGACCCAGACGAAGCCCACCGAACCGCAGCGCTCTTGAAGTTGGCCGATCACATACGCGGAAACTTCCCCGCGCAAGTGATCGGGAATGTCAACGAGCTCGCCCGGCACCTGGATGCCGAGCGAGGCGCGGAACCGATGCCGATTCAGATCCCGATGCCTTTCCGCGAATCCCTTGGCCAGGTACTTGCCGAGATACTTCACCAGGGCGAGGCGGCGGTTCTCCCCTCGGCGCGGTTTCTGCACGTCGATGTTGCCTTCCCCGACAACGTTCCGCCAGAGCTTGCGGAGCAGACCGACATCCTGCCGGCCACGCACGGCCAGATGCCAATGCCATGCGCCGCGCTTCTGCCTTTCCGGAACGGCAACATAGAGGAAGTCGGGGAGAGTCGTCCTCACGGCACGAACGAAGCGGCCCAGATCGCGGCCGGCGTGCCGGAAGTCCGTCATGTTCTCCCGGTAGGTCAGCGTCAGCAGGTGGTCGAGATTGGCTGAGAGTACCAACTGGCGCAGACGCGAACGGGCACGGCGGCTGGCGCGGTCGGCATTCGCTTCGAGGTTGTCGGAATCGCCACGGCCGTTGATGTTGAAGGGCAGTCGATTCGGGATGAAGGCCCAGCCGACTTCGGCCAGGCCCTTGCCGTAGTCCCGGAGGAGGATCTTGTAGCGGCCCTGTTCGCCGTCGAGATATGTCCTCTTGTCAAGTCTAGGGGCGGCTGCGCCTTCCCGTCCGCCCCCGCGCCGCGCGCGGGGGGCAGACGGGTCGGCCGGGCCGCCGGCAGTCGTCGGAACGGAAGGCGGGCAATGCGTGGTTTCCATGGAGTGTCTCCGTTGATTTCGCGCGCCCCGATGGCGTGCGACGAAGACGCATTAAAGATGTGATGCAGTTATCTGTCATGAACATGAATCGGCCCGTTCATGTTCAAAGCAGGTTGGCTTCCCAGCGCTTGACGAAGGCACAAAGGGCCGCCTTGGGGTTTTTGCCGCTGTCGGAATAGAGGCCAAGTTCATGGCGGAACAGGCGGTAGCGGTCGGTATCCTTGAGTTGGCGCAGCAGGCCGCGTTCGCGCAGGAGGGCGAGCAGGTAACGCAGTTGGTGGTGCTCCCTGTCGATGCGTTTGGAGGGGCCCTGCGCGGCGGCCCTTTGTAGTTGCCGTGCGAAGTCGTTGCGCAGCATGCAGGCTTCGCGTTCGATGCGTTCGGCGATGTGCGGGTGCCACTGGAGGTGCGGGTCGATGGCGACGGCACGCAGGTAGCCGGTATTGTTGCCTCGCCTGCCGGCGTCGAGCAGTGCGGCCATGCCTTGTCCGTAATGGCAGCGGGCGCGCACTTCCGCAGTCAGCGCCTTGAACAGCGCCAGCAGTTCGAGGAGGGCGTCGCGTTCGATCGCGTCGAACGAGGAAGTATCGAGCGGGGCATGCGCGCGCAGTTCCCGGGCGATCGCGGCAATGTCGCGGCTTTTGGCGCGTGCGAGTTCAAGGGCGCGATGCGAGACGACGGCGGGCGTTTCGTCGACGGTGGGAAGCAAGATTTCGGCAACGGCGGGCAGTGCATGAATGCGTTCTTCAAGTTCGCCGACAGGCTGGAGGTAGAGATCGAACCACTGCTGCCGGGGGGCGTGTTGCGATTCCCAGAATGCGGCCGGCACGCACTCGAGAATCGCAGCGAGCTGACGTTCGTTTGCCAGAGCCAGCGGAACCGTGGCGGCAATGTTGCGCAACAGCGAAAGCGGGTCCGGAT
>CAZGOH010000180.1:0-2125 GCA_964527195.1 uncultured Methyloversatilis sp.
TCTTTGCCGAGAACCTCTACACCCTGCGCGGGCAGGCGGTGCATCATCAGGTCGATCAGCCTGGCCTTGAAACCCGGGCCGGGTTGCGTGTCGAGCGCGCTTTGCCGGTGTGGAGCGAACGCCTGGGCCTGATCGGCAAGTGCGATGTGGTCGAGTTTGAGTCCGACGGCACGGCTTATCCGGTCGAATACAAGGTTGGCAGCCGTGCCAAGGCGCCGTGGATCGCCGCCTGCGACGATCTGCAACTGGCGGCACAGGCGCTGTGCCTGGAAGAGATGACCGGCCGGCCCGTGCCGTTCGGCGCGCTGTTCTATGCCAAGTCGAAGCGTCGCCGCACGGTTGCCATCGACGTCGCGCTGCGCCGTCGCGTCGAAGAAGCGGCCGTCGCCGTGCGTGGGTTGCTCGATGCCGCCGTCCTGCCAGCGCCGACTTTCGACGGGCGTTGCGAAAAGTGTTCGCTGGCCGATATCTGCCAGCCGGCCGCGCGTCCGGCGGCGGCCGGGCTCTTCGCCTGCGAGGATTGACATGCAACTGCTCAACACGCTTTACGTCACCACGCCGGACGCCTACCTGCATCTCGATCACGACACCCTGCGCATCGAGGTCGAACGCGAAACGCGGCTGCGCGTGCCGCTGCATCATCTTTCCGCCGTGGTCTGTTTCGGCCACGTCATGCTCTCGCCCATCCTCATGCATCGCCTTGCCGACGAAGGCAAGAGCCTCGTGCTGCTCGACGCCCACGGTCGCTTCAAGGCGCGGCTTGAAGGCGCCACTGCTGGTAACGTGTTGCTGCGCCAAGGCCAGCATCGCCGTCTCGCCAGCGCCGACTTTTGCGTGGCGGCGGCGAAATCCTGCATTGCCGGCAAGCTCAAGAACTGCCGCCAGGTGCTGCAGCGCGGCGCACGCGAAACCGGCCGGCAGGACGATGGCGCCGAGCTTGCCGCCGTCGCCGACGAATTCGCCCGTGCCCTCGCGCGCCTCGAACACGCGCCGGATCTGGATGTCGTGCACGGCATCGAGGGCGACGCCGCCAAGCGCTACTTCGCCGTCTTCGGCCTGCTGGTGCGCCCGGAAGCGCGCGCCGATTTCACACCGAACGGCCGCACGCGCCGGCCGCCGCTTGATCGCATGAACGCGCTGCTCTCGTTCTTCTACTCGATGCTGATGAACGACTGTCGCAGCGCCGTCGAGAGTGTCGGCCTCGACCCGCAGATCGGCTTCCTCCATGCCGTGCGCCCCGGCCGCGCCGCGCTGGCGCTCGACCTGATGGAGGAGTTTCGACCGCTTATGGCTGACCGGCTGGCCCTCACGCTTGTCAATCGACGCCAGATTGATGCCGACGATTTTGTCGAACGCCCCGGCGGCGCCGTTACCCTGAAGGACGAGGCGCGCAAGCGCGCCGTCGTCGCCTATCAGGAACGCAAGCAGGAAACGCTCACGCATCCGCTGCTCGAAAGCAGCCTTTCCCTCGGTCTCGCCCCCTTCGTCCAGGCCCGCCTGTTCGCCCGCGCCGTGCGCGGCGACGCCGAAATCTATCCGCCGTTCACGCCGAAGTAAGCGCCATGCTTGTCATCGTCAGCTACGATGTCTCCACCGAAACTTCAGCCGGCAGGAAGCGCCTGCGGCGCGTCGCCCGCGTCTGCGAGAGCATGGGCCAACGCGTGCAGAAATCGGTCTTCGAATGCCGCGTCGATGCTGCGCAGTTCGAGGAACTCGAACGCCGCCTGCTTGCCGAGATCGAGCCGAACGAGGACTGCCTGCGCTTCTACCGACTGACGGAGCCGATCAGGCTGCATGTGCGGGAACACGGAAAATTCCGGGCCGTCGATTTCGAAGGGCCACTGGTGATATGACGCGCGGAACCCAAGCGACCGAGATTCTCCGGGAGGTCCGCGCAACGCGGAACGCACTGATTCGTTTGCCAGAATCGAAACAGTGCAAAATGCCATGCGCCGTCTGCAACCGCAGCGACGCGAAGTTCGCGCAAAGGGAAGGAAATGCCAAGGCAAATCATTGCACTGTGCGCGAACAGACGCCCGGCCCGCGAGGGTCGGGCGAGGATTGAAACACCGCCTCAGTCTGGATCGTCTGCTCGGCATCGGGACGCCCGGCCCGCGAGGGTCGG
>CAZGOH010000181.1:0-2094 GCA_964527195.1 uncultured Methyloversatilis sp.
GCCCAGCCCGTCCCGCGTATGACGCCAGCACCCACTCAAAATTCAACAGAGCCATAAAAAGCAAGGCCTCGCAACGGGATGTCTCGGCGTGCGAGCGACTCGCGCGCATCATCGACAGTCTGGACGACGCGGTGTTTCTCTACGATTCGAGTCGCGGCGCATTTCGCGAGTGCAACGCGGCGGCGGCGCGCATGTTCGGCTACGCGCATGACGTGCTGCGGTCCATGACGGCGAGCATGCTGCATGTGGAGCCGGCGGCCTTCGAATCCTTCGATGCCATGGCGCGCGACTCGATGCGCCAGATCGACAGCTTCTTCACCGAGTGGCCGCTCAGACGCGCCGACGGCTCGATCTTCGCGGCCGAGGTCCGCCTGCGCCGTTTGTCCCTGGCGGTCGAGACCGACGGCGCGGAGGCCGGCACGGGCGACGAGCAGATGTTCCTCGCCGTGGTGCGCGACCTGACCCAGCAGCATGTCTGGGAAGATAGCCTGGCGCTCTATCGCCAGGTGTTCGACAACGCCGCCGAAGCGATCATGATCACCGACGAGCACAATCGTATCGTCAGCGTGAATGCCGCGTTTTCGCGCATCACCGGCTGGTCGGCAGAGGATGTGGCGGGGCGCAATCCTTCCCTGCTCTCTTCCGGCAAGCAAACGCCCGAGTTCTACCGCGACATGTGGCGCACACTGAGCGAAACCGGCGTATGGCAGGGCGAAGTGATCAACCGTCGCCGTGGCGGTCAGTACTATCCCGAATGGCTGTCGATCTCGACGGTGCGCAACCGCCAGGGCAAGGTCACCCACTACCTGGCGATCTTTTCCGACATCACCGAGCGCAAGCGCGCGGAAGGCCTGATCCACCGCTATTCCTGGTTCGACAGCCTGACCGACCTGCCCAACAAGGCGCTGCTCATCGACCGCATCAACCAGGCGATCATCGCCGCGCAGAACGAGGGGCGCTCCCTGTATCTGATGGCGATCAACCTGAACCGTCTCAAGCACATCAACGATTCCTTCGGCCACAGCATCGGCGACGAGGTGCTCAAGAGCGTCGCCCAGCGGCTGATCGCCGGCACGCGCGAGGGCGATACGGTGTCGCGCGTCACCGGCGATGACTTCGTCATCGTCGTGCCGCGCCTCAACCAGCCGCACCGCGCCATGAACCTCGCCGAACGGCTGCTCGAAGCGGTGCATCAGCCCATCGAGGTCGTCGGCAACGCCCTGCACATCACCGCGAACGCCGGCATCGCCGCCTATCCGGCCGATGGCGCCGACCCCGAGACCCTGCTGCGCAACGCCGACGCGGCGCTCAACCACTCGCGCCAGCAGGGGCAGGACAAGGTCGCCTTTTTCGAGCCGCGCATGAACCGGGCGATCATCGAGAAGATGAGCCTGCAAGGCGAACTGGCCGAGGCCCTGCGGCGCGGCGAATTCACCCTGCACTTCCAGCCGCAAGCGAGCCTGAGCGATGGCCGGCTGGCGGGCATCGAGGCCCTGATCCGCTGGAACCACCTCAAGCGCGGGCTGGTGTCGCCCGGCATGTTCGTGCCGATGGCGGAAGAGGTCGGTCTGATCGTGCCGATCGGCGAATGGGTGATCGACGAGGCCTGCCGCTGCCTGGCCGCCTGGCGCGCCGCCGGTCACGAGCGCCTGCTGCTGGCGGTCAACCTTTCCGCCGTGCAATTCACCCACCCCAACCTCGTCACCGTCGTGCGTGCGGCCATGGAAAGGCACGGCGTCGAGCCGGCCAGCCTCGAGCTCGAAATCACCGAGGGCGTCGCCATGCACGAGGCCGCCGAAGTGCTCTCGCGCCTGCGATCCTTGCGACGTATCGGCGTGAAGATTTCCATCGACGATTTCGGCACCGGCTACTCCTCGCTGGCCTATCTGCGCCGCTTCCCGGTCGACAAGCTGAAGATCGACCAGTCCTTCGTGCGCGACATGCCGGCCAGCAGCGAGGCAACCTCCATCGTACGCGCGGTGATCGCGCTCGGCCACGGCCTCGGCGTCACCGTGATCGCCGAGGGGGTCGAGACCACGGCGCAACGCGCGAGCCTGAAGCAGCTTGGCTGCGACGAGATCCAGGGCTACATTC
>CAZGOH010000182.1:0-2073 GCA_964527195.1 uncultured Methyloversatilis sp.
GCCCCTAGCTGGGATGACAGCCAGCGTTCATAACGGCCCCGGCTTATCAGCAGGCGCTTTCCCACCTTGATGCAGCATTGGGCAAGGCCGTTGCGCTCGCGGTGGCGCAATTGCCACCCGGGCGACGGGTGCATTGTAGTCAATGGCACCACTGGCGCCGGATGATCTCGCGGATGACGTGCAGGCGACGGTGAAAGAAGTGGTCGGCGCCGGGGATCACGCTGACAGGCAGGTTCATCGGCTCGGCCCAGGCCAGCACGTTGGCGAGCGGCACGGTTTCGTCCTGCGACCCGTGGATGACGAGGGTGTCGGGCGGCACGGCAGCGGTTTCGTAACTGCGCATGCCCTCGATGAAGCCGGAGGCGGTGCCGACCAGCACGAGTTGCCGGGCCGGATCCTTGCGCTCGGCGAGGCGTTGCGCCACGCGGGTGACGACGTAGGCCCCGAAGGAAAAGCCGGCGAGGAACACGGGTAATTCGCCGCCAAAGCGTGTGCGCGCCCAGGCATGCACGGCGAGCAGGTCGTCGGTTTCCGCGATGCCGTGGTCGTGCTCGCCCTCGCTGCCGCCAACGCCGCGAAAGCTCGGCCGCAGCGTGTGGCAACCCAGTTCGCGCAGGGCCCGCGCCAGTGTGGTGACCACCTTGTTGTCGGCGGTGCCGCCGAAGAGCGGATGCGGATGCGCGATCAGCGCGATGCCGGTGGCGCCTTCGTGCGGCTCGACGAAGACCTCGATCCGGCCGGCGGGACCGTCGATGAACTGGTGTTCGTGCCGGCTCATTTGACGAGCAGGCGCTCCACGACCTGGCCGCCGGCGAAGTGCGAATCGACGATCTCGTCGATGTCTTCCTGGTCGACGTAGGTGTACCAGACTGCCTGCGGATAGACGACGATCACTGGTCCCTTGTCGCAGCGATCAAGGCAGCCGGCGCTGTTGATGCGCACCTTGCCGGAAATCTTCTTGCCCAGATCCTTGACGCGCTGCTTGCAGTAGTCGCGCATGGCCTGGGCATCGTGGTTGTTGCAGCACATCTCGCCGGGTTCGCGCTGGTTGGTGCAGAAAAATACGTGGTGTTCGTAGTAGCTCATCGGGGTCTCCTTGGTCAGGCGATAAATGCGCAGTTCTGCGGGAATGTCGCACCGCTACGACATGTCCGGCTCGGGCCACTCATTGCGTGTCCGGTTTTCGTCTCGTCACCGGGCATCATGCCGCTTGCGCCGCCTGACGGATCGCCTCGGTCACCCATTGGTTGAGGCTCTGCCCATGCGCAGCTGCGGCGATGGCGGCGGCCTCGTGGATGGCTGGATCGACGCGCAAAGAGAACTTGCCGGAGAAGTGCCTGCGCGGCTCGATTTGACGGCGCTCACAGGCTTCGAGAAATACGCGTAGCGAGATTTCCCCCTCGTGCTTTAAGCCCTCCACATCCTTGGCATAGAAATCGGCGCCCCCATTCAGGCCGACAAACTCGCCACGGAACATTTGGATGTCTGGGTCATAGGCGATGACTGCTTGATAACCGTTGATCGTCATGGTGTTCATGGTTCCACTCCATTTTCTTCCAGCCACTTACGAATTTGCGCGACGGCACCTTTATCCGTGTCGGGCGACGGGTGAGGGCGGTGGAAAATCCTTACCACCCCGAACAAGAACACCTCGACACGCGAACCCTCACGCTCATCAAACTCCGCGCCAAGCGCTCGAAACAGCGCCTCGATATCGGCCCAGCGAACATTCGCCGAAACGGGCCGGGAAAAGATCAATTCCAACGTGCGCTGGTGCTTTCGCTTCATGTCCTTATGGTAGCAAATAGTGGTATCCACTACTGTCCGGTTAAATCGTGAATAGATTCAGTTGGTTGCGCGGCATTCCCTCTGGGGGAATGTACTCGCCGGCCGGAAAGGCTTGCTGCAAGGGCATCTTCTCGAACAGGGTGACCGACAAAATCTGTAGCAAAGTGTAGAGCGAGGCGTCCAGTTGCAGCTTTTTCTTGATGATGGCGACGAGCACATAGACCGACACGGCGATCCAGATTTGCGTCTTGACCGCATTCTCCGACGTTCCGAAAAACCGCTTGA
>CAZGOH010000183.1:0-2043 GCA_964527195.1 uncultured Methyloversatilis sp.
CAGCGGCCAAGTGTTGGCGCGAGTGTAGCTTGCTGCAATGCAAAAAAACAGGCGCGGGCAAGGCCCGACTTTGACACTTTCAAGGCACATTTTCGGGTGACCCCACGTAACCGTGCGGGTTTCCGGGCATCGGATCGCCAAACGCCTAGATACATGGATTGTTGATTTCTCCCGGGGCGAGGTCCTACGATCCGGGCCATGTACCTGCGCGAGAGCAAACAACGGCGGGCCGACGGTAGCGTCGTGACCTACCTGCAACTGGCGGAGAACGTCTGGGACGCCGGCAAGGGAAGATCGCAAGCCTGCATCGTCCATAACTGCGGGCGAGCCGACGATCCCGAAGTTGTCGAGCGTCTGCGCCGGCTGGCCAAGAGCATCCTGCGCCGCTGCTCGCCGGAAGAGATCGTCGCCGCCGGGGGCGACTGGCGGCTCATCTGCGCCTGGCCCTACGGCGACCTCTATGTCCTCGAAGCCGTCTGGAAGCAACTGGGGATCGACGCCATCGCGCGGCGGCAAGCCGGCACGCGGCACCTCGGCTTCGATGTCGAGCGCGCGCTGTTCGCCCTGGTCGCCAACCGCGCCTGCGCGCCGGCCTCGAAGCTGTACTGCCATGAGCAATGGCTCAAGGAAGACGCGCACATCGAAGGCACGCAGGACCTCAAGCTGCACCAGCTCTACCGCGCCATGGACTTCCTGGAAGCGAACCAGGATGCCATCGAGCAGGCGATCTTCCATCGCGTCGCCGACCTGCTCAATCTGGACGTCGAGGTGATCTTCTACGACACCAGCTCGCTGCACTTCGAAATCAGCGACGAGGACGCCGGCGATCGGGACGGGAAGGTCCGGGGCAGCGAAGCGGCGGGCAAGAAGACCTATGCGGCGCCGAGGAAGCGTGGCCACAGCAAGAACGGGCGGAGCGATGCGCCACAGATCGTCGTCGGCCTGGCCGTCACCCGGGACGGCTTCCCGGTGCGCCATTGGGTGTTTCCCGGCAACACGGTCGACGTCGCCACCGTCGCCCAGGTCAAGGACGACCTGCGCGGCTGGCAACTCACCCGCTGCCTCTTCGTCGGCGATGCCGGCATGGTCTCGCAGGCCAACCTGCAGACCTTGTCCAAGGGCGGCGGCAAGTACCTGCTGGCGATGCCGATGCGGCGCGGCGATGAAGTGACCGAGGCCGTCCTGTCGCGGCCGGGGCGCTACCGGGTCGTCGCCGAGAATCTGGAGGTCAAGGAAGTCGTCGTCGGCGAGGGCGAGCGAAGGCGGCGCTATGCGGTCTGTTTCAACGCGCTGGAGGCCCGGCGCCAGAAGGCGCATCGCGAGGAACTGATCGCGGAACTGGAAGCGGAACTGGCCTGCCTGTCCGACCTGGCCAACGAGGGTCACACGAAACGGGTCTGCGCCTTGCGCAGCAGCGCCCGCTACGGGCGCCTGCTGAAGGAAACGAAACAGGGCCTGGCGATCGACCGCCAGGCGATCGCCGAGCTGGAGCGCTTCGACGGCAAGTTCGTCGTCCATAGCAACGACGACACGCTGACGGCCGAGGACATGGCGCTCGGCTACAAACAGCAGCAGCGGGTCGAAGAGGCGTGGCGAACCTTGAAGAGCGGGCTGAAGATGCGCCCGGTGTTCCACTGGGCGCCGCACCGCATCCATGCGCACATCGCCATCACCGTCCTGTCGCTGTTGCTTGAGCGCAGCATCGAGCACGCGTGTCAGGATACCTGGCGCAACGTCCGCGACGATTTGAAGCGGATCCAGCTGGCGCTATTGTCCAGCCCCAACGGGCGGGTCTGGCAGGTCACCGAACCGTCGTCGGATGCGGCTAACCGATTGAAAGCGTTGAATATCAAGCCGCCCAAGCCGATCCTGAATCTGGATTGAGCGCCATCTCCGCCTAGATACACACCGATTTCGGCCGCCTCGCCGAATGCCTTGGCCCGCGCGGCTTTCCGACGGGCGTGTTACTTGGCGGTGTCAAAGTCGGGTCTGCGGCAGGGTTTGCCGGCGCTGGCGCGCAATCGGCGATTCCTTGGCCGGCGC
>CAZGOH010000184.1:0-2043 GCA_964527195.1 uncultured Methyloversatilis sp.
CGATGTCGTCGTCCACCACGATGATGAACTTGGTGTACATGAACTGGCGCAGGAAACTCCAGATGCCGAACATCACGCGCTTGGCATGGCCCGGGTACTGCTTCTTGAGGCTTACCACCGCGAGGCGGTAGGAACAGCCCTCGGGCGGCAGGTAGAAGTCGGCGATCTCGGGGAACTGCTTCTGCAGCAGCGGCACGAAGACCTCGTTGAGCGCGACGCCCAGCATCGCCGGCTCGTCGGGCGGCTTGCCCGTATAGGTGCTGTGGTAGATCGGCTCGCGCCGCAGCGTCATGCGCTCGATGGTGAACACCGGGAACTCGGACTGTTCGTTGTAATAGCCGGTGTGGTCGCCATACGGCCCCTCCGTGGCAACCTCGCCGGGGTGGATCACGCCTTCGAGCACGATCTCGGCGCGTGCCGGCACCTGCAGGTCGGAGCCGATGCACTTTGTCAGTTCGGTCTTGCCACCGCGCAGCAGGCCGGCGAACTGGTATTCGGAGAGCGTGTCGGGCACCGGCGTCACCGCGCCGAGGATGGTGGCCGGGTCGCAGCCGAGCACCACCGCGACCGGAAAGGGCGTGCCGGGATGCTTCTGGCAATGGTCGCGGAAATCCAGCGCGCCGCCGCGATGGGCCAGCCAGCGCATGATCACCTTGTTCGGCGCGATCACTTGCTGGCGGTAGATGCCGAGGTTCTGGCGCGTCTTGTTGGGGCCGCGCGTCACCGTCAGGCCCCAGGTGATCAGCGGCGCCGCGTCGCCGGGCCAGCAGGTCATCACCGGCAGGCGGGAGAGATCGACGTCTTTCCCTTCCCAGACGATTTCCTGGCAGGGCGCGGACGACACCAGCTTTGGCGCCATGTGCAGCACCTGTCGGAACAGCGGCAGCTTGTCCCACGCATCGCGCAGGCCCCTGGGCGGTTCCGGCTCCTTGAGGAAGGCGAGCAGCTTGCCGACTTCGCGCAAAGCCGTCTTCCAGTCCTCGTCTTGTCCCATGCCCATGGCGACGCGCTGCGGCGTGCCAAAGAGATTGGCGAGCACGGGCATCTCGCCGGCTTTCGGTTTTTCGAACAACAGCGCCGGACCACCGGTGCGCAGCACGCGGTCGGCGATTTCGGTCATCTCCAGACTGGGATCGACCGGCACGGTGATGCGTTTCAGTTCACCGCGCGTTTCGAGGCGCGCGATGAACTCGCGCAGGTCCTGACAGGCGTTCATCGGGTCATCCAGTACTCGGCGACGATGCCGGCGAACACGGCGGCGCCGAACCAGTTGTTGTGCAGGAAGGCCTTGAAGCACTTCATGCGTTCGCGATTGCGGATCAGCGTGTAATGGTAAGCGGCAATGGCGGCGGCCAGAACGAGGCCCGTCGCGTAGGCCCAGCCAAAACCGAGCTTCCAACCGATGAAACCGAGCAGGCCGAGCGTGACAACGTAGCACAACATGATCGCGTGGATGACGTGGCGGCCGAAAGTCAGCGCCGAGGTGCGGATGCCGATCTTCCGGTCGTCCTCGATGTCGACCAGCGCATATTCGGTATCGTAGGCCACCGCCCAGAAAATGTTCGCGACGAGCAGCGTCCAGGCCAGCGGCGACACCAACCCCTGGATGGCGGCGAAAGCCATGGGGATGCCGAAGCCGAAGGCCACGCCCAGGTAGGCCTGCGGAATCGCAAAGAAACGCTTGGTGAAGGGATAGCTGGCGGCGAGGAAGATCGCCATCAGCGCCAGCGCGAACAGCAGCGGCGTCAGGAGCGGCAGGATGAGCAGGAAGGCCGCCGCCACCAGCGCGCCGCACAGCAGGAAGGCCTCGCGCGGCGTCACCGTGCCGGCGGCGAGCGGGCGCGCCCGGGTGCGCTCGACATGCGGATCGAACTCGCGGTCGGCATAGTCGTTGATGACACAGCCGGCGGAACGCATCAGCACCGTGCCGAGCGCGAAAATCCAGACGACCATCCAGTGCGGCGCACCATCCGAGGCGATCCAGACCGCCCACAGCGTCGGCCACAGGAGCAGCAGGATGCCGATCGGCTTGTCGAGCCGCAT
>CAZGOH010000185.1:0-2037 GCA_964527195.1 uncultured Methyloversatilis sp.
CTACCTCAAACCCGGAACAGCGATGCTATTCCGGCCTACCTGAGTAGTTACCTTTGGTCATTGAACGGCCGCGATTATCCATGAATTCTTCATGGATATGATGCCAACAGTGAGGGGAGTTCAGGAGGAAAGCATCAGGCCAGATCGGCACAAAGCGAATCGCGTACCGGCGCAGCCAGGGTGCGTTCGGCGTGGTAGCGCGGATGGTCGATGCCAACGCGGATCGCCGCGCCGGATTTGACGGCGGCGCACATTTCCGGCGTGAGCTCGAAACGCAGGAAGTGCACGGAGGAGGTCTTGTCTGCGGTCTCGCGGTCGAGGTCTTCGTTGGCGATCGGGGTGACGCGGGCGAAGTCGGCCACCTGCACCCAGACGGCGCGCTCAATGCCGATCAGTTGCGCCAGCTGCGCCTTGCGCTCGTCCGGGTCGGGGAATTCGACCATGAAGGTCGCCTTCCAGTTGCTGCCGTCGGGAATCAGTGGGTTGTAGACGTCGAGTTCTTCCTGGATCGCCTCCGGCTCGAACATGCGTTCGAGGCGCAGCATTTCCTGCACCTGGTATTGCATCGTGAGCCGGTCTTCGAAATGCAGGGTGGCGTTCGGGCCGAGGGCGACGATGCGATTCTTCTTGTGCGCGATGACCTTTGCACGGAATTCCGGTCGCAGGCGGGCATATTGTTCGAGGCTGTAGAGTTGGTCGTGGGTGAGCATGTGAGTCACACTCCGTAGGCTTTTCTCAACAGGGTGATGGGATGCTCCGGCGATGAGCCATCGCCGCGTGCGTGGCCGATGTGGTGGCCGGCCATGGCGCAGTCCGAACCGTAGTGCTCGGGCTTGTTTTCCTCGATGCGCCTGACCACCGGCTTGACGATCTTCATGGCGTAGGGGTGATACTCGGTTTTCACCGCATAGGTGCCGTCGTGGCCGGAGCAGCGCTCGATGACATCGACTTCGGTGCCGGGCACCAGCGACAGGCATTCCTTCGTCTTCGGGCCGATGTTCTGCACCCGCTGGTGGCAGGCGGCGTGATACGACACCTTGCCGAGGCCGGCCTTGAAGTCGGTTTTCAGCTTGCCGTCCTTGTGGCGCAGCATCAGGTATTCGAAGGGATCGTAGAAGGCGTTCTTCACCTTCTGCACGTCCGGGTCGTCGGGGAACATCAGTGGCAGTTCCTGCTTGAACATCAGCACGCAGGAGGGCACCAGCGCGGTGAGGTCCCAGCCGGCATCGACGAGCTTCGCCAGCACCGGGATGTTCTTCTCCTTGGCCAGGCGCACCGACTGCAGGTCGCCGAGTTCCAGCTTGGGCATGCCGCAGCAGACTTCTTTCTGCGCCAGCGTGACGGGGATGCCGTTGTGTTCGAACACGGCGACGAGGTCTTCGCCCGGGCCGGGTTCGTTGCGGTTCATGTAGCAGGTGGCGAACAGCGCGATCTTGCCGGTGGTCCTGCCGGCGGCCTCGCCGGGCGTGGCCGGGTCGAGCACCTTGAAGCGGCTGCGCAGGGGTTTGGCATCGAACTCGGGCAGCCAGGCCTCGCTGTGGATGCCGACGACGCCTTCCAGAGCTTTGCGCACGGCGCCGATCTTGTTGACCGCGTTGATGGTCGGCGCGACGATCGGGATGCCGCAGAACTTGCCGACGAGGTCGGTGCTGGTCAGCAGCTTGTCGCGCAGCTTCGTGTCGCCGGTGCGGAAATGCACCGCCTTGGCGCGCAGCATCAGGTGGGGGAAATCGAGGTTCCACTCGTGCGGCGGCACGTAGGGACACTTGGTCATGTAGCACAGGTCGCAGAGGTAGCAGTGCTCGACGACCTTCCAGTAGTCCTCCTTTTTGACGCCATCGACTTCCATCGTCGCCGATGCATCGACGAGGTCGAACAGCGTGGGGAAGGCCTGGCACAGGCTCACGCAGCGGCGGCAGCCGTGGCAGATGTCGAAGACGCGCTCCATCTCCCGATGGAGCGCATCGTCGTCGTAGAACGCCGGGTTGCGCCAGTCGAGCGGATGGCGGGTCGGCGCCTGCAGGTTGCCTTCTTTCA
>CAZGOH010000186.1:0-2036 GCA_964527195.1 uncultured Methyloversatilis sp.
CCGAAGCGCTCGCACGCGCCGGCGCCGACGAACATGCCAGCACGGCGGCCGGCCAGCGCGCGGGCGCACTCGACGCCCTGCGCGTCGCGGCGGAGGAGCGCGCCGCCGCCGAACGCCTCGCGGCGGAGCAGGCGCGGATGCGGGCCGCCAACGAGGCCGGCATGCGCCGGCTGGCCATCGAACAGGCACGCGCCGAGCAGGAAGCCGAAGCAGCCCTGAAGGCCCGGCTCGAAGCGGAAGAACTGGCCAGCGCCGAAGCGCGTCGCAAGGAACAGGCGCTCGCCGACCTCGCCGCCGCCTCGGCGGCGCGCGCCCGGCGCGAGGCGGAGATCGAGGCCCGGGTGCGGGAAAAACTGGCGGCCGAGCAGGTGGCACTGGAAGCCGCGCGCGCGCGCGTCCAGTCCGAACAGGCCGCCGAAACGCTGGCGCTGGCGCGGCTGGCCACCGAACAGGAACTGGCGCGGGTGAGTGCCCAGCGCCTCGTCGCCGAACGCGAAGCCGAGGCGACCGCACAGGCGCGTTACCAGGCCGAGACCGAGGCCGACACGGCACGGCAGGAGCGCACCGCCCTCGATGCCGAACTGGCGCGCGTCGCCCCGACCGCCCCCGCGCCACCGGACGCATCCGCCGACCGCCCCGGCCGCAAGAAGACGTCTGGCGAAAAATTCCGGCGTGTGCTCGTCGCACTCGCCTGCCTCGCCCTCGGCGCCTTTGTGGGCGCATGGCTCGCGCGGCCGGCCGCTCCGGCAAACCTTCCGCAACTACAGATGGACAGGCAGATCGAAAGTCGGCCCTGACGGGACGGCGACAGCCGGCCCGTCACCAGCGTGGGGACGGCGACAGCCGGCCCGTCGCCAGCGCGGGGACGGCGGAGCCCTTACCTGAGCAGGCGCCGGCGCGTCAGCCCGAGCGCGAGCCAGAACGCGGCGACGGCCACGAGCGCCAGCCCGGCGACATGGCGGAACACGTCCGCCGGCACCTCGCCACTGGCGAGCGGTCGCACCAGTTGCACCAGATGCGCGAGCGGCAGCCAGTCGGACACGGCGCGCGCTGCCGCCGGCAACTGGTCCACCGGGAAGAACACGCCGCACAGCAGAATCATCGGCGTGATGAACAGCGTGAAGTAGTACATGAAAAAATCGTAGGAGGGCGCCAGCGCCGTCATGATGAGGCCGAGCGCCGCAAACGTCAGCCCGGCGAGCAGGATCGCCGGCAGCGCCCACAGCGCCAGCCAGCCATCGACGAAGCCGAGCAGCGCCATCACGAACAGGATCGCCGCGCCGGAAATCGCCGCCTTGGTGGCCGCCCACAGGCATTCGCCGGCCACCACGTCGTCGAGGCTGACGGGCGCGTTGAGGATCGCTTCCCAGGTCCGCTGCACGTGCATGCGCGCAAAGCTGGAATACAGCGCCTCGAAGGAGGCGGCGTTGAGCGTCGAGGCGCACACCGTGCCAGCGGCGAGGAAGGCGATGTAAGTTTGTCCTTGCACTTCGGGCAGCAGGCTGCCGAGCCCGTAACCCAGCCCGAACAGATAGATCATCGGGTCGGCGAGATTGCCCAGCAGCGAAGGCAGCGCGAGCTTCCTCCAGACGAGGAAGTTGCGCCGCCACACCGCGAAGGCGCGCAGCGAGAGAACCGGCGGGGAAAAGCTCAAATGACGGGTCGCACGTTCAGCCGTCGGCGTTGATGCGCGCGACGAGCTTTTGCAGCACCACGTCGGACTGGTCGTTGGCGACCTGGCAGGTGCCGGCGTTCTCGTGGCCGCCGCCGCCGTAGTGCAGCATCAGTTCGCCGATGTTGGTCTTCGAGCTGCGGTTGAGGATGGACTTGCCGGTGGCGAACACGGTGTTCTGCTTTTGCACGCCCCACATGAGGTGGATCGAGATGTTGGTCTCGGGAAACAGCGCGTAGATCATGAAGCGGTTGGTGGCCCAGATGGTTTCCTCGTTGCGCAGGTCGAGCACGACGAGATTCTTGTACACCGTGGCGCAACGCCGGATCTGTTCCTTGGCCTTTTCGGCGTGCTCGAAGTACAG
>CAZGOH010000187.1:0-2012 GCA_964527195.1 uncultured Methyloversatilis sp.
TGTCGAGAAACAGCGATTTGCCGAAACGGCGCGGGCGCGAGAGGAAGTAGTAGGAGCCTTCCTCGATCAGCTTCAGCGCCAGCGGCGTCTTGTCGACGTAGTAATAATCGTCGCCGCGAATCTTGGCGAAGGTCTGGATGCCGATGGGGAGTTTTTTGCGGGCCATGGCGCCATTATGCCCCGCAAAAGTCGGCGCCGGCAGTCGCGCGGAAACCACGGCGGCCACGACCGCCACGATCCATCCTGTAACAATTCCGCAATGCATCGGTCATGGCGTCTATGATCGACGCCATGGACACCTTGTTCATCCTCGCCGTGACGGCCATCGTCATCGTGCTGATCTTCGACTACACCAACGGCTTTCACGACGCCGCCAACGTCGTCGCCAGCGTGATCGCCTCGCGCGCCATGACGCCGGTGCAGGCGATCCTGCTGGTAGCCACCTTCGAATTCCTCGGCCCGCTGCTGGGCGGTACGGCGGTGGCCAACACCATCGGCAAGTTCGTCGATCTTTCCGGCGTCGATGCGGTGCTGGCGCTGCAGATCCTCGTCTGCGGGCTGTTCGGCGCCATCACCTGGAACCTGTTCACCTGGTGGAAGGGCATCCCTTCCTCTTCCTCGCACGCACTGGTGGGCGGGCTGATCGGCGCGGTGGTGGTTTCGGTGGGCGCCGATCATGTCGCCTGGGGCTTCTCCGAACTGGCCAACGGCCACGTCACCGGCATCGTCAAGGTGCTGGCGGCGCTGATCCTCTCGCCGCTGATCGGCTTCTGGGCTGGCTTCGCGATTCATCGCGTCATGCTGCGCCTGCTGGCCGGCGCACGGCCGATCGTCAATCGCAACCTGAGGAACGCCCAGTTCGTCACCGCCGCCGGGCTGGCCTTCTCGCACGGCGCCAACGACGCACAAAAGAGCATGGGCATGCTCACCCTGGTGCTGCTCCTCGGCGGCTATATCGAGGTGTTCGCGGTGCCGTTCTGGGTGGTGCTCTCTTGCGCGATCGCGATGACGCTGGGCATCCTCTCCGGCGGCTGGCGCATCGTGCGCACGCTGGGTTTCGCCATCTACAAGGTGCGGCCGATCCACGCGCTCGATTCACAGCTCACCTCGGCGGCCGTGATCTTCAGCGCCTCGGCACTCGGCGCGCCGGTGTCGACCACCCATGTCGTCGCCACCTCGATCATGGGCATCGGCGCCTCCGAGCGGCCCAAGGCGGTACGCTGGGCGAAGGCGCGCGAGATCGCCACCACCTGGGTCATCACCATTCCCGGCGCCGCCCTGGTGGCGACCGCCGCCCACTTCCTGCTGCACTCCTTCCTCGCCCTCTTCGGGAGCACCCCATGAGCACGGCCAACGACAAATCCCTGCTGGCACGAATCTTCGAGCGCTTCTTTCCGAAATCGGCCGATTTCTTCGCCATGCTGCGCGAACAAAGCACTCAGGTCGAACATACCGTCGGCCTGCTCGTCGATTACATGGAAAGCGGCGATGCCGCCATCGGCGCACGCATCAAGGAAGACGAGCACGCGGCCGACAAGGTCAAGGTGCGCAACATCCATACGCTCAACGAAGCCTTCTCGACGCCCATCGACCGCGAGGACATCTACCGCGCCATCACCACGCTCGACGAAGTGGTGAATGCCTGCAAGGATGCCGTCAGCGAAATGAATGCGCTCGACCTTGCACCCGACGCGTACACCCTCGAAATGGCGCGCCAGCTGCGCGTCGGCGTGGCGGCGCTCACCGCCGGCTACGGCAAGCTCTCGAGCGCGCCGGCGCTCGCCGCCGAGGATGCCAACCTCGCCCGCAAGAGCGAGCGGCGCGTCGAAAAGCTCTACCGCAAGTCGCTGGCGCAGCTGTTCCAGGGCGACGACTACATCCAGATGTTCAAGCGCCGCGAAATCTATCGCCACCTCACCCACGCCGCCGAGCGCATGGCCGCCTGCGCCAACACGCTGCACGACATCGTGGTGAAGATGGTCTGAGTGGAAAGTCGGCGCGGGCGGGACGGC
>CAZGOH010000188.1:0-1925 GCA_964527195.1 uncultured Methyloversatilis sp.
CCCTTCGTCGAATGCGTGCCGAACGGACGCGGCACCCCCATGCTGCCGCGCTGCCAGGCACAAGGCATCGAAACCTTCCCGACCTGGATCATCGGCGGCAGCCGCCATACCGGGGTGCTGACGCCGCGCGAGCTGGCGCGGCATTCCGGCTTCGCCTGGAAGTAAGCGCGGGAGGCCCGCGCCTCAGGCCGTCGCTTCGGCGAGGGGCTGGGTGTGTTCGCGGCAGATGCGCAGGCTGTCTTCTTCCGACAGCGCTTCCCCCGTCAGCCCGCAGTGGTACCCCTCGCCGCCGGCGCGGAAGTGGGCGCAACTCCGGCAGACACCGAAGGTGCGCCCGCCGCGTGACTTCTGCCAGCCCGCCAGCAGCCGTGCCAGCGCCGATTCCGCGGCGTCGCGTTGCGCCGGCGGCAGGTCGGCCACGGCCCAGGTCCAGACGCGCGCGGCGGTGTCGTCCAGCAGCCCGCGCCCGGCATCGGTGAGGCTCAGGCGCTGCACGCGGCGATCCTTCGCGTCCATCGCGCGCGCGATCCAGCCATGCGCTTCCATCAGCTTGAGGGTCTGCGACACCGTCCCCTTGGTCAGGCCGAGATATTCCACCACGGCCTGCGGCGTGTTGCTGTAGCGGTTGGCGTCACGCAGATAACAAAGCACCGACCACTGCACCGGCAGCAGGCCGGCGGCCAGGGCCTGGCCACGCTGTTCACTCTGCAGGGCGCGGGCAAGGCTGGCGATGAGGTCGTGCAGTCGATACTTAACCATGGTCGGATGGTATCGAAACAAAACTTGTTTGACAAAGCCACAACCCTGTTCAATACTTTGGTATCGATTCGATACTTATATGGGCAGCGCTTGCCGGGTATCGATCGATCTTCCACCCACTCAAGCAAAGGAGTCCGCCATGTTCCGATCCTTCCTTCCCGCCGCGCTTGCCCTCGGTTTCGCCGCGTCCCCCGCCCTGTCCGCCGACGTGGCCTACCCCGACGGCTTCCGGCATTGGCAGCACGTCAAGTCGATGGTCATCAACCCAGGCCACCCGCTCTACGAGGCGGTGGGCGGCATGCACCACATCTACGGCAACAAGAAGGCCATGCAGGGTTACAAGGCGAATCGCTTCGCCGATGGCTCGGTCATCGTCTTCGACCTGTTCGAGGCCGTCGACAAGGACAACGCCGTTTCAGAGGGCGCGCGCAAGGCGGTGGTGGTGATGGCGCGTGACCGCGCGAAGTTCAAGCCGACCGACGGCTGGGGCTACCAGGTGTTCGATGCGAAGACGCGCAAGGGCTCGCTCGACGCCAAAGGTCAGGCCGACTGCCATGCCTGCCACCTGTCGCAGAAATCGCAGGACTTCGTGTTCAGCCGTATGCGCGAGTAATCCGCGTGGCGGGCCGCCCGGCCGCGACACTGCGGCCGGAGCGGGAAATCAGCACAACGCGCAGGCCTCCACCGGCAGGCCGCGCTTCAGCCAGCCCGGCCCCGCGACGCTGCCCCGCATGCCTTCCTTGACGTTGTAGACGCGGGTGAATCCCTGGCTTTGCAGATATTTCTGGGCATGCGTGGTGCGGTTGCCGGTGCGGCAGATGAGGGCGATGGGGGCGTTCTTGTCGCCGCCGACCTCGCGCAGGATGTACTGCGTCAGCACATCGGGGCCGCGGTAGAAGTCGATGCGCCCGGCACCGGGCACTACGCCGGTTTCGCGCCATTCCGCAGGTGTGCGGATGTCGAAGACGCGAATGCTTCCGGCCTGCGCGGCGTCGAGGGTCTCCGGCGCGGAAAGATCAGGGGCGGCGTGCGAAAGGCCGCAAACACAGCTCAGGGAAATCCAGGCAAGTTGTTTCATGGTGAGTACGCAGATCAGCAGGGTCGAAAAAACATCATGGCATCGCGCTCAGGCACGCGCCGAATTCGTTGAGTGCGGTCGCGCGCAC
>CAZGOH010000189.1:0-1859 GCA_964527195.1 uncultured Methyloversatilis sp.
TGGCGGCACGCTCTTCCTCGATGAACTGTGCGAGATGGACCTCTCGCTGCAGGGCAAGCTGCTGCGCTTCATCCAGACCGGCAGCTTCCAGCCGGTGGGCAGCACGCAGCTCCGGCGGACCGATGTGCGCTTCGTCTGCGCCACCAACCGCGACCCGCTGGAGGAGGTGCGCGCCGGCCGCTTCCGCGAGGATCTCTACTACCGCCTCCACGTCGTCCCCGTCCGCCTGCCGCCGCTGCGCGAGCGCGGCGAGGACGTGATCGCGATCGCCGAGGCGATGCTCGTGAAGAGCGCCGCCGAGGAAGGCAAGCGCTTCCGCGGCTTCGCCCCCGATGCGCGCGCCGCGCTCCTCGCGCATCGCTGGCCGGGCAATGTGCGCGAGCTGGAAAACGCCGTCCGCACCGCCGTGGTGCTGCATGACGGGGAGTGGGTGGAAGCGGCGATGCTGCCGCTCCGCGCCGCCCCCGCCGCCCTGGCCGCGCGCACATCCACCGCGAACTTCGCGACGCAGATCCGCCCACTGGCCGACATCGAACGCGAGGCGATCGAACGCGCCGTCGAGATCTGCGACGGCAACATCCCGAAAGCCGCCGCCCACCTCGGCATCAGCCCGAGCACCCTCTACCGGAAACGCGCGGCGTGGGGGCCGGCGGCGGAGTAGGTCAGGGCACGCGCTGGAGGGGGCTCCGCCCCCATGCGCGCCAACATGGCGCCGGTTCTGGCGTTCGGGGGAGCGGGAATTGCCGCTGTCGTCGAGGCGGCGTGTCGGCGAGGCGATGGTGGGGAAACAACCCGCGTTGCGGCAGAGCGGTGATGGAAATCGCGCCTGCGATGGCGGCGCGGAGCGCGTCGAGAGCGAGGCTTTGCAATCGCCATAGCGACGGCTGTCGGCGCCTTGCCGCCTCCTCCTCAGGGGAAAGATTCCAGGAAGTCCCGGCTCAACTCGCCCGACAGCAGAGCCAGGATCAGGTGAGCGCAGAGCCAACTTCGCGAGGCGGCTTCGGTGTGCGTCGGCAACGCGTCGATATGCGGCAGGGATTTCAGTCGCTTGAACGCCAGCTCGATCTGCCAGCGCAGGCGATAGGCTGCGACGATCTGATCAGCCGGATACCGCTCCGCCGGCAACGACGTCGCCAGGATCAGGAACTCCGCCGCAGCAAGGGCTTTCGGCTGCACAGCCTGTTGCCTTCGCTGCGCTGCGCGCCGCACCTTGCGCTGCGTCGCCAGCGTCGCGGTTGGACATTTGCGCAGGATCACGAGGCGCGGCGGCAGGGTCTTGTGCTGGCCTCTCACCTGGGCCTGAACAACGACCTCATGCGGTGCCTCATCTGTCGGCAGCGTCGCCAACTGCCCCGTTGGGTCAAAGCGTCTGCCCTCGCGGTCGAGCAGCGTCATGCCGCAGGGCGCGTCCGTACGATGAAGTCGGCCGGCACTTCGCCATCCAGGAAGCGCTGTAGGGGCGGTGTGCGGCCGCAGGCCTTCGCTGGCCGCGCGATCCACCAACAGTCGCGTGATCTGGGCCGACAGGAACCCCGCCGCCTTGTCGAGACGGGGCTTGAGCGCAGGATCACTGAGTTGTGCCACGCCATGCAGCCCGGCCCATGCCGCCGCCTGACGCAGCGACATGCCGCCCGCCCTCGCGCCAGCGCCAGGCGCAGCAGCGCGGCACCGCTGCTGACGCCGCGCCGCCGGGTCAATGCACCGTGATGCCGCGCCAACCCGTCCAGATCGAGGCCATCCGGCAGCCGCGCCAGAACCTCCGCGAAAGCGCCATCAGGCGCAGATGCTTGCCTGTGCATCTGCGCCATGAAGCACAGCGCCCCGCGTCGCAACAACCACGCAAGTCAGCGCCCATGGGG
>CAZGOH010000190.1:0-1846 GCA_964527195.1 uncultured Methyloversatilis sp.
CATCGACCGGGGCGCACTCAAGGAACCGCAGACCAGCCGCATCGCCTCGCTGGAGAACCAATACCTCACGCCGATGCTCTCCGGCCTCACGCCCGCGCGCCTGGCCTCGATCCTGCGTGCCGCCGACGATGGCGACCTGACGGCCCAGCACCGCCTGTTCGCCGACATGGAAGAGCGCGACGCCCACATCGCTGCGGAGATGGGCAAGCGCAAGCTCGCCGTGATGGGGCTGGATTGGGACATCGTGCCGCCGCGCGAGGCCAGCGCCGCCGAGACGCGCGCCGCCGAGTGGGTCAAGGGCGTGCTGATCGATGCCGTGGTGCCGCTCGAAGACCTGATCCTCGCGCTGATGGAAGGCGTTGGCCACGGCTTTGCCGCCGTCGAGATCGCCTGGCGGCAGGACGGCCGCGAATGGCTGCCCGAGTTCATGATGCGCCCGCAGGAATGGTTCCGGCTCGACCGCCTGCGCCGCGAAATCCGCCTGAACGACGCTTCCGCCGAGGGCGCGCCCTTGCAGCCGTTCGGCTGGGTGCTGCACACCCACGGCACGCCGAAGACCGGCTATCTCGGCCGCGCCGGCCTGCATCGCGCCCTCGTCTGGCCGTTCCTCTATAAGGCCTACGCCCTGGGCGACTTCGCCGAGTTCCTGGAAACCTACGGCCTGCCGATCGTCGTCGGCAAGTACTACCAGGGCGCCAGCGCCGACGAAAAGGCCAGCCTGATGCGCGCCGTCACGGCGCTCGGCCACGACGCCCGCGCCATCATGCCGGCCGACATGGCTCTGGAAATCCAGAAGGTCACCGCCGACGGCAGCGGCACGCCGCACCTGTCGATGATCGACTGGTGCGAGCGCGCCATCAGCAAGGCCATCCTCGGCGGCACGCTGACCAGCGGCACCGAAGCCAACGGCAACCGGGCGCTGGGCGAGGTCCATAACGAAATTCGCCACGACCTGCGCGACGCCGACGCGCGCCAGATCGCCGGCACGATCACGCGCGACCTGATCTATCCGCTGATCGCGCTCAACCTGGGCGGCATCGACAGCCTGCGCCGCTGCCCGCGCCTGGTGTTCGATACCGGCCGCGCCGAAGACATCGGCAAGCTCTCCGAGGCGCTGCCCAAGCTGGTGCAGGCCGGCATGCACACGATTCCGCTGGCGTGGGTGCATGAGAAGCTGCGCATTCCGCAGCCGGTGGATGACGAACCGACGCTGCGCCAACCCCTCCCCACCCCTCCCCTTGACAGGGGAGGGCATGCGGCCGCGCTGGCGGCGCTGGCCGCCATCCCGCCGACACCGACCTTCCAGGACCCGGTCGACGCCCAGCTCGCGCGTCTCGCGCCCGCCGCCGATGCCGAGATCGCGCGCATGGTCGACACCCTCCAGGCCATGCTCGACGCGGCCGAGAGTCTCGATGAATTCCGCGCCATGCTCGAAGCCGCCTGGCCGCGCCTGAACGCCAACGGCCTCGCCGACCGGCTCGCCGAGGCGATGATCGCCGCCGAACTGGCGGGGCGCGCCGAGGCCAACCGCGAGTCGCCGGCCGCCGCGCCGCCCGTCCAGGTCAGCCTGGCCGCCGAGCTCAGGCTGCCCGACGCCTTCGCCGCCCTGCTCGCCGAGCGTCCCGCGCCGCCCCCCGCGCAGCCCGTGGAGCCGCCGGTGGTGCATGTCACCGTGCCGCCGGCGGAGGCGCCCGTGGTGCATGTCCATGTGCCGCCGACCCCGCTCACCGTCGAGGTCGCCGCCCCGGCCGTGAGCGTTACCAACGACGTGCAGCCCGCCCCGGTCCAGACCGTGGTCACGCCCACCCACCCCGCTCGCGCCATCCAGACCGTCGAACGGGACCCG
>CAZGOH010000191.1:0-1816 GCA_964527195.1 uncultured Methyloversatilis sp.
CGGTGGCGCGATGCCATGCCATCAACTCGGTCTCGATCTTGCGTATCTGCCGGCCCAACTCCTCGATCATCCCGGCGATGAGCCGCAAGGTCTGGCGGGCGAGGTCAGGAATGGCGGTGTCGTCGCTGTCGAGCGCTTCGACCAACTCGCGCACATGGGCCCGGCCCTTCGGCGCGACGATGCCATACTCGGCCAGATGGGCGCGCATCGCGCTTACCTGCGCCGTTCTCTGCCGGACCAGCAGGTGGCGGG
The DNA here is from genome assembly GCA_964527195.1 of uncultured Methyloversatilis sp. GTDB lineage: Bacteria > Pseudomonadota > Gammaproteobacteria > Burkholderiales > Rhodocyclaceae > Sulfuricystis. The sequence continues at coordinate 253 of CAZGOH010000191.1, forward strand.
CGCGATGCAGCATCAGCACGCTCTGCGCATCGGCGGACTTCACCGGGACAAAGCGCATGGTCGGCCGTGTCACCGCCTCGCAGATCGCTTCCGCGTCGGCCGCATCGTTCTTGTTGCGCTTGACATAGGCCTTCACATAGGCAGGCGGCATCAGCCGGACCTCGTGGCCCAGCGCTTGGATCTGCCGAGCCCAATGGTGCGCGGTGGCACAGGCCTCGATCCCGATCAGGCACGGCTCCAGCCCGTCGAGCAGCCCCAGCAGTTGATCGCGCCGGGCCTTGCGTCGCAGCACAACCTCCCCCTCGCCATCGACGCCATGAAGCTGGAAAACGTTCTTCGCGATATCCAAGCCAATCGTGGTAATCTGCATGCGGACGGCTCCTTCCCTCAGGTGACAAGCTGACGCGCCACCTTGGCACATCCTGATGCCGTTGGGTCAGGGGCCGTCCACCCCATCAAGCTGGTGAGCATCGGAGGCTCACCATGGTTCGCGCCATTGCCCTGCGTTCGGACTTCACCGCGACCGAACTGCGTCACCTGGCACGGCGCAGCAAGGACGCTGCCCAGGCCCGTCGTCTGCTGGCCCTGGCGGCGATCTACGACGGCGGCACGCGGTCTGAGGCGGCGCGGCTTGGCAACGTCACCTTGCAGATCGTGCGGGACTGGGTGGTGCGCTTCAACGCCGAGGGGCCGGCAGGGCTGATCGACCGCAAGGCGCCCGGCCCCACGCCGCTGCTGACCGATGCACACCGCCAGGCGCTGGCCGCGCGGATCGACCAGGGACCGATCCCGGCGATCCATGGCGTTGTGCGCTGGCGTCTGTGCGATCTCGGCCAATGGCTGTGGGAGGAGTTCCGGGTCTCGGTCTCGGTGCAGACGCTGAGCCGGGAGGTACGTGCCATGGGCTATCGCAAGCTTTCGGCCCGGCCGAAGCATCACGCCCAGGCCGAAGGCGCCATCGAGGCGTTCAAAAAAACTTCCCCGCCACGCTGGCGGGCATCGCGCGCGAGCAGGGCATCGGCCTCGACGCGGTAGAGATCTGGTTCGCCGACGAGGCCAGGGTCGGCCAGAAGAACGGCATCACCCGCCGCTGGGCGCGGCGCGGGACCAGGCCCGCGGCGCCGCAAGACCAGCGCTATGCGTCGGTCTACATCTTCGGTGCCGTCTGCCCGCAGGAGGGCAAGGGCGCGGCCCTGGTCCTGCCGTTGTGCAACACCGCGGCAATGAACCTGCACCTGGCCGAGATCAGCACCATGGTCAGCCCTGGCAAACACGCCGTGCTGCTGCTCGATCAGGCCGGCTGGCATCTCTCCGGCGACGTCGCCGTGCCCGACAACATCACCCTGCTGCCGCTGCCGCCCAAATGCCCCGAGCTCAACGTCATGGAGAACATCTGGCAGTTCATGCGCGACAACTGGCTGTCGAACCGGGTCTTCCGCGATCACGAGGACATCGTCGATCACTGCTGCCACGCCTGGAACAAACTCATCGACCAGCCCTGGCGCATCATGTCCATCGGCATCCGCAACTGGGCAAAGGGGTTCTGATCAGTGGGAATTGGTAT
>CAZGOH010000192.1:0-1790 GCA_964527195.1 uncultured Methyloversatilis sp.
CAGCGGCCTGCATGCGAATCTCCTCGACCAGCGCCGGCGCGTTCATGCAGCCGGCTGGGTAATCTGGCGCGGCCAGTTCGCTGCCGGCGCAGGCCGCCATGGCATCGACAAGAACGCCGGGAATGGCGCCGGTTTCGAGACGGTCGCTGAGGAAATGCCCGTCGTCGGCGACTTCAAGAACACGCCAGAAACCGGCGAAAGCGGTTTCCTGGACACGCCAGTGGCGCGGCGCCATGGTGAAGGCGCTGACCTCGCCGAAACCGAGCGACTGGTTGATCAGGTCGCGGACCGCCGGGTTCAGGCCGAGCAGGTCGATACTGGCACCGCCATCCAGGCCGCGCGCCGCCGCCTGTTCGACGAAGTCGCCGAGCAGGCCGAGCACGGCGGCAAGCGCATCGGGCTCAGCATCGTCGGGCAGGTAGGGCGCCGAGAAGGTCTGCATGCCTTGCGGCATGGCCAGATACGCCGGGGCATCGTCGCCCTGCGAACCGGGGCCGAGGGCAACAACGGGAAGCGGGAAGGGACGCAGGGAAGCGGGATTCATGCGCAGGCTCCGGTGGTTCCGGCATCACGCACCGGGATGGGGATCGGGCGCGGTCGCGCCGGGCCGGCGGCGAGACGGGCAACTTCGTCGCGGTATTCCTGCCAGTTGCGGATGCCGTTGAGGCTGCCGAGGTAGTCGCCGTCGCGCAGGAAGACGACCGCCGGCGCGCGCGCCACGGCAAACCGCTGCATCAGCGCGACCGCGGCTTCCGGGCCGGCGACCAGGCGGGCAACATCGGCGCCGAGACCGTTCAGCGCTTCGGGCAGGATCACGCAGGCGTCGAGGACTTCCAGATTGCGTTGCGGATCGTCGGTGAGCAGCAGTGCCGCCAGACCGGCGGGAAATTGCGGATTATCGCGGTCGACCCGCGAAAATCCGTGTTTTTGCTGCATCCGTGCCAGCGCGGCTTCGAGGCGTTCGAGCGAGGTCGGGCCGGCTTTCAGTTCGAGACTCATGGGGTTTGCGTCCTCAGGAATTCAGGCAGTTGGGGTTCGCGGTCGAGATCGGCAAAGAAGGCAGAAAGATCGGTTTCGCCGGCGTTGACCGCAGAAAGCGCAGCCAATGCGGCATTGATGGCAGCGGCCCGCTCGGACGAAATGACCTCACGGGCGGCGTCGAGAAAGCAGAGCAGCCAGGTACCCGGCGACTGGACGCCGACCAGGCGGATGTCGATGCTGACCTCACCGTCACGCCCCCGGCAACGGGCAAAATGCTCGCCGCAATCGATGACCTGAACAGGAATGCCGAGACACATCAGGCGGCTTCCGCGTTGAGAAAACGGGCGTCGCCAAGCCGGTAAGCCTGGTCGGCTGGCGGCCGGCCGGCTTCGTAGACGTCCATGGCCAGCGCCCGGTCGGTGATCGCCTCGGCGCCACCCTTGCGGATGCTGCCGACCACGCCCCAGCGTGCCAGCCAGGCGAGCGCCAGGTTCAGCGCCGGCGCCATCTGCGCCTTGACCACGTCGCGCAGGCTGCCGCCGAAGTCTTCGAGTTCCTCGGGTTGCACGCCGATCAGCACCAGTTCGGAAGGCAGCTTGCCGGTCAGGTCGGCAGCCATCAGCACTTCCTGGAAGCCGGTCTGGTGCAGGCTCATCTTCTTGGCGCCCATGAAGCGCGGCACCTCTTCGTCGCGCACCTGCTTCAGCGTGCCAGGTTCGAGGCCGTAATCGATGGCGTCGAAGATCAGCAGCACATCGGCTTCCTGCACATGCTGGATCAGGTACAGGCCCTGGGTGCCACCGTCGATC
>CAZGOH010000193.1:0-1782 GCA_964527195.1 uncultured Methyloversatilis sp.
GGTCTGAACCGGCGCTGGCCAATGTTCAGCGCCTGTATCGTTTTCTCGCCGAGAAAAGTCCTGGCGCTGCCACACGCGCAGTGAAGGCAATCCGCGATGGCGTAAAAATCCTGTCGCAGCACCCGCAGGTTGGGCGCGTGGTCGACGAAATGGACGAGGAATTCCGCGACTGGCCGGTAGATTTCGGCGATAGCGGTTACCTGGTGCGCTACCGCTTCGATGGCGCATCGGTGATCATCCTCGCGGTGCGGCATCAAAAAGAATCCGGGTTCTGAACCGCTGTCCTTGGGCCAATTGTTACCAATGTCGAGGTGTAACGCATGACGCGCAAGAAAGTCGGTGCTGGCGGGACGGTGGAAATCGTGGTCTGTCCCCCTTTGTTCTCTCTGTTGTCCGAATTCTTCGCGGCACGGCGCACGAAAACCGAAGTGGCTTTAGGCTGAAAATCATCCATTGAGTGGATGATTTCATGATATAAAGCTACCATGTTTCCCCGCCACATCCAGCCATTGATCGAGGCCGCGCTGGCTGATACGCCCGTTGTTCTCATCAATGGAGCACGCCAGACCGGCAAGAGCACGCTCGTGCAAGCCGTCAGCCAGAATGGGAAGCGCCGTTATCTGACGCTGGACGACCGTGCCGTTCTGGCCGCAGCAAAATCCGACCCGACCGGTTTCATCGCCGGACTGGAGGGGAATGTCGCCATCGACGAAGTGCAGCGTGCTCCTGAGCTTTTTCTCGATATCAAGGCCAGTGTCGACCACCGTCGGGAGGCGGGGCGGTTTCTTTTGACCGGCTCCGCCAACGTGCTGCTGCTGCCGACCTTGGCCGATTCGCTTGCCGGACGCATGGAGGTGCTGTCGCTCTGGCCATTGTCGTCGGCGGAAATGGCCGGCATCGCGACCGCCAACCGGGTCGACTGGCTGTTCGATGGCGATCTGGAAGCCGGCAGGCCTCCGCCCTGCGACCGCGACATACTGGTTGCGGCCCTGTTGCGCGGCGGCTTTCCGGAGGCAACGGCCCGACACACGACGTCGCGCCGCGCCGCCTGGTTCGAAAGCTACCTGCAAACCATCCTGCAACGCGATGTGCGCGATCTTTCCAACATCGAGCAACTGACCGAAGTGCCCAATCTGCTGCAACAACTCGCCGGGCGCAGCGCCGGTCTGCTCAATTTTGCCGAACTCTCGCGTGACTGCGGGCTGACCCAGACGACGCTCAAGCGCTATTTCTCCTTGCTCGAAACCCTTTTCCTGATTGTGCGCGTGCCCGCATGGGCACGCAATCCGCTCAAGCGCCTGGTCAAGTCCCCCAAACTCTTCCTGCCGGATTGCGGTCTGCTTGCCTGGCTGCGCGATCTCTCACCCGCCAAAATCGATTCGACAGCCGGCTTGCCGGGGGCACTGCTTGAAACCTATGTTGCCGGAGAACTGCTTAAGCACCTCGCGTTTTCCGGGAGGGGCCTGACTCTCTGGCACTACCGGACCCAAAGCGACATCGAAGTTGATTTTCTGCTCGAAGACCGGCTTGGCGGGTTGGTCGGCATCGAAGTGAAGGCGGCCGCGAGTATCGGCAGCGCCGACTTCAAAAGCCTGCGCCATCTGCGCGACTCGGAACAGGAGCGTTTCAGGCGGGGCATCGTCCTCTATGCCGGCCGCGAAGTCATTCCCTTTTCCGACCGCCTGTATGCCGTTCCCCTTAGCCTGTGGTGGACTTGAGGGCAACCCGGTGCCGGCGCGAAAGTCGGCGCTGGCGGGACGGCGGGAAATGTGGTCTGTCCCC
>CAZGOH010000194.1:0-1691 GCA_964527195.1 uncultured Methyloversatilis sp.
CCGACAAGGCCATCGACGTCATCGACGAGGCCGGCGCCGCGCAGCGCATCCTGCCGAAGTCGAAGCAGAAGAAGCTGATCGGCAAGCAGGAGATCGAGGAGATCGTCGCCAAGATCGCACGCATCCCGCCGCAGCATGTGTCTTCCGACGACCGCGCCGCGTTGAAGAACCTCGACCGCGACCTGAAGAGCGTCGTCTTCGGTCAGGACAACGCCATCGAGGCTCTGGCCAGGGCGATCAAGATGTCGCGCTCCGGCCTCGGTAATCCGCAGAAACCGATCGGCAATTTTCTCTTTTCCGGCCCGACCGGCGTCGGCAAGACCGAAGTCGCGCGCCAGCTGGCCTACTGTATGGGCATCGAGCTGATCCGCTTCGACATGTCCGAATACATGGAGCGCCACGCGGTGAGCCGCCTGATCGGCGCACCGCCCGGCTACGTCGGCTTCGACCAGGGCGGCCTGCTCACCGAAGCCGTCACCAAGAGGCCCCATGCCGTGCTGCTGCTCGATGAAATCGAGAAAGCGCACCCGGACATCTTCAACATCCTGCTGCAGGTGATGGACCACGGCACGCTGACGGACAACAACGGCCGCAAGGCCGATTTCCGCAACATCGTCATCATCATGACCACGAATGCCGGCGCCGAGGCACTGCAAAAAACCACCATTGGCTTCACGACGAACAAGCAGGCGGGCGACGAAATGGCCGACATCAAGCGGCTGTTCACGCCCGAGTTCCGCAACCGGCTCGATGCCATCGTCTCCTTCAAAGCGCTCGACGGCGAGATCATCCTGCGCGTGGTCGACAAGTTCCTCATGCAACTCGAGGCTCAACTCCATGAGAAGAAGGTCGAGGCGATCTTCACCGACACCTTGCGTGCCTGGCTGGCGGAGAAGGGCTTCGATCCGCTGATGGGCGCCCGGCCGATGGCGCGCCTGATCCAGGACACCATCCGCGCGGCGCTCGCCGACGAACTGCTGTTCGGGCGACTCGCCCAGGGCGGTCGCGTCACCATCGATCTCGACGAAGATGACAAGGTGGTCCTGCGCTTCGACACCGATGTCTCCACCACACCCGACCACCCCTCCGTTTCCCTCGCCAGATCATGAGTTTTTCGACCGCCGATCTATGCGACGCCCACGACGCGAAAGTTCGCGTCGCCACGCCGATCTTCCGACACTACGGCGGCAGGGCCGCGTTTTGCGGGCCGGTCGCGACACTGAAAATTCACGAGGACAACGGCCTTGTCCGCAAAGCCCTCGATACGCCGGGCGAAGGGCGTGTCCTGGTCGTCGATGGCGGCGGCAGCCTGCGCTGCGCCCTGCTCGGCGACCAGCTGGCCGCGCTGGCCGTGAAGAACGGCTGGGCGGGCGTCATCGTCTGGGGCTGCATTCGCGATTCGGCCGCCATCGGCGCCATGGATCTCGGCGTGCTCGCACTTGCCACGCATCCGCGCAAGACGGTCAAGCAGAACCTCGGCACGGCGGACGTGCCCGTGTCCTTTGCCGGCATCGAATTCCGGCCCGGCACATGGGTCTACGCCGACGCTGACGGCCTGATCGTCGCGGACGGCCCCCTGGCCTGATTTCGGCGTCTCCGGTCCTCCGGGGGCGGGCACGCCTTCCGTCGCACACGACGACGGCACGCTGGCTCGAAGGGGTTTCCCCGCAGAGTGACTGTCGTCATTTCAG
>CAZGOH010000195.1:0-1626 GCA_964527195.1 uncultured Methyloversatilis sp.
CGCGCGCCGATTTCACCACCTGCGGCAGGAACATCTTGCCGGCGCCGAACAGGTCACCGACCACGTTCATGCCGTCCATGAGCGGGCCTTCGATGACCTTGACCGGGTGGTCGACGGCGGCGCGCGCCTCTTCGGTGTCGATCTCGATGTATTGGGTGATGCCTTTCACCAGCGCGTGGGTGAGGCGCTGGCCGACCGGCAGTTCGCGCCAGGCGAGGTCTTCGACCTGTTCCTTGGCCGCGCCTTTCACCGTGTTGGCGAATTCCACCAGTCTGTCGCCGGCGTCGGTGCGGCGGTTGAGCACCACGTCCTCGACACGGGCGCGCAGTTCCGGCTCGATGTCGTCGTACACGCCGAGCTGCCCGGCGTTGACGATGCCCATGTCCATGCCGGCCTGGATGGCGTGGTAGAGGAAGACGGTATGGATGGCCTCGCGCACCGGCTCGTTGCCGCGGAAGGAAAAGCTGACGTTGGATACGCCGCCGGAGACGTGGGCATGCGGCAGATTGTTCCGGATCCAGCGCGTCGCCTCGATGAAGTCCACCGCGTAGTTGGCGTGTTCCTCGATGCCGGTGGCGATGGCGAAGATGTTGGGGTCGAAGATGATGTCCTCGGCCGGGAAGCCGACGTGCTCGGTCAACAGCTTGTAGGCGCGGCCGCAGATTTCCACCTTGCGCGCGTAGGTGTCGGCCTGGCCCTGCTCGTCGAAGGCCATGACGATGACGGCGGCGCCGTAGCGCCGGGCCAGCTTCGCCTTCTCGATGAAGGCGTCCTCGCCCTCCTTCATCGAGATCGAGTTGATGATGGGCTTGCCCTGCACGCACTTGAGGCCCGCCTCGATGATCTCCCACTTCGACGAATCGAGCATGATCGGCACCCTGGCGATGTCCGGCTCGGAAGCGATGAGATTGAGGAAGCGGCTCATGGCGGCGACGCCGTCGAGCATGGCCTCGTCCATGTTGATGTCGATCACCTGGGCGCCGCTCTCCACCTGCTGGCGGGCGATGGCCAGGGCCTCGTCGTAGTTGCCGTCGATGATCAGGCGCTTGAACTTGGCCGAGCCGGTGACGTTGGTGCGCTCGCCGACGTTGCAGAACAGGTCGCCGGCGCCGAGGTTGTAGGGTTCCAGGCCGCTGATACGCAACTTCGGCGCGATCGTCGGCCTTGCCCGGGGCGCGCAGTCGGCCACCGCGTCATGGATGGCGCGGATGTGTTCCGGCGTGGTGCCGCAACACCCGCCGACGATGTTGAGCAGGCCGCTTTGCCCCCACTCGCGGATCTCCGCCGCCATTTGCGCGGCGGTCTCGTCGTAGCCGCCGAAGGCGTTGGGCAGGCCGGCGTTGGGATGGGCGGAGATCAGGCAGTTGGCCTTGCCGGCCATCTCCTCGATGTGCTGGCGCAATTCCTTCGCGCCCAGCGCGCAGTTGAAGCCGAACGAGAAAGGTTCGGCATGCGCCAGCGAATTCCAGAACGCCTCGGCGGTCTGCCCCGAGAGGGTGCGGCCGGAGGCGTCGGTGATGGTGCCGGAGATCATGATCGGGCGGGTGATTCCCGCCTCGTCGAAGTATTGTTTCACCGCGAACACGGCGGCCTTGGCGTTCAGGGTGTCGAACACCGTCTCGATCA
>CAZGOH010000196.1:0-1601 GCA_964527195.1 uncultured Methyloversatilis sp.
TGCGCTGATTTCGCGTCGCGTCTACAAACCGGCGATGGCCTTCGACGAGGCGGCACGGATCATTCGCGCCGGCACGGGAACGCACTTCGATCCCGACATCGTTGCGGCCTTCGACACCGCGTACGACGACTTCTGCGCCGTGGCGCGGCGTTATGCGGACGAGTGAGACGTCCCCTTCAATTCCTGCAATCGAAATCGTTCAAATGCCCCAGGTCAAAACCCGTTTCGCTCCCAGCCCCACCGGCTATCTCCACATCGGCGGCGCGCGCACCGCGCTGTTCGCCTGGGCCTACGCGCGCCGCCATGGCGGCACCTTCGTGCTGCGCATCGAGGACACCGACATCGCGCGCTCGACGCCCGAGGCGGTGCAGGCCATTCTCGACGGCATGCAGTGGCTCGGCCTCGCCCACGACGAAGGCCCGTATTACCAGACGCAGCGCATGATGCGCTACAAGGAAGTCATCCAGAAGATGCTCGCCGCCGGCACCGCCTACCATTGCTACATGTCGAAAGAGGAACTCGACGCCCTGCGCGCCGCGCAGGAGGCCCGCAAGGAAAAGCCGCGTTACGACGGGCGCTGGCGACCCGCGCCGGGCAAGACCTTGCCGACGCCGCCCTCCGGCGTGCATCCGGTCGTGCGCTTCAGGAATCCCACCGACGGTGTCGTTGCCTGGGACGACCAGGTCAAGGGCCGCATCGAGTTCGCCAACGCCGAGCTCGACGACTTCATCATCGCCCGCGCCGACGGCACGCCGACCTACAACTTCTGTGTCGTCGTGGACGACTGGGACATGGGCATCACCCACGTCATCCGCGGCGACGACCACGTGAACAACACCCCGCGCCAGATCAACCTGCTCGAAGCGCTCGGTGCGCCGGTGCCGCGTTATGGCCACCTGTCGATGATTCTTGGCGACGACGGCACCAAGCTCTCCAAGCGTCACGGTGCAGTGAGCGTGATGCAGTATGACGCGGACGGCTACCTGCCCGAGGCGGTGCTCAACTACCTCGCGCGGCTCGGCTGGTCGCACGGCGACGAAGAAATTTTCGGCATGGAGCAATTCGTGCAGTGGTTCGATCTCGACCACATCACGGGTTCGGCGGCGCAGTTCAATACCGAAAAGCTCAACTGGCTCAACGCCCACTATCTCAAGCTCGCCGATGACGCGCGGCTCGGGCAGGAAATCCGCCGCCGCCTCGCGCGTGATGGCGTGAGCGATGCCGCGACGCCCGATCCGGCCGCCATCGCCGCGCTCTACAAGGATCGCGTGCAGAACCTCAACGAACTCGCCGACAGCGCACACGCCTTCTACGCTGCGCCGACGCCGTCCCCGGAACTGGCCGCGCAGCACCTGACGGACGCTGCGCGTGCGGCGCTGGCCGACTTGCGTCACCGTCTCGCCAGCGCCGACTTTCAGCCCGAAGCCTTGAGCAAGACACTCAAGGAAACGCTCGCCGCCACGGGGATGAAGATGCCGCAGGTGGCGATCCCCTTGCGCGTCGCGCTGCTCGGCCAGCCGCAGAGTCCGGCCATCGACCGCGTGCTGGCAGTGCTGGGGCGCGACGAGGTGCTGCGCCGGCTGGATCGCTTGTTCTAATCC
>CAZGOH010000197.1:0-1560 GCA_964527195.1 uncultured Methyloversatilis sp.
CGTCAGTAACATGGCATCTATAACGGCAAAAGATGATCTATCTAAACAGTATTGCTTCTAATCCCCGTCAATCGACGGCCTATGACGTTATATTGCGTCAACGCCCCGGCAAACTCTCTTTCTGGACGCTGGGTTGCAAACGCAACGACACGTTACCGGATGGGGGAGCGATCAATCTTCAATGCGCCCTGCCGTCGGCGCGCGGCGCGAGCAGGAAGGGCGTGTAGCGCCACAGCAGGACGGCGAAGGCGACGAGCCAGCAGGTGGCGGCCAGGTGCAGCCACATCACGTAGCCGCCCGGATGGAACTGGGGGGCGACGACGCGCGCGACGAGTCCGGCGATCATGATCCAGAGCACCGCCTTGTCGGCGGGTTCGAAAACGACGTTGCGGCCGGTGTGGCCTTTCGAGACGCGCATGATCATCGCGGGGCCGATTAGGCCGAAGGTGCCCAGCGCGAACAGGTGCACGGCGACCGTGCCCGCCCAGGCCACGTGGATGAAATGGCCGATGCCGGAGACGACGAGCTGCGCGGCGATGGCGAGATAGCCGAGGTACATGATGCCGATGTCGAGCCGCGTCAGCGCTTTGTGCGAATGCCAGAAGACGAAGCGCCAGAGCAGCAGGGCGGCGAGCGCCAGTTCCAGCGCGCCGGCGAGTGGCGTGGGCATGAACGTGGCGAAGACGAGTGCGAGAGCAAGCCACTTGATCGGCAGGTCGAGGCGCGCATCGCGCAGGATCTGGAGGTGGAAACCGTGCTGCATGAACTGCACCTGGGTGCGTTCGAGCATGATTAGAAAGGCGAAGCGGAACAGCGCCAGCGACATGCCCACGCCGTGGGCGTAGTGGCTTGCGTCGAGCAGCAGCAGCTTGGCGGGCAGAAAGAGAGGCAGGGCGATCCAGAAGAAGTAGTTGTCGTTGCCGCCCTCGCCGGGCTTTTGTTGCATCAGCGTGTGCATCAGCATGGCGACGATAGCGGCCTGGAACAGGAAGGTCGCCGGCCAGAACAGCCAGGCCGGCCAGCCGGCGCCGAGGGCGAGCGCGATGCGGTCGAGCAGCCAGGCCGCGCACAGGAAGGCCAGCGCACCGCCATGCCAGCCACGCACGCCGAGCCAGTTTTTCGTGGCGGTGAGCAAGAAGCCGCCGAGCAGCGCCCAGCCGAAGCCGTAAAACATCTCGTGGGCGTGCCAGTGCAGCGGGGCGACGGCGAAAGTCGGCGCTGGCGAGACGGCGCCGGCGAACATCAGCGACCAAAGAATGGGCAGCGCGAGCCCGGCGAGACAGGCGAGCGGGAAGAAGGTGCGGAAGCCGACCGCAAGAACCGGATGCCGGAAAAGCGTGACCATGCTTCAGGCCCCCTTGGAATGGCGCCACCCGATGTGGCGAGGCGCGACTTTATGAACGGGCGGACATGGCTGCCTTGATAATAGTCAACGGAAATTGTCGGGATAAGACGAATGCGCCTGCTGGCCTTACACTGGCGACCGTAGCGCCCAGTTTTCTTGGGCCTCTTTTGAATTTCGAGTGGGTGAACTGGGCATCCGGCTGGGTGGGGCCGGCC